>JAFXSM010000030.1 GCA_017525605.1 Treponema sp. | reverse complement strand
TCTGGTGCAGACGACGACGAGTACGGAATCGGAACATTCATCTATTTCAGAAGGAAGCCGTTCGACCGCGACAAGCTCGACGACTTCGCAGGCAGATGGCCGCGAAACATCATCAGATGCAAAGGTCTGTGCTGGTTCAGCGACGAAGACGAAATGGCATACGTTTTCGAGACATCAGGAAGGCAGATTCAGGCTGGTCCGTCTGGTCAGTGGATTGCAACTGCATCAGCAAAAGAGCAGAAAGAGATTCTTGCCGCGAACCCTGACATCGCAAAAGAGTGGGACGAGAAAGTCGGCGACCGCATGATAAAGCTCTGCATTATCGGTCAGAAGCTGGACAAAAAAGCAATTTCAGCGGAATTGGATAAGTGCTTGGCATAGGCTAATGCAAATTGCAAAGACGGAAACAATCGGAAGCTTGTTTCCGTCTTTTTATTTGTAAAACAAGGATTCTCTCTCGTCGCGGACGAAATCAGGAATACAGATTCCACATAAGCCCTTCAATTTTTAAAAGAGTTTTTGACAATTCAATTTTCTATGATTGATAATAGTATTGATAGCAAAACACTCAATTAAAAAAAAGGAGGACGATTTATGGATACGACGGAACTCTCGCAGAATGCCACGAAGGCGATTGCGGATGCTGTTCAGATGAGGGCGGAAATTCGGAAGCTCATCGAAGAAAAAGCGGAATCAAACAAGGACAAGGCAGAAATTCTTGAATTCATGGAAGACTATGCGGCAGATGACGACAGGAATCATGTCGAAGACCATCTGAGCTATCATCTTGAAAACCTGCTGGAAGAATTTTCCGCTCTTGCGATAAAAGACAAGTCAGGGCTCGGAAAGGCGTTCTCGCTGCTCGACGAAAAATCAAGGAGACGCGTACTTGCAAAGCTTTTGGAAGAAGGCAGGGACAAGGAATTCGAGATTTTGCGGTATATGTCATTCTTCTTCAACGACATACAGCAGCTTGACGACCGCTCGACGCAGCGTGTCTTGAGGGAAGCAACACAGGACGACCTTGTTTACGCTCTGAAGACTTCGGAATTCAAGACGCGGCGAAAGATTTTCCTCAACTGCTCGAAAAGATGCTCGGAAGAATTGCTGAAAGAAATCGAGAACACAATCGATGCGGACGACGAGAAAGTGACGAACGCAAAGGAAAAAATCATTCAGATAATGGCAAAGCTCAAGGAAAACGGAGAAATCCTTTGGCCGTACAACGACAAGGGCGATTTCTATTATTGACGACAAACTGATGAGTGACATTTTACTTTTCAATTCGTTCTGGTTTTAATCAAATCAAAAAAGTCGAAAGTCGAAAAAAGGAGAAAAAAATGGATTTATCAAAATACAAGACGCGCTCGGGAATGACGATTTCCGACACGCTTTCAGATACAGTAGGAACACGAAAAAGCATCGCAAATCTCATTCTGGAAGAAGCTGCCGGAAGCAAAAACGAGGAGGCGATAAAATCCGCGCTCGCAACGGCAAGCTCCGACAAAGCGGAATCAGATGTAGAGTCTAGGCTTTCGGAGAAAATCAGCGACTTCTGCAAGGAATTTTCCGAAGAAGAAAGCACGAACTATTACTACATGTCCGACGTGCTTTTCAAACTCGGAATCAAGGCGACAAAGGAAATCGCTGACAATTTTGAGTCGAAGGGAAAGAAAAAAGTTGCGGAACGGATAATGCGAGAGTCGTTCCCGTTCAACAAGCTCGTGGATTTGGAGCCGTCCGCGATCGAAAAAATCTACAACGAAACGGACAGCGGCGAATTCTCAAAGGCGATGAAGGGTGCGGACAATGCGACGCGCGAATTCATCCTCTCAAATCTCCCGTCGAAAGTTTCAATGCTGATAAAAGAAGACATCGAATTCATGGGGCCAATCAGAGTCAAGGACGCGGAAGAATCAAAGGAGAAGATACTCACGACAGTCAGAAATCTTCTTCTGGAAGAAAAAATTTCGCTCGCAAAATAGAAAAAACAGCTGACAGCTAATAAAAAATCCTGCCTAAACGTTCATAAAACAGGCAGGATTTTTTTGTCAGAAAAATTCGATTTTTAAATTGACAAAGACTTTTCCTATTCCATGAAATATGTCTTTATCGGTGGGAAGCCGTTGAATTCCACGCTCGCATAGCTTCCTGTGTATGCGCCGGTCGTGAGCCAGTAGAGCCTGTCGCCCGGCTTTAGCGAGAGCGGCAACTTGTAGCGGAAGTTCTCGTACATGATATCAGCACTGTCACATGTAGGCCCCGCAAGGATTACCTCGCCCTCTTTTTCGCCAGGAGCGTCCTTGCTTGAGATGACCGGATACTTCATCGCTTCGTCCATTGTCTCAATAAGACCGTTGAACTTTCCGGAATCCTGATAGACCCATCTCTGCAAAGCCGTGTTGTTCTTTCGGGAAACGAGAATGACTTCGCTCGTGAGGATTCCGCAGTCGCCGACGAGTGAGCGTCCCGGCTCAAGGATAATCATCGGAAGCTCGTCGCCGAAATCTTCATGAAGATAGCGGGTAATCTCCGACGCATAGACGCTCAGTTCGTTTGTAGGCTGAATGTAATGAGCTGGGAATCCGCCGCCCATGTTAATCATCGAAAGCCTGATGCCCTCTTCTTCCTCAAGCGAAGAGAAAAGATAAGTGACTTTCGCGATTGCATCGTTCCATGTACCGATATCGCGCTGCTGCGAACCGACGTGGAAAGAAACTCCGTACGGAGTAAGCCCAAGTTCCCTTGCCATCACCAGAAGGTCATAAGCCATGTCAGGATGACAACCGAATTTGCGGGAAAGCGGCCAGTCTGCGCTCTGCCCTGCCTCAACCAAAATGCGGACGAACACGCGGCTTCCAGGTGCATTTTCGGCGATACTTCTTAAATCGTCTTTGGAATCCGTTGCGAAAAGACGCAC
Source organism: Treponema sp. (assembly GCA_017525605.1). GTDB lineage: Bacteria > Spirochaetota > Spirochaetia > Treponematales > Treponemataceae > Treponema_D. Next base: position 273,968 of record JAFXSM010000030.1, on the reverse strand, counting down.
GCCGTTTTCATAAAAATACTTTACGTCACGTGACTTCTTTATCGTGTTGCCATACGAAATTCTGTCGCCCGTAACTCCGATTGCAAGGAGCTTGTCAAGCTCATACCTAGATGCAACGTCGAAATTCGAGCCGAGTTCAGAAAGCATTCGGAGGACTGGTTCTCCAGGACATGCTTTCACGGCAAAGAAAATATGCGCGAAAGGGAAAGAGTCGCGCAATTTGATGAAGTTGTACTTAATCTGCCGAAGATTAACGACAACGTTCGGAGTTTCCAAATCTTTTGAAAACTCAAGGAATCGATTCCACTCTGAATCGGAAATGTAGTCCCCACGATTGAACATGACGAAACCACCTTTTCAAATAATTAGTAGATGTTGATAATTGAGATTATCCGAAAGCGATTTTTTCAGTCTTGGCGATGAAGTGGCACCTTTTCTCGCTGTTCCCCTTTTCGCTTTTGCCTAAAATTTGTTACTCATCTTTTAGGCATAAGAACGAATCATAGAATAAAATTTTCATGCGGTCTATCAGTTTTTGAGAAAATAACTATAATTTTCTCATTATGGAAACAAGAAATATTTTTGAGAATCTCTCATGCATCGACCACCGCTATTCACTCTCTGAAAAAGCGGCTTTTGAAGGACTTTCCAAGTACATAAGCGAACAGGCGTCAATCCGTTCCTGCGCAAAGTGCGAGGCTGCGCTCGTCAAGGCACACCTCAAAGTCAGGGGACAGCTCACGGACGAACTCGCAAAGAAACTGGACGAAGTTGCAGCAGCAATCGACCCGGAGGAAGTTTACGCAGAGGAAGAGAAGACGAAGCACAACATCCGCGCCCTCGTCAACGTGATGAAGACGAAAGTCAACGACGAAATCGGGCCTCTCATCCACCTCGGCGCGACTTCTGTTGATATTTTGGACACTGCCCTTTCATGCAGGATGCGTGACGTGACCAAAAATGTTGTCTTGCCGGAGCTCAAGCAGCTCGAAAAATACCTGTGCGAAATCGCTGAACGCGAATCTGCAACACCGCAGGTCGGACGCACGCACGGCCAGCACGCAGTTCCGATAACATTCGGATGGAGCATCGCGGAATTCGTCGCTCGTCTCGGAAAATCAATCCTCCGCATCGAGGAGCTTTCGAACGACTTGGTAGGAAAGCTCGCAGGCCCTGTCGGCTCTTACAACGGGCCATCGATGATTGTGAAAGACCCGGAGGAGCTTGAAAGAATCTACACTGAATTCCTCGGACTCAAGCCAAGCGAATATTCAAACCAGCTCGTCGAGCCTGAGCACGTCCTCCGCCTCCTCCTTGAGATGAACGTTGCATTCGGAATCATCGCGAACCTTGCGGACGACCTTCGAAACCTTCAGAGAAGCGAAATCGGCGAAGTGTTCGAGTACTTCTCGGCAACGCAGGTAGGCTCATCGACAATGCCGCAGAAAAGAAACCCGTGGAACAGCGAGCACGTCAAGTCGCTCTGGAAAGCGATGTGCCCGAGAGTCATGACATTCTACATGGATCAGATTTCGGAGCATCAGCGCGACCTTACGAACTCCGCAAGCCAGAGATTCATCTCGGATTACGTTTCGGGATTCACGATGGCAGTCGCGAGAATGAATTCTGTCGTGAAAGGATTGCAGGCTGACAAAGAAGGAATGGCACGCAACTTGCAGGGCGCAGGCGGAAAAGTCAAGGGCGGAGTCCTTGCCGAGCCAGCTTACATTCTTCTTGGAGAAGCAGGCTACAACGACGGACACGAAGTCATCAGAAAAATCACGCTTGAGGCAGAGAAGTCAGGAAAAACATTCTTCGAAGTTCTCAAGACGCACGAGAAAGAATTCAGCGACATCACGGCGCAGCTCAAGAAGCTCGGAATCGACAATGCCGAGACATTCTTCGAGAATCCTGCAAACTACTGCGGACTTGCGGCAAAGAAATCTGCACGACTCGCAAAGAAATACAGCGAGCTGATGAAGTAAGCGAATCTCTTAAGGATTCCAAAATGCCGTATTAGGTTATCCAAATCTGATACGGCATTTTTTTGTTTGCTAATGGTGTTTTGTTATTTTAGAATGGATAAATGCTGAAAATAGGATTGGTTCTTTCGGGCGGAATGGCGAAGGGCGCGTATCAGATGGGTGCGCTCAAGGCGATAAAAGAATTTTTTTATGAAGACGAAATCAAGGCGATAAGCTCATCTTCAATTGGTGTAATAAACGCATTCGTGTTCGAGACGGACTGCGTTGACAACGGAATTTCGCTTTGGAAAAACATGATGGGCGGAAAAAAGAAAATCTTCATCACTTCGGTTCTGAAAGGCGAATATTTGCAGGAATCAATCAGAAAACTTTCCGCAAAGAACAAGAAAATCGCAAAGCCCTTTTTCGTCACGATTTTTAACTCCGACGAGCACGAGCTGAAATATGTGGATTTTTCGAAGGAACCGGAATCTTACTACCAGAAATTCTTGCAGGCGAGCGTGGCCCTTCCTGTTGCGAACAAGGCGGTGGAACTGAACGGCAAGCATCTTTTTGACGGAGCGATGGTAGACAACATTCCTGTAAGGCCGCTTTCGGAACTCGACCTCGACTTGATAATCTGCCTTTATTTTGAGGACACGAACATCATTTTCGAAAACGAAAAGTTCGATTCGAAAATCATAAAGATTTCGTTCACGAACGATTCGGTCGTAAGGGATTCAATCTGCTTCGAGCAGAAAAAAATCGAAAGCATGATTGAGGACGGATATTCGGTTACGAAAGAGAATCTGGATTTCTATTTTTCGGACGGCAAAGAGAAAATTGAGAAAGTGAAGGAAAAAATCAGAATCAAAAACGCCGAGAAATCCGAACGCAAACACAGGATAACGGGCGACTTCGCCGTAAGGAAATTCAACAAACTGCTGCAGAACTTTATGAAAGTTGAAAGCTGAAAGTTGAAAGCTGAACGTGGAAAGTGGAGAGCGGAAAGGTGAAAGGTGCAAAGTGAGAGTTAAAAAGTGAAAGCTGAAAATTGACAGTGGAGAACGAGAAATATAGAAGGTTTGGAGGAGTGTATGGATTTTTCGATTTCGCAATATTTGGAAGTCAGGGGGGATTTGACATTTAAAAACGATGCGTTTGCTGACACGGACGCAGTTATTTTCTGCCAATGCGGATATGTCCGGTTCGACAGGATGATGGAAAGCGCGACTGACGATATGGAAAAAATCGATTTTTCGACACGGTACAAATTCAGTGCGCTGAGAAAAAAAATCCTCACTTCGGTCGAAAAAAAGCACGAGTACATGGACGTTGGACTGATGAACAAAAAAATCCCGGAGCTTTTTTTGGACGCCGCAAAAACGGAGCGTTTTCAGAATGTGGAAATCACGGGATTCATCAGCAAAATGGAAAACGACAAGAATCCTGAAAATCCTGAGCAGTTCGCCGCGATGACATACATTCTGGACGAGGACACGGTCTGCGTCGTCTACAGGGGCACTGACGACTCAATCCGCGGCTGGAAAGAGGACTGCAACCTTGCAAAATCGGAGGCGATTCCGTCACAAATCGAAGCGCGCGATTATCTTTCAAAGGCAATAGACTTTTTCGAGGGCAAGCGGATTTTTGTGGCAGGGCACTCGAAAGGCGGAAACATCGCGATGTACGCCTGCGCGTTCGTGAGCGAGGAGCGGCAGAACAAAATCGAAAAGCTTTACAACCTTGACGGGCCGGGATTCTCAACAGAAATCCTAAATTCGCCTGAGATGCTACGCATGAAAAACAGGCTCGTCTCGTGGTATCCGCACCAGTCAATCGTCGGAATGCTTTTCTATCATTATCCAGAAGGCTACAACGTTGTAAAAAGCTCGGCGGCACTAATACTGCAGCACGACCTTGCAACATGGCGGATTCAGGGCAAATATCCGAAAAAGGAAAAGCAGCTTTCTGAATTGAGCAATTATCTTTACCGCTCGTTCAACGAATGGTACGAAAATCTTCCGGGCGACGAGAAACGGGCGCAATTCATCGACGCGGTATTCTCGATTCTCGAATGCTCAAGCAAGGACACGCTCTCGGCAATGATTGGCGACGTTCAGGTTGATTTGTCATCCGCAATCGACGGCGCAAAATCGAAGGACAAAACTTTCGTCAGGAAATCCGCGGACACAATCTCCAACATCGGGAAAATCATCGTGGAAGGCAGCGAGAACTTCATAAAAAGCAACATCGCAATGGCAAAAGGCACGATTGAGCTGATGAAGAACGAGGAGCAGCGGAAAATCCTAATCGAACTGATGACGCAGCTCTTAAAAGTTCAGGCGAATTCCGCAAAGGAGCTGATTCAGGAGAAAAAAGAGGAGTTGAACGAACTTGCGACAGTCGAAAGCAAAAACATTCAGTACGACGTGATGGCAAACCTCTCCGACGCTGCGGACATCGCAAAAAGCGCAGTTGACAGCGCGGTGGAAAGCGGTAAAAACATCATCGACGGGCTGTTGGGGAGAGAAAACAAAAACGCATGAACAAGAAAAATGCATCGGATTCGGAAAGCAGAAGACCGTGAACGAGCGCATAAACGAAATCGAAAGCCAGTCGCAGATGCTTGAGGAAGCGAACGTGGCGATTTCAGCGATTGCGGAACAGACGAACCTTCTTGCGATGAACGCGGCAATCGAGGCGGCGCACGCAGGAAACGGACTAAGCGACATTGCAAGCCTTATGAAGAAGTCAATCAGCGACATCGGCGAGCAAGTGGACAGTTTCACGGTCTAAAAAACAATGGTTGCGGTCATTGGGCGAAGTCGAGGTCATTGAGCGGAGTCGAAATGACAGGACTTGGGTTTCGACTCCGCTCAACCACCACACTCCACTCAACCACCATACTTCGCTCAATCACCACTTTGCAAAAACTGCTATTTCACGATGCGGATGTCATCGACGTAGAATTTGCCTTCCATCGGAGTCAGTTCCCTGTAGCAGACGTTTATGCGCTGCACGAGTGAAAGCGTGTCGCCAGCTTTGTCGAGTGAAAGCACGACCGTGTGTTTTCCAGGCTCGACGCGCACAATCGTAAGTTCTTTCCATTCCCAGTTTTCAGTTGTCTGAAGAACGACGGCAAAATCGAACGAATATTTCTCGGGATTGAATATGTCCATGACAAGATAGCGGCCGCCTGAGAAATTCCACCTGTAGTCCATGTAATATGTTCCGTCCTTGTCGGAATCCTTGTACGACGGAATGAAACGGCACTCAAGCGAGCATTTCCCCTGAGAAGCCCATAGACTGGACACGCGCGCGGCTGTCGAAATTTTGGCAGGCCCGTACTGCTCCCAGTCAAAAGCCGCCCATATCCAGTAATTGCCTTTCTCAAAATCATCGACTTTTACGATTTGACCTTCCGGAACTTCCTGCAAATCGCCGAGAACCGACGGCAAAGCGCAGACGGGCTGCAAGCAAAGTGCCGCGAACAAAAATGCGGACAAAACAAACGCAATTGTTTTTTTCATAATCATTTTCTCCTTGCCTCACACGCTGTCTTCTAGCATTTGAATTTGTTCATCTCGGATTTCAGGCCGTGTATCGCCTGAACGCTGACATTCATATTCGCATACGCCTTTTCCGATGCGGACGAAATCGTGCCTGCTTTCTCGGTCATGTCGGTCATGCTCGCGCTGACTTTATCCGCCATCCTAGAAAGCTTGTCCATCTCCTCGGAAACGCGGTTGCTTCCTTCGAGCATCCTGTTCGCGCCGCCCTTCACTTCCGTCGTTATCGAATTGATATTCTTAATCGCCTCAAGAATCTGAACTCCGCCCTCGTTCTGCTCCGCCATCGCATCGTCAATCACGCGCTCCTGCTCGCCGACAGTTTTCGTAAGCTCGAATATCTTTGCAAACTGTGTCTGGACAGTGCGGTTCGAGTCCGAAACTTCGTTTATCGCATTGTAAACTTCCTTGAGCGCGTGCTGAATCATCGAGCCTTGCGACGAAGATTCCTCCGCAAGCTTCCTGATTTCATCGGCGACCACGCTAAATCCCTTGCCGCTCTCGCCTGCGTGTGCTGCTTCTATCGCCGCATTCATCGCAAGCATGTTCGTCTGGCTCGCGATATTTTTTATGACGGCGGACGCTTCCGAAAGGCTTTTCGATTTTTCCTGAATGTCCTCGGAAAGCGCGACAGTTTTGTTGACGACCGAAAGACCGTCCTCGGAAGCTTTTTCAAGATCGTTCATGGAGTCACGATTCTTCTTGAGAATCTGCGAGACTGAATTGATATTCGCCGTCATCTCCTCGATTGAATTTGACGACTGGCTCACGCTTTCCGCCTGCGTGTCGATATTTTCGCTGAGCGTCCTGATATTCCTGACGATTTCGCCCACGACTTCCCGAGTCTCGTCAACGCCGGACGCGTGCTTACTCATCTGGTGCTGGACGGACTTTATGCGCTCGGTGATGTCGCTCACGGCACCCGCAGTCTCTTCCATTGAACCGCCAAGTTCCGTTCCGAGTTTTTCGATTCTGTCGCTCGCGCTTTTCACGCTGAGAATCGACGAACCGAGTTTTTCCATCGTCTTGTTGAAGCTCTCGCACATCGCACCGATTTCGTTGTTCTCCGAAACCTCAAGCCTGACTGTCAAATCTCCGTCTCCCTCGCTGATATTTCTGAGAGCCTTTTCGCTTTCCCTCAGAGGTTTTGTGAGCTTCGTGACGATGATGTAAGTCAAAACAATTACGACGAGAATCTGAATTATGAACGCGAGGATTATTACGCGGAGGGCATAAACCGCATCTTTGTACAGAACTGATTTTTTCGTCCGAGAAATGAGATACCACTGCTCGCCCGAACGGTCGGGAGTGATTTTTGCGACGACCGTGAACAACTGACCGCCATCGTCTTTCGTGAAAAGCGAAACAGAGCTTTTGTCGCCGAACATTTCAGGATTTATGCCGAGATTCGAGAACAATCTGCTCTGCTCGCCCGGTTTCGAGCCGTCTGTTGAACCCATGACAACGCCAGAAGATTTCACAAGCTGTGTCGTCGTGCTCTCGAAAATCGAAGAGCCGTCAAGTGTATCGGTCATTCCGTCAAGCTGAATGTCAATTCCGGCGATTCCCATGTACTGGAAAAGCGAATTCGCAATCCGGCAGTAGGCACGCGCGGAAAGCACCTGCTCGCCGTCAATTGTGACGAGAGAAGGATTCGTTATCGTTGCAGGATTGTTGACGATTTTCTCAAGCGGTGTGTCATTCAGAACTTCTATGCTGTCATTCTTTATTCTGCCGCCTATATCGTGAATATAGTGGATTCGAAACTGACCGGTCGGATTGAGTTCCGGGTCTTTGTCAAGCTCGTCACGCCTGTCGAAGTGCGTCGGAAGCCAGATTGCCCAGACAGATTTCACCGTCGTGGTGTTGACCATTGAGCGCACCGCCTGCTCGCACGCAGAACGCCTGTCCTTGTCGGGAATCGCCCACGAGCCGCCGAGCATACCGGCAACCGCCTCGACGTATGCGATGTTCGAAATCAGCTCTTTTTCCACGGCATTCGCCTTTTTCTCGGTGAGCGCGGCAATCAGCTTTTCAGCCTGCTCGCTGTTCGTCCGAAACACCGTCCTTCCGATGATGAGCGTCATAACAATCGAAATCAGGAGCATTCCGATTCCGATGAGCAACATGAAACTGCCTTTGATTGATTTTCTCTTCTGTCTGTTCATGCTTCAATTTTTACAGACAGTTGAGTTTTTCGTACATCAAATTTTTAGAAAATAAGTCAAACATTTGACACTTGAAGTTGCGGACTGAACGGAAAAAAAATGCAACCCATTGTTAGACATCGGATTGCATTTCATGGTAAACAAAATTTGTCATTCTGAACTTGATTCAGAATCCCAAAATTCTGATTTTAGTTTGATTTTCCAGGCAACGTGACGATTCCGCCTGCAGCCGTAAGAGGAACGTACTCCGGGACTTCCCTTCCGTCCCATCTCTTCGCCCTCTCAAGCTGAATCTCAAGCTCCTTGAGCCTGATTTCCAATGCCTGATTCTGCGCGACTTTCGCGTTGTAATATGCGATTGCGTCAGCCTCGACCTGCTTTGCTTCCGCGGCTTTCTGCGCCTTTATCAAATCAGCTTCCGCGTTCTGCTCGGCAGCCTTCTTCGCAGCCTCAGCTTCCGCGACCTGCTTCTGCGCATTCGTTTCCGCGAGTTTCAAATCCTGCTCTGCCTGACGAACCTGCTGCGTCCTGTTCATCGTCTCCTTGATGTTCTTGTCGAAGTCGTCGCTCCAGTCCCAGTTCGAAATCGTAAGCTGAGTGACCTCAATCGGATATGCAGAAAGCCTTGCCGCAAGATTTGCGGAAACGTCCGACGTGATTTTGTCCTGATTCTCGACAAGTTCGTAAATCGAATACTTTCCGACAGATTCCTTCACGCATGACACAAGGCTTCTCGTAATCGCGTTCTCAAGAATCGACTCGTTGTATTTCGTCACGGCATCCATGATTTTGTCTGAATCATAGCGGTAGAAGACCGTGACCTGAGAGCCGACAGTCTGCATGTCCTTCGTTATCGCGCCGTCCTTTCCGACAGAAAAAGTGGCGTTCATTCCTTTCGGAACAATCGAATACTTCTGGATTCGGCTTATCAATGGCGCATGGAAGTGCATTCCAGGCTCAAGAACTCCGCCCGTGACCTCTCCGAGAGTTACCATAACGCCGCGCTCATTCGGCTCGACAACATCGATTGCAGAGGCAACAACGCCGACGACAAGAATTGCGATCACAACTGCAAGAATAGTTTTTCCGTACTTTTTCATTTGCATCTCCTAATTTTTTTTATTAAGTCAAATAATGGAAACAAGCTCTCGGCGAGAACCCGATGCCAAAGACGGCAGTACCGCTTCGCGGTGGCTGAGTGTCTTTGGCATCGGAACCTCGCCTACGCTTGTTTCCAGCATTTTTCGACTTTATAAAATTTCGTAATCAATATAATTAAAACAATTCAAATTAGAAAGAATTTTTTTATTTCGGGGAGGTTTTTCATGCAGATTTTTCTGCCCATTTCGTAGATTCGCTTCAGTTCGTCGGGATTTTTCTCCGCGCGGGAGATTCCGAGGTTTTCGCTCGGGCAAATCACGAAGCAGGCGTTCTGCTTTGCCCTGTCGAAAACGTATTTCGTCTCGTCGTTGTACACGAGATGCCGGTTTTTCACTGTCTGAATCAGATTCGGATATTTCCTGTAGCGGAGGCGAATCAGCGGAAGAAGCGGATTCGGCTTTTTCACGAAATCTTTCGGCTGCGTGAGTATGACGAGATTCTTTTCGAACCCAAGCTCCTCGAACTTTTTGAGCGGAATTGAATCTGCAATCCCCCCGTCAAGATATTTCTCGCCGTCAAAATCCACAATGCGCTGGACGAGCGGCATCGCTGCGGACGCGCGTATGAATTCAAGGCACCTCTCGTCACATTCGTCGAATTTTTTGAACTCGGCTTTTCCGGTGCGGATGTTCGTTGCGGCAATGTAAAATTCAATCGGATTTTTCCTGAACATATCGAAATCGAATATGTCGAGCTTTTCGGGAATCGTGTGGTACGCGAATTCGGCGTTGAAAAGATTCCCCGTTTTCAGAAACGACCGCCACGAGCAGTAGCGTTTGTCCGACGCGTATTTCATGTTGAACCGCACTGCCCTTCCGACCTGGCGCGACTTGAAGTTGCATCCGAAGCACGCGCCTGCGGAGACCGTCATCATTCCGTCAAAGTCGATTCCGTTCTCCATCAAAACATCGAGGACTCCGCATGAGAAAATTACACGGAGCGCACCGCCCTCCAAAACAAGACCTTTTTTCATGGTTCGAATTCTACCGCAAAAAAGGATTTAGGTCGAATATGCAGCCCGTTCACTTTCGTTCACCAATTTCACTTTTGTTCATCAATATAAAAAAAAGCGCGAGAGTTCACCTTTTGACTCTTTGAAAAAAACTGGATTTTTGGTATTCTTCTTTCCGATTGCTGAAATCAACGCGACGATGCGTAAATCTGCGGGGATTTCGGCTTTTTTTATTTAAATTTTGGAGAAACATTATGGAAATGTTTGACGCAATTCTTGAGAAGATGGACGAAATTGTCTGGGGAATCCCGACAATCGTTCTGATTCTGGCAACTGGTCTCATCCTGACAATCAGGACGAAGGGGATGCAGTTCAGGTATCTTGGGCGCGCATTCAGGTCGATTTTCAAGGAATCTGCCGAGGGAAAAGGCGAAGTCTCAAGCTTCGGCGCGCTCTGCACTGCCCTTTCCGCGACAATCGGAACAGGAAACATCGTCGGTGTGGCAACTGCAATTTCTACGGGAGGCCCTGGCGCATTGTTCTGGATGTGGTTCGCGGCATTTCTCGGAATCGCGACTAAATATGCGGAATGTATGCTTTCAGTGCATTTCAGGGAGACGAAAGCTGACGGTCACATTCTCGGAGGCCCGTTCTACACGATTGAGAAAGGGCTCGGAAAGAACTGGAAGTGGCTTGCAGTTCTCTTCGCGGTGTTCGGCGTAATGTCAGGCGTTTTGGGAATCGGAACGATTACGCAGGTCAACGGAATCACATCGGCCGTCAACGACGCGATGAACCCTGGCAACGGCCACATCGCATTCTCAATCGGCACAAATTCATATTCATGGCACACAGTGATTTCAGGCTTCCTTGTCGCGCTTGCTGTCGCGCTCGTCATTATCGGCGGTCTCAAGAGAATCTCGAAAGTAGCTGAATTCATCGTTCCTGCAATGGCTGTAATCTACGTCTTCCTCGGTCTTTCGGTCGTCCTCATGAACGCCACGAAGCTCCCGGAAGCATTCACCGTAATCTTCAAATCAGCATTCGGCGTAAAGGCAGCTGCCGGCGGTGCACTCGGATTCGTCCTTTCGCAGATGATTGGGGCAATGCAGAAAGGTGTCGCAAGAGGAATCTTCTCGAACGAGGCAGGTCTCGGTTCTGCACCAATCGCGGCCGCATCCGCGAAAGTCGATGAGCCTGTAGAACAGGGTCTTGTATCGATGCTCGGAACTTTCATCGACACAATCATCATCTGTACGATGACTGGTCTTGCTATCGTAATCGCATTCTACATCGGCGACGGAAACGGTGTCGGCGACCTCAAGGGCGTTGCGATAACGTCAGGCGCATTCACGAGAGTTCTTGGCGGCGACGGTCACTCAGTCCAGTTCCTCCTGATGATTTGTCTCATCTTCTTCGCGTTCACGACGATTCTCGGCTGGGACTACTATTCAGAACGCTGTCTTGAATACCTCACGAACGGAAAGATGAAGCTCGTCATGCTTTACAGGATTCTCTACATCGTCGCAGTTTTCATCGGCCCATATCTCACCGTCAGCGAAGTATGGACAATCGCGGACATCACGAACGCGCTCATGGCGATTCCGAACTGCGTGTCACTTATCGCGCTTAGTGGGCTTACGGCGAGAATGACGAAGGAATTCTTCAAGAAATACCCGACGCTGGAGATTTATAAATAATTGACATTCTGAAATAACGGTCGAATATCAATTTGCACTATCTTGATATTCGACCTAAATACTATTTTTTTATCTAGTTACCGTGTTAAAATGGACGTATGAAAAATACGACTTATGTTTTTGGACACAAAAATCCTGATACTGATTCCGTTGTTTCGGCGGCGGCTTTTGCGAAACTAAAAAATCTTCTTGGCGAGAAAGAATATGTTGCGGCGCGTGCCGGAAAGCTTTCTCCGCAGACTGAATACATTTTCAAAAGGTTCAACTTAAATCCGCCTGAATACATTCCTGACCTCGCGCCGAAAGCGGCATATTACATGACAGACATCGAAAAGGCTGCCACGGTGAACGAGAACGAGCCGCTCTGGAATGCGGCAAGCCTCATGCAGAAACTCGGCAACCACGTTCTTCCGGTCGTCGATTCTGAAGGAAAATACAAATCGCTTCTTCATTACAATGTCTTTGCGCACAACGTGCTTTCGATTCTGAACCCGGAGCATCACCTCAACGTCTCCACGAGCCTGAGCCACATCATAAAGACGATAAACGCGCAGCCAATAAATGTCGTTGACGGAGACGAGATTCAGAAATTCACGATAATCGTAGGTGCGGCAAGCTTCGAGTCGTTCAAGAAGACTGTCGAGGCGCACCTTTGCGAAAAGCTCATCGTTTTGACAGGCGACAGGGAAGATTTGCACGAATTCTGCATGGAAAAGAAAATCCGCGCACTTGTATTAAGCGGCGCAAGGCTTCCGAAAAAAGAAATCATCGAAAAAGCAAAGAAAAACGGAATTTCGATTCTCGTAAGCTCGTTCGACACAGCTTCCACAGCAATGCTCATGTCTTATTCGTCGCCGGTTTCCGTTATGTCGGACTCATCGGTTACGCCGGTCAGAAAAATGGACACGGTGAAAAAAATCAAGTCGCTCCTGCATTCAAGCCCGAGCCATTCGCTTCCGGTTGTTGACGACGACGACAAGCTCATCGGAATCATCTCGGAGAACGACCTTCTGCACGAACCGAACGTCCAGGTTTCCCTTGTTGACCACAATGAACTGACGCAGGCTGTTGACGGAATCGAGAACTACAGGATTCGGGAAATCATCGACCACCACAAAATCGGGACGATTCCGACAAAATATCCGATTACGTTCATAAACAGGCCAGTCGGCTCGACCGCAACGCAAGTCGCGAACATGTACAGGGAAAAGAAAATTTCAATTCCGGTTGAGATGGCGCAGATTATGCTCTGCGGAATTTTGAGCGACACTCTGATTTTGCAGTCAGCCACGACGACCGACGTTGACAGGGAAGTCGCGGAATATCTTTCTTCGATAACTGATTTGGACATCCAGAAACTCGGAATGGACATCATCGCGGCGGGAAGCCACATCGGATCAAGAAGCGTTTCGGAAGTTCTGAGTCAGGACATGAAAGAATATTCGGAGCAGTTCGACAACGGAAAAATCACTTACACCGCAAGCCAGATTGAAGTCGAGGACACCGCGGAAATTCTTTCTCGCAAAAAGGAATTTCTGGACGAACTTGAAATCACAAGGCGAAGCCACGGCGGACTTTTCAGTCTGCTTCTGGTGACGGACATCACAAAGCTCAGCTCGGTGATGCTCATCGCGGGGGATGCAAAATTCATGCCGTTCGTGAATCTGCCGAAGAAAGACGAGAACGTGTTCTATCTGAAAGACGTTATAAGCCGCAAAAAGCAGCTGATTCCGCTCATCACGGAAATTCTCGGTCAATATAAATCAAACTAAACGATGCGGAACTTCGGGATTTTTCCTGAAGTTCCATATCGGATTAAAAAAGGGATTTAAAAATGAGTTTTGTTTTTATTCCGATTCTGATTGTTGCATTTCTCGTCGTTGTTGGATCAGTATTCGCAATCAAGAAGATTTTCGGAAAATCAAGGGCTGAAATCGAAAACGAGGAACAGAGGGATTCATTCGGAAAACAGGGAGAGCACGAAGTCGGAAAAATCCTCGCAAAGCTCCCGGAAGAATACAGAATTTACAACGACGTTATGCTCTACGGATCGACCTCTACAGTGCAGATTGACCACGTTGTCGTTTCTGTGTACGGAATTTTCGTCATCGAGACAAAGAATTACAAGGGCGAAATCTACGGGCGCGAAAAAGACAAGACGTGGAAAAAGTCATGGCGCGGAACGATAAAAGAATTTTACAACCCGATTCGCCAAAACAAAGCGCACGTTGCCGCGCTCAAGATGAACACGCGCATAAAATCCGACAATGTATACGTTCCGATAATCGCATTTTCCGACGAGGCAGACATCAGCAAGCTCGACGTTTCGCTCATCCGGCTGAAATCACGCACAGCGACCGCCGTGAATTTCAACCATCTGATTGCAAAAATCACAAAACAGAAAGAAAAACTTTTGTCGGAAACGCAGGTCGAAAAATTCTGCATTCTCATAGAAAAACTCAGGCTCGATTCCGAAAAGCACGCGAAGAAACACGTCAAGAACATCGAAAAATCGATTATCAACAAGAAAGAATTTTCAGGATACGGAAAATGCCCGAGATGCACAGGCAAACTGATTCTCAGAAACGGCAGGCGCGGCTTTTTCCTCGGCTGCTCGAATTTCCCGAAATGCCGCTACACGAAGAACGTCTAAAAACACGTCTAGACGAGCATCGTCACTGCATTTTTCCAGACGGTATATTCGGCTTTTGACAGGTTGCCGAAAAGCTCGCCGTCCGTGTGCGAAATGCTAGGCGACTCGGATTCAATCTCCATTTTTTCAAAGTCGCGGATGAAGACCGACTTGAAGACATTGTGCTTTCCGATGCACAAAAGCGGAAACATCAAGAACGTCTTGAGCTTGCTTTTTGAGCAGACAATGCAGACAGAAAGTTTTCCGTCGTCGATTTTCGCGTCTGGTGTCATCGGGATTCCGCCGCCTTCCGCATAGCCGTTCATCGCCGCAACAAAGACGACATTCTTGTATTCGGTCGTTTCCCCGCCGTCGAACCTGATTTTTATGTTCCGCGTCCTGAGCGAGAAAAGCGCGATGACGGTCAGAATCGCATAGCTCAAATTTCCAAGATTCAGCTTGTTCAGAATCACCTTGATTTTCGATTTGTTCACCGACGTTCCGATTACCGCATTCAAGCCGAATCCTGAACTTATAGCGAAAATCTTTTTTTTGAAAAGCGCGCCCTCATCGTCCGATTTTATGATTCCGAGGTCGATTTTTCTGTCGCCTTTTGAGTTCAGAATCAAATCGAGTGCCTTTTTGTAGTTGTGCCGCGGAAGATTCATGCCGCGCGAGAAGTCGTTGCCGGACCCAGACGGAATGAGGCCGAGCTTTATGCTTGAAAATTTCTCCTCGGGGATTCCGTTCAGAACTTCGTTCAGCGTGCCGTCGCCGCCAAGAATGACGATTTTCTTGTCGCGCTCGTCGATGTCTGCAATTTTTTTTGCAAGCTCGGCAGCATGACCGACGCGCTGAGGAACGAAATTCTCGAATTCAACGTTGCGCTTTTTGAGAATCTTTTTGATTTTGTTCCAGAGGATGAACGATTTTCCGCTTCCTCCGTGGACATTCACAATAAAGTAATACACATATTGATTATATCACAGTTTCCCTTTTCATAAACTGAAGTTTCCGAGCAGTTTCTATTGATTTTTCCAAGCGTCCACAAGTTTTTTCGCCTCGTCGTACGGATTTTCCGCGCCTGCGACTGCCGAAATCACGAAAAAGCCGTCAACGCCCGATTTTTTGAGAAGCGGAATGTCACAAGCTTTCACGCCGCCGCCAACGACGACAGGAACCGGGCTTGATTTTGCAAGCTCTGAAATTTCATCCAGAATCGTTATGACTTTTCCGTCAGCGTTTCTCTGGCAGTCGTCCTTCGACATAGTTTCATGCAAAGGTCCAGCCCCGAAATAATCAATTTTCGCAGAATCGAAATTCTTCACATACTCGATAAGCTCGCTAGTCAAAGCAGAAAGCCCGACAATCGAATCTTCGCCAAGATACTTCCTGCAAACATCGACCGGAATGTCGCTCTGCCCGACGTGGATTCCGTCAACTTTGATTCCGCGCTCCCTTGCCGCAAGAACGACATCGAGCCTGTCGTCAACGACAAGCGAAACTGAATCCGACTTTCCAAGATTCGCAATTTTATCCGCGGCTTTCCTGCAAAGCTCAATCATCTCAAGCGCACCTGCAACTTTCGAGCGAATCTGGACGATTGTAAAACCGGCGCGGACAGCATCCCCGACGATTTCTTCGACAGCCCTTCCGTTCGTGTTCTCAGGCCCAACAACAAGATATGCGCCCACGTCAAGATTTTTTCTGTTGTACATCACATTTTCTCCTCAAGACGCTCAAGCTTCTCGCTCATCATGTTCTCGTACCCCGGCCGGATATCCATCTTCATTATCACCTCCGTCCTGATTCCCTTCTTTGCAAGAACGAACGTCGCATCCTTCACGACGCGCATAACTTCGTCCCACTCCCCTTCAATCTCCGTGAACATCGAATAAGTTTTATTCTTCAGCCCCGAATTTCTTATAACCTTGACGACTTCCGCAACCTTATCCGAAAGCTCGTCCCCAACACCAAACGGCGCAATCGCGACCGCAACAAGCGTATTCATATTTTCCTCCTAAAAATTACAAATTGAATGTCGAGTTTTACAATTCAGTTGCAGAAACATGCGGAAGCGAGGTTCCACCCTCAAAAACACTAAACATCGCAAACGATGTTAACGCCACCGCGTAGCGGTACTGCCGTTTTTGAGGGTGGGTTCTCGCTGGGAGCTTGTTTCTGCAACTACACTATGCATTAACTCGACATTCAATTTACTATTTCGAATTTATTTGCAGATATATCGGAAGGTGAAGCTGAATAAAGTTCGTCTAAGAAATTCACCTGGAAGGTCGCAGGACCGTGGCAAGTCTGTTCGGCTTTTTTGCCTGCGTGGTTGTAGATTTGGGTGGCGGTCAGTGCGGCGGTGAACGGGTCTGTGACGGCGGCGTAGACCGCGCAAACTCCGCCCAGGGAACAGCCGGCTCCGGTGATTTTCTCGAAGAAATGCGAGCCGCCTTCGGAGCGGACTGAGATTTTCCCGTCGGTGACAAAATCGACTTCGCCGGAAACTGCGACCGCGCCATGAATGAACGTCGCGAGCAATTCCGCCGCATTCTCGGCATCAGAAACTGAATCGACGGAATCGACGCCTTTTGGACCAGAAGAATCGGACTCGATTACGCCCCACAATTTTGCAAGCGCAATCACTTCAGAAGCATTTGCGCGGACAATTGTCGGAGGAAAATCTTTGAGTGCCGACAAAAGCTTGGTTCGAAGTCCTCCGATTCCAAGCCCCACAGGGTCGAGCACCCACGGCTTTGCATTTTCTTTCAGAGCGCGTGCAAGTCGCGGAACAGATTCCTCGTACACAGGCAGAAGCGTCCCTGTGTTCAGGTAAACTGCGCCTCCGATTTTTGCGATGCATTCACATTCGTCAGGAAGGTAGACCATCGCGGCACTTCCTCCGACCGCAAGCTGGGCGTTTGCGACGAGGTTCACAGTCACCGTGTTCGTCACGGAAGGCGCAAGCGGCTTTTTCGCCCTCGCATCCGCAACTGCCTTTTCGACTTTCGACTTGATTTCAGATTCCGTCATTTTTCTTCTCCATTTTTGCAATTTAAAATAAAAAAGCCCACCAGAAAGGTGAGCTTATGATTTTCCATTAGGATTTTCGTTTTTCATTCAGCTCCCTACGACAGTATTAACTGACAGGTTCAAAGAGTATTTCTCAACCTCCGGCAAAACCAGAAGTACCTCCGTGAATGAATTGGAATCTATTGTTTTTTTTGTTTTTTGTCAAATGCGTGAAAAAAATCGCTGATTTCGCAGTCCAATGCTTCCGCCAATTTTTTTGCAGTTTTTGCTCCGATATAAGGAATAGCAAAAACATTGTTGCAAATTCTTTTCTTTTCGAATATCGTTTTGCTCTACACTTTTTTTTCGGGAGCTGGCGGAAAGCTGGCTGAGAGGGGGACTGACTCGTCCTCGACCGCACCTGATTTGGATAATGCCAACGGAGGAATTACAGATGAAAACTGCATTGACGATTGCAGGAAGCGACAGTTCGGGCGGTGCCGGAATACAGGCGGACATCAAGACGATGACGGCGAACGGCGTTTATGCAATGAGCGCAATCACAGCATTGACGGCGCAGAACACGACCGGAGTTTTTGCAGTTCAAGTCACGGAAACGCAGAACCTCGAAAAGCAAATCGAGGCGGTCGCAACGGACATTTTTCCCGATGCAGTAAAAATCGGAATGATTCCCACAGAGACGCAAGCAGAATCAGTCAAAAATTCAATCATAAAATTCAAATTTCAGAATATCGTTCTTGACCCAGTGATGATTTCGACAAGCGGAACGAAACTGATATCCGACAACGCGATATTAAAAATTCAACAAGAACTTTTCCCGCTTTCAACTCTCATCACACCAAATATCCCGGAAGCGGAATTCATTCTCTCAAAAAAAATCGACTCGGAAACGGAAATGGAAAAATCGGCAAAGGAAATCGCGATTCAATTCGGCTGCTCGGTTCTTCTGAAAGGCGGACACAAAACAGGCAGCGCGGACGATTTCCTTTTCTGCAAAAACGGATTTTCCGAATGGTTCAGAGGAGAGCGCGTAAAAAATCCGAACACGCACGGAACAGGCTGCACTCTCTCTTCCGCAATCGCATCGAACCTTGCAAAAGGATTCAGTCTCGAAGAAAGCATTTTCCGCGCGAAAGAATACGTCACAAAAACGATAAAAGCGATGCTCGACTTGGGGAAAGGCTCAGGGCCGCTTATGCACAACTTCATTTTCGCGAATCAAGAATTCACAAATTAAAAAACAGGAGCAATAAAATGGACGAAAGGAATTACACGACGCAGATGGATGCGGCGCGAAAGGGAATCATCACGGACGAGATGAAAATCGTAGCGAAAAAGGAATTCATGGACGAGAAAGTTCTGATGAATCTTGTGGCGGAAGGGAAAGTCGCGATTCCGTGCAACAAGAACCACAAATCGCTCAATCCGGAGGGAATCGGATCGATGCTCAGGACGAAAATCAACGTGAACCTGGGAGTTTCGCGGGACTGCAAGGATTACGACATCGAGATGCAGAAAGTGATGAGCGCGGTTGAGATGGGTGCGGAGGCGATAATGGATTTGTCGAGTCACGGAAACACGCAGCCGTTCAGGCAGAAACTCACGCGCGAATGCCCTGCGATGATTGGAACGGTGCCGGTTTACGACAGCGTGATCCACTACCAGCGCGACCTTGCAACGCTCACAGCGAAAGATTTCGTCGATGTCGTCCGTCTCCACGCAGAGGACGGAGTTGATTTTGTGACATTGCACTGCGGAATAACGAGAAAGACAATCGAGCAGATTCGGAAGGTCGGGCGGAAAATGAACATCGTAAGCCGCGGAGGCTCGCTCGTCTTTGCATGGATGGTGATGACCGGGAACGAGAATCCTTTCTACGAATATTACGACGAGATTCTTGATATCTGCGAGAAATACGACGTTACAGTGTCGCTCGGAGACGCGTGCCGACCGGGATGCCTGGCGGACGCGACAGACGTTTGCCAGATTGAAGAGCTCGTGCGTCTCGGAGAACTTACGGACAGGGCGTGGAAGCACAACGTGCAGGTGATGGTTGAAGGTCCAGGTCACGTCCCGCTCAATCAGATTGCGGCGAATATGCAGGTTCAGCAGACGATTTGCAAAGGTGCGCCTTTCTACGTTCTCGGACCGCTCGTTACGGACATCGCGCCTGGCTACGACCACATCACGGCCGCAATCGGAGGAGCTGTGGCGGCAAGTGCGGGCGCGGCATTTTTGTGCTACGTCACGCCGGCCGAGCACCTCGCGCTTCCGAACGTTGACGACGTGAAGCAGGGAATCATCGCGTCGAAGATTGCGGCGCACGCAGCGGACATCGCAAAGGGAATCCCGCACGCACGCGACATTGACGACAAGATGGCGGACGCAAGACACGCGCTCGACTGGGACGCTCAATTCAAATGCGCACTCGACCCTACAACTGCAAAAAAAATCCGTGACAGCAGGAAGCCGGAGGACGACCACTCGGAAGCGTGCTCCATGTGCGGAAAATTCTGCGCCGTCCGAAGCATGAACAAAGCACTTTCAGGTGAATACATCGACATTCTGTAAAATCATTTTGCAAATTCCCTATAGGCTTCAATGTTCTGATTTATAAGGGAAAATGAAATAAAAACGGCAAGACAGAAAAATCATGCCTTGCCGTTTGTTTTCAGATTTTTTGATTTTTTACAGGGATTCCAATGTCTTTTTCAGGATTGAAAGTCCCTCGTCGATTTCTTCTTTTGAGATGTTGAGCGGAGGGACAATTCTGAGGGTGTTCTTTCCAGCTGTCGAAGTCAAAAGTCCGTTTGCCAAAAGCTTCTTCTCAAGCTCGAGCGCGCTCTTTCCGTTCACGATGTCCGCGCCAATCATAAGTCCCTTGCCGCGAACGTCGCCGACATTCACGTTTTTCCATGAAGCAATCTGGCTTCTGATATAGTCGCCCTTCTCCTTCACGCTCTCCAAGAAGCCCGGCTTCTGCAGTTCGTGGAGCACGACGAGTCCGGCCGCGCAGGCGAGCGGGTTTCCGGCGAACGTGGACTGGTGGTCGCCGGCCTTGAACACGTCGTTCGCCTTGCCGCGGAAGAGGATTCCGCCCATCGGAAGACCGCCGGCGACGCCTTTCGCGAACGAGACGACTTCCGGCTTGAAACCAAGCTCATCGGAAGCGAGAAGGGAGCCTGTGCGTCCGAATCCGGTCTGGACTTCATCAGCCATGACGATTGCGCCGGCTTTTCTTGCGGCATCGGCAGCTGCTTTCGCCCACTCTGCGTCAACGATGTTCACTCCGCCCTCGCCCTGCACGCACTCAATCAAGAGAGCCGCGGTCGTGTCGTCGAAGGCAGTCTTTATCGCGTCCCAGTCGTTCGCCTTTATCGTCTTGAAGCCCTCAACATACGGAGCGAAATAAGCCGGGTGGAATTTCTCCTGTCCGGTCGCCGTGAGAGTCGCCATCGTGCGTCCGTGGAAAGAATTCTCAAGCGTGTAGATGACGCGCCTCTTCTCGCCGCCGTTCAAGTATCCGTACTTTCTCGCGAGCTTTATCGCCGCCTCGTTGCCCTC
Organism: Treponema sp.; assembly: GCA_017525605.1. GTDB lineage: Bacteria > Spirochaetota > Spirochaetia > Treponematales > Treponemataceae > Treponema_D. The sequence continues at coordinate 253,216 of JAFXSM010000030.1, read as the reverse complement.
TCCGCCCGAATTTCCGAAGTAGATGCCCTCGAATCCGGTCGCCTTCAGAAGTTCCTCGGCGAACTGGATTCCCACGTCGCTAAGAAAATAGTTGCAGATGTGGATTTCCTTCTCGGCCTGCTTCTGCACAGCCTCCACGAGCGGCTTGAAATTCGTTCCGAGCGAGTTGACCGCGATTCCCGCAAGAAAGTCGATGTATTTCTTTCCGTTCACGTCGTACATCGTCGAGCCTTGACCGTGCGTGAACACGACATCGAACGAACCGTAATTGTTGACAACGATTTTTGAACCCATTTTTTTCTCCTGATTCAGTTTTTTGTGTGATGGTTTATCGAACAGGTCTCTATTATAGACTATTTTGAATTTGATAAAAGACCATGAGGCACTGTGTTGAATTTCAGAATGTTGCCGACGATTCTAATCTGCTCGTTCAGAATGCCGCAAAGAATATCAGAGCGTTCATGCGAAATATTTATATTTTTGGACAGAATATTTCCGAAAAAATCTTCTATCCCCTTTAATTTGTCAAAATTCAGTTTGCAAAAATAATCACGGCACGGCAATTTTTTTAATTGCTCCGCGAAGCTCTTGTAAAACGGCTTTGATTTCAGATTCTGGATTTCATAATCAGCATTCAATTTCAGAACAGGAACGGAAATATTATGAAGCATCGACGTGCCCGAGTCATAAATCGGTGCAAGCCCTTTCCATTCGAGCGTCTCAGGATTCCGAAGAAAACCGAAATTATTGAAATGCCTGTCAGTATTTAGAATCAGCGAATCGACGATAATCATCTGGCAAATCGATTCTTCTATATTCTTTTTATTCATTCCGAGTTTTTCGCAGCAGTTCAGAAGATGCTGATATGCAGACTCGTTATTCGAAACCGGAAATGAATTATAGACATACAACGCGCTCACAAGTTCCGAATTGCTGTCCGTGAAATTTCTGCACGCCGAATAGTAGCGGTGATTCTGCTCAACAATTGCGTATTCAACATGCGGGATTTCAAGCCTTTTGCAGAGTTCAGATGCAAGCACTTCGTTGAAAGGTTCCTGTTGCTCCGTTCCGCTTCCGCCTTTCAATAAAACTCTGCTTCCGTTGTCGATTATCCATTTTTTCTGCAGCCAGCCGTCGGAAGTATTGTCAGGAGAAACAAAACTTATGTCGCCGATACTTTGCAAATCGAGAGTTCCGAACAGTGCTTTGCCGACATCTTCCGAAAAAGGATTCTCAAAAAAATTTATCTCTTCCCATCTGATGTCGGTGTTTTCAGGCTTTGCCCAATAAGTGTCGGAAAGGCTGAGCCCATACGCCTTTGCAATCAGGTCTTCAGTAGTGAGATTTCCGAGCGATTCCAAAGCTTCCCTAAGCCCCTGCCTGCTTGAAGGAATCGACCTCCCCTTCCACCAGTTCCTGAACTGCTCGCTTTTGCTCACGCCTTTCTGAAAATCCCTGAAAACGCCGACCGGACAATGCTCCTTATTGAGAAAATCGATAATCTCAGGAAAATCAGAGCCGTTCAACCTGAACCGCAGCACAGGGATATTTTTGTGAAATAAAGTGAAATCAGAATCCACAGCAACTCCTCCTGAAAATCATCGAACAAGTTCATTATAGACTATTTTGAATTTGATAAAAGACCATGAGGCATTATGAAAAAAGCCCGGCAGGAAATTTCCCGTCGGGCTAATCATCGCTTTTTTTAGCGGATTTGCTTTGCTACAATCTTGCTCTAGTTGAGCTTTATGTATTCCCCAACATCATCATCTTCCCAAGTCACTGAGAGCTTTTCAACTGAAACACCACTTTGTGTTTCAGTTGAGAATGTGCCTGTTGCTGTCATTGTTTCTCCGCCTGCACTAACGGTAATGGTTATCGAGTTTCCGTTCTTTGTGTAGGTAAAATCAAAATCTTCTTTTTCTGAGGCACTGCCGTTTTTCATTTTATCTTCGATAAAATAGCCCTTCCCGTCTGAACCCAAATTTAAGATTTCTATTATTGTTTTGTTGCTTGAATAAGAAGTGTATGCGTAGACATCGCCAGTGTATTTTTCGTAAGTACGGTCTTCCGTGTCGGTAATTGTTCCGTTGCTGTTGATGACAGCCAATTTTTCACCTTCTACGAGGATGTCGCTTCCAGAAACTGTATACGAACCAGTTTCCGGGTCAAATTCATTGTCCTTGCCATCCTTTGAAGTAAGCTTGACAAATTTACCACTGCCATTTGAGAAGGCAATCGCATGGATTTGAGCCTTGCTGCCTGAGAGCGTGTAAGTGACATAAGTGTTTCCGCTCAAACTTTTTTCTGAGCCGCTAGATGTCTTTGTCTCGGTCTTTGTTTCGCTTGTCGAAGTCGCACTGACTGTTTCGCCTCCCTCACCTGTGAGCGTTACGCCTGAACCGCTTTCTGTCGTGCTTGTTGAGCCAGTATAAGTCTTGTTGTCCGCTGTCTTGTAAGTGATTGTGTTTCCGTCGGCACTGAATGTGACAGAGGAGCCGTCGGTTGCGCTAACGGTAACAGTTCCGTCGCTATTGAGAACAACCGAATCAGAAGTTGTTACCTTTCCGCCTACAGTCGTGTAGGTGTAGGTGTTCTCTCCGATTATCACAGTACGCGTTGTCGTTTTTACCTCAACTGTCTGTGTTGTTTCCTCATCGTCATCGTCCGAGCATGAAACAAACGAGACCGAGCCAGCAACGAGCATCGCCGAAGCGAGCAAACCGAAAATTGTTCGTGAAAACTTTTTCACAATAAACTCCTTTGACTGCCATTTTTTGCAGTCAGATTTTTGATATAAAAAAATCCGTGTGAATTTGCGCCTTGAAGAACACAAATCCCGCACGGATGTTTTTTGAGAAAATTAGTTATGTCAGAAAGATTTTTAAGCGACCTACTGCGCGAATCTGCGCAAGTTTGCTTCGCAAACTCGTAAGCTCGCGACAGCGAGCGACAATCTGCGAATCTGCGCGAGTTTGCCTGCGCAAACTCGTAAGCTCGCGACAGCGAGCGACAATCTGCGAATCTGCGAATCTGCGAATCTGCGAATTATACAAGCCGAGACTTGCATGTCAAGTGTTTTTGAAGAGAAAATGAACTTTTTTGCAGATGATTCGAGATTCATAAGGATATTATGAGATATCTCTTAACATTTGTAAATAATCGGAATCTACGCCTCGAAGGACAAGAGCAACTACGCGGGCCTGTTCACATACGAAGTCCGCTGACGGAAACGCGCGCTTGCACTGCTCCACGCAAAAAAACGCTCCGGCAAGGGGAACGGGAAGTTCCGAGGAGCCGAAGCGGGTATGGAATCATTGAAAACTATTTTATCTTCAAAAAATCCACTGGCGAAATGGTTTTTACGGGAGAATTTTTGAAACCATTTTCCTTATCTCTAGTGATTATGTAATCAAGATTCGATTTTTCCGCACATGTCATTTGAAGAGCATCCTCCAAATCATTCCAATCGCCATTGTCTAGAAATGAAAGGAAATCATTTTTCCCTTCCGAAATTATTGTAAAAAAATTGCAAAAAAGCTTTATCACATTTTTCCTATCTTCCAATGAATGCGATTTTCGTGTAATAAAGAAAACATCCGAAATCGAATGAGCCGTCACAAAACCATTGTGGACGTTTCCAATGCACTGCTGAAAAATCTGATTCGCATCATCAAAAAATGGCTGTCTCTTTTGAATGACATCAAGAATGATATTCGTGTCTATCAAAACATTCATTTATCGACTCCGTATTTTTCTGCGAAGTATTCTGCTTTTGCGTCTTCCAAAGAAACTGACTCAGGAACGCAGCCCGCGATTTTCTCCAACAAGTCCAAGCCTTCTTGAACCGAGCGTTTTTTTTCGTTTTTCTTTTCAGACTTCACGACATCGATTTTGTACTCAAGCAAATCAAAGAAATTCAGAACATCAGCAAAAAATTCCTGAGGAATTGCCTTCAACCGGCTTTCCAATTTTTCGTAAGAGATATAAGCGTTTTGTGCGCCTGTTTTTTTATATGGGATATCAAGCATAATTTTCTCCGTCGCAATTTTAACATGAAGAAAAAATATGTTCGAGAAAAAACGCTCCGGCAGGGGGAACGGGGAGTTCCGAGAAGCCGAAGCGTTTTGAAGAAGCAATTTCAAGCGAACTTTGAATAGTAGTTCCAGAAAGATTGCAGATTTTCATTTGGCGGATTGCCGTCAAAAAGACCAAGTTCTGCAATTGACATCGTTTGCAATTTTTTTTCTGCCTGAGGAGTCTTGTCTTCGATTGAAAGTTCAAGTATCACGCTTTTTATCAACAACCATCTTGGTGCCCACTTTGCAAGGATATTATAATAAGTACCTTCCCAACAAAGATAATTTGTAGCCGTCGTTTTATTACCATGATTTATCTGCACATTTATGAAGATTTTTCCGCTCGTGCTCTTTGCACAAGAATATTGCTCCCACTGCGAAATCTGATTTTGAATAGCATCTCCTTTATACCCCTGTCCAGTTTTTTTGAAATTAGGCAAAATCGGCAGAATATATTTTGCATATCCACGTCCGCGTTGAACTTGGTACTTTTTGTTTTCATATTGCAGATATTCTAGATGAGCCACAAAGTACTCAAGCAATGATTTGAACTTTACAACATCACTTGGATTTATACTCGGCGTTTTTCCCCTATTCTGCATCGCGAATTTTGGCTTACCAACAATATTCACTATTTAAACCTCCTCGTTTAAAATATAAGTTTCACAATATAAAATCAGTATTAGAGTTCCTGCACCTGAGGGTCGTGATTTCCTCTTCCACAACCATTATCAGAATTCTGAAGCATTCTTATAGCCTCCTGTGGAGTCCTTTCCGAAATTCCCCTTGACATTAAACTGTCATATCCACCATTACCACATCTTCTACAGTACGCCGTATAGCGAATTCTTTTCGGTCGAGTTCGTTCATACGCTTCCTGCTGTCTGTTAACTGCGTCCCAATCAGTGGATTTTCCGCTGATGAAATCCCAAATTGCTCCCATAGTATACCTCCTCTATAAAAGAACAAATTTTTTACAGCTTCACGGAAAAGACTTTTGCTAGTCCTCCTCCGGAAGTTCATACAACTGTCTATCAAGTTTTTCGTAGAACTGATTTACAATCTCCAAGAGCTTTTTCTTGTTCGCGCTTTCCGTGTACCAGAAATACCCTGCTTCTGTAGGGTACTTTCCGAAAACGCCTTTGTACACCTTGCCGCTAGGAGCTTTGTAATCAAAACCATTTTTCGGAATCGTATAGCGCGTGATTTTGATCCATGTCTTTTTGAAGAAATTCCCCTTATAGATAAACACTATATCAACGCCGTTTGCACGCAAAGCTTCAGCGAATTCATGCAACAGGTTGCCTGTTATCTTCTCGTTCTTTGCCGATGCCATCTTCCGATAATCGCTGAAGAAGCTGCTGTCACTAGAAAAAGAATAGCAATCATTGTCTTGCTTTAACCTTTTGGCTTCATCCTTTGGGAATTTCACAGTTCCCTTTTTCAGCCGGTTATCACCGTTAAAAACTGCGTAGCAAAACAGAATGCGTTCATCTTTTTTGATTTTTGAATCGATGACTTTAAGAACAGTATCTTTCGGCAAATCTAGTGCAGTGTATTTTTTTTCCTTTCCAATCTTAGTTTCAGCAAGAAATTTGATATCACGCTTGACGGTTAGATATGTATCTGTGTAAGTATGCTCCTCCGCGACATCGCAAAAAATCGCAGAGAAAAAAAACAGTGAAACAGCGAAGATGCTTCCAACTTCCAAAAACCTGAATACAAAGAACGAAGCACAACCTGGTATAAAATAGCCAATCAGGTCGAATATCTTAAGTTTTGCAAAAATCCACACCACCGCGACAGTACTGACGACAGCGGCAACAACAGCAAGTATCATATACATAACAAACTCCTTAGCGCAGAGAGTTCAGCTCATCCTCAAGTTCAGCAATACGCTTTTCAAGCTCGCGAATTTTTCTGTCTTTTTTGTCATTCACGAATTTCAAAGCCCTCACTATAGTTTTTGCTTTCCGCATTCCACGCTTTACACCACGCTTTTCAGCCTTTGTACGAATCTGATTTTTTGCAGCATCATTGTATCGCGCAGCTTTTTTCTGAGTTGGTGTCATATTGTCCTCCTTATAAAAACTCGTGTATTTTCTCTTCTTGTTAACACAATTATATTATCATAACACAAAAATATCAAATATAAAATATTTTTAAAACACAATTGTATCATGTGCACATGGCTGACAATTTTTGGGGCAGAGTCCTTGAGCTGTGCGAGTGGAAGGGCATATCAAGAAAAGAACTTTCGGCAAAAGTGGGGATTTCTTATTCGAGCATCCACAACGGAATAAAACTGAACAGCATTCCGAGCGCGGACATCGCTCTCAACGTCGCGCACGAGTTGAACACGTCCGTCGAATACCTCGTGAAAGGCGTGTGCGTCTCCGAAGCGACGAGGGGATGCGAGCTTTCGAGCGAGAACAGGACGCTCATGGAGCAGTACAACATGCTCACAGAATTCAACAAACAGACAATTCAGGAACTCACACAGTCGCTGCTCAGGCGGCAGTGAGTGGGCAAAAAAAAACATTTGACCAATACCGATTTTGCTCATAACATGGGCAGAGATATGAAATACTATGCTCAAGGAGATTACAATGAAGCCAACCCAAAAAACACAAAGTGCAAAAAACAGTTCAAATAAAAAAACTGCAACTGTGAAAAAAAATTTTGACGCAATTCTCGCTTACTGTGGATACAAGCTTGACGGGAAAAAAATTGTCGCTACAGAAAAGTACAATCCAGTTCCATATCAAGGACTTTAACCAATGTATACGGTAAAAGACAACTTGATTTTTGGCTTTCACGGCTGCGATGAATCCCTATGCAAAAAACTGATAAACGGAGAGGAATCATTAGACTACAGTAAAAATCCATACGATTGGCTCGGGAAAGGAATGTATTTTTGGGAAAATGATCCAGAACGGGCTTTGGAATGGGCAAAAAATGTTCAAAAGTATGCACAAAACCCAAAACAAAAAATCGAAGTGCCCTCAGTTGTTGGCGCTGTGATTTGCCTAGGGAAATGTCTAGATTTCATGGAGATTTCAAATCTAAAAAAACTCAAGGATGTTTACATGGAATTGACAGAAAAAGGGTACCAGCTTCCTGAAAATACTGGCAAATCCTTTTATAAGAGAAATCTAGACTGCTTTTTAATCAATTATCTTGTTGCAAAAGAAGAAAAAGAAAATGGTACAAAATACGACTCTGTTAGAGGTGTATTTTTCGAGGGCAATGAACTTTACAAAAATGCAGGCTTTCGTGAAAAAAATCACATTCAAATCGCAGTAATAAATCCTAATTGCATAAAAGGATATTTTAAAGTCCGAGATGTGAATCCAGACTTTGATGAGGTTTAACTAAAAAAATCGCTTCGGATGAGGAAGGTATTTTCCAGAATCCGAAGCGATTTTTTTGCGGAGAGTTTAGTAAATCATCGTTCCGATACCGCGGTCGCTGAACATCTCGATGAGGAGCGAATGCGGAACGCGGCCGTCGATGATGTGAGTTCGCGGGACTCCGCCCTCGCGCGCCATCATGCAGCACTCGATTTTCGGAATCATGCCGCCTGCGATTGTGCCGTCGTCAAAGTATTTCTGCACGTCGCTCATGTGGATGCGCTGAATCAGGCTGTACGGGTCGTTCACGTCCTTCAAGACGCCCGGAACATTCGTGAGCTGCACGAATTTCTCCGCCTTGAGCGCGATTGCGATTTTCGCTGCGGCAGTGTCGGCGTTGATGTTGTAGCTGTTGTTGTCGCCGTTTTCGCCGAGCGCGACTGTCGAGATTACAGGAATGAAGCCCGTGTCCAAAAGCGACTGGACGATTTCAGGGTGGACTTCCGTGACTTCGCCAACGAATCCGAGGTCAGCCCCGTCCTTGTCGATTTTCTTTGCGCGGAGGAGACCGGAATCAACGCCAGAAAGTCCGACAGCTTTTCCGCCCTCGCGAAGGAGGATTCCCACAATGTCCTTGTTGAGTTTTCCTGTCAGCACCATCTGAACGATTTCCATTGTCTCGGCATCAGTGTAGCGTAGCCCGTTAACGAATTTCGATTCCTTTCCCACACGCTCAAGCATCTTGTTGATTTCAGGGCCGCCGCCGTGAACGAGCACGACCTTTATTCCGACAGTGTTCAGAAGAACAATGTCCTTCATGACAGCCGATTTCAAATCCTCATTGAGCATCGCGTTACCGCCATACTTCACGACAACAGTCTTCCCAACCCAATGCCTGAAATACGGCAAAGCCTGAACAAGAACCTCAGACCAATGATCATTATCAAGTCTTATATCATCCATAATATTTTCTCCAATCTTTTTTATTTTTACGTTCTATAGTCGCCGTTGATTTTCACATAATCGTACGTCAGGTCGCAGCCCCACGCCGTTCCTTTCGCGTCGCCGTCCTCAAGCTCCACGAGGATATCGACAGCCTCTTCAAGAAGAATCTTTTTCGCCAAGTCCTCGTCAAAGTTGAGCGGAACTCCGTGGTCGAACACTTTGATGCTTCTCTCGTCGCCACCGTTCTGAACGCCGTTCTCGAAATATCTTTTCGCGCCAGCACGAGAGAGGAACGAGACGCTCGTTTTCTCCGGCGTGAAGAAGAAGCCCGAATATCCCATCGCGTCCAGGATTCTTCCCCAGTTCGCATCCGCACCGAAGAACGCAGCTTTCACGAGGTTCGAGCAGATTACCGCTTTCGCAAGCCCGCGCGCATTCTCAACAGAGTCCGCGCCCACGACATTGCATGTGACAAGACGAGTCGCACCCTCGCCGTCAGCCGCAATCTTCATCGCCATCTGAGTGTTCAGCGCGTTCAAAGCATCAACAAACTGGTCGAATTCCACGCCCTCCGATTTGATTTCCGCATTCCCGGCTTTTCCGTTCGCAAGTATGAGCAGAGTGTCGTTCGTTGAAGTGTCGCCGTCGATTGAAACGCAGTTGTAAGTTCCCGCAACGCTGATTCTCAAAGCCTTCTCAAGCATCTCGGAAGAAATCGCGGCATCGGTAGTGACGACAGAGAGCATCGTTCCGAGGTTGATGTGAATCATTCCCGAGCCTTTTGCCATCGTTCCCATTCTGATTTTCTTTCCGCCGATTTCAGTTTCGAGCGCGACTTCCTTGTATTTCGTGTCGGTCGTCATGATTGCCTGACGCGCCTCGACGTTTCCGGTCTTCGAAAGTTTCGCAACTGATTCATCGAGACCGTCCAATATTTTCTGGACTGGAAGCTGCTGACCGATTACGCCAGTCGAACAGACGAGGACATCTTTTTCGGCAACATTGAGTTTTTCGGAAACTGCCTTTGCCTCTTTTGCGGCGTTCTCGTAGCCCTGCTTTCCGGTGCACGCGTTCGCATTTCCCGAATTCATGATGACAGCCTGCGCTTTTCCGTCCGCAATCTGCGACTTCGTGAATTTCACGCACTCAGCTTTGACGCGGTTCTGCGTAAAGACACCAGCGGCATTGCAAATCGTGTCGCTGTAGATAAGGGCAGTATCGTATGTCGTTCTGCTCGCCTTGATTTTGTTCAAAACTCCACTTGCCGTGAAGCCTTCCGCCGCGGCAACACCGCCATCGATGAATTTAAACTGCATGATATTCACCTCGTAATCGTAAAAAAATATCTGAAATTATATGGAATTGAAAAAACATGTACAATGAATTAATAGGCCCGTTCGGAAACTTCATTTTCAGAACAGGCCTGATTTTATTTGTCGTCTTTGTGGTTTCTGGAGACTGAATCGAAGAATGCGTTTTTCTCGTTCTTTTTCTTCGTATTTCTGAATGCGTTCTTGTTGTTCAAGACAGAATCCTCGACTTCGCCCGTCTTTCTCATCGAAGATGCGACAAGCTGCCCCGGAGCCGTCATCTGCTGGTAGTTCCACGAATAGAGGTCAGGACGGCGAAGGCTGAATTTGAACACTGCGGCCGAGAGAATCAAGAAAAGGAGAAATGCGACAGCACAAAGGCAAATCGCGATTCTTCTCGTGTACTTCATGAGTTCGTCGCTGTCTATCGTTATCGTTATTTTCATATTTTCCTCCCAAGTTTCTGCTTTTATAATCGGTAAAAATTTATCTCATCGTTTGCTATAATTAGCCATGTTTCCGCCATTTCCGCAAGAGAAAGCAGCGATTGTCTGCAAAGAAATCATAAGAAGAATTGAATCTGAATCTGAACCAGATACAAAAAACGAAAAAATCACAAAAATCAAAATCGAACAGATTACGAAAGAAAGCGACGAGAGGAAGAACCAGACATTGATGATTGGAGTTCTCGTCTGCACCGATTCCGAGGGAGCCGAAAAAATCCTCGTGACGAATTCGGGAATCAGCAAGCAACTTAGAATAAACGACGGGTCGATTGAATACGTTCCGCCGATTGTTTCCGCAAAGAAAATCGAAGAAGCTCTTTTTGAAAACGATGCTGAAATCCACGCGCTCACGGATTCAATCAACGAAAACGCAGATTCGGAGAAAATCGCAAAGAGAAAAGCATTGTGCGAGGAATCCCTTAAAAAAGTGCACGGATTGTACAATTTTCACGTCATGTCGAAATCCGGCGAAAAAAAGACGCTCTCCTTGCGCGAAATCTGCATCGAATACAACAAGCGCAATTTCCTTCCGCTAAACCGCCTTCCGCCCACGGGAATCGGGGACTGCTGCGCGCCAAAACTTATAGACCACGCGATAAAAAATTCGCTCACACCTGTTTCAATGTGCGAGATGAGACTTGAAAATCCGAAAGGCGAAAATCCAACCGAAAATCCAGACGAAGAAAAATGCATTCCGCCTTGCGACTCTAGATGCGGGATTCTGCTTCCTGCAATGCTCGGCATTGAAATCATCTATCAGGACAGCGAGATTGCAATCGTGAACAAGCAGAGCGGGCTTTTGGCTGTCCCCGGAAGAATCACGACCGACAGCATTGAAGAAAGATTCAGGCTTCTTTTTCCGTCTTCTCCGAAGCAGCCCGCGGTGCACAGGCTCGACATGGAGACGAGCGGAATAATGATTCTCGCAAAGACGAAAGAAGCGCACAGAAAGATGAACATGACATTCGAAAGCGGCAACGTGAGCAAAGAATACGTCGCTCTGATTGACGGGAATATAATGAAGGAACTTTCGAAAAACGCGCGGAACGACAAATATTTTTCGGAAAAGATTGAAACACAGGATGACGGCCGCACGAAAATTCAAACAAAGATTTCAGGCTCGATGGAACTTTTTTTCAGGCTGGATGTCGAGAACAGACCGCACCAGATTTGGGACGAAGAGAACGGAAAAAAAGCCGTGACCGAATGGGAGATTCTCGGAGTCGAGCGGTACAACGCGCCTGACGGAACGACAAGAAACGTGACGAGAGTCCTGTTCCGTCCGAAAACAGGGCGCACGCACCAGCTCAGGCTCGCTTCGGCGGACGAGCACGGATTCGGCTGTCCGATTGTCGGCGACACTCTCTACGGCAAATGCGCGGACGGGGAACGGCTCATGCTTCACGCGCAGAAAATCACGTTCCCGCACCCAGCGACAGGAGAAATCATGCTGATTGAATGCCGGTGTCCGTTTTGAAAATTACGTTTCGAAAAAGCAAATGCGTCACTCAGAAGCAATGAGCTTTTCGAATTCGTCAATCGGCATCGGCTTGTAGAAATAGAAGCCCTGCATGTCGGTGCAGCCGAGCGCGCTTAGGAATGCCGCCTGCTCGTTGTATTCAACGCCCTCCGCAATCAAGTCCATCCCAAGCGAATGAGCCATCTTGATTATGTGCTTGATGATTATGCGGCCTTTCATGAGGTCCCCTTTTTCGGTCAGGAAACGAAGGTCGAGTTTCAGACGGTCAACGAAAACTTCTTTTAGCATGTTCAGCGACGAATATCCGCTTCCGAAATCGTCCATCTCGACTTTGAATCCGTATTTCCGAAGTTTTTCCGTCGTGGAAACAAGGAATTCCGAATTCTCGACGTAAGCAGATTCCGTTATCTCGATGTGAATTTGGTCGGGAGTCAGCTGGTAAGTCTGAATGAATTTCCTGAAAAGCCCCGGAATGTCAGGCTCGCCCGCAAAATCAGCGCAGGAGAGATTCACGGACAATGAACGGCGTTTTCCGATTTCGTTCCAGCGGTGCAATATTTTGCAGACTTCTTCCCAAACGTGGCGGTCCAAATCGAATATCAGACCAGAGTTCTCAAGTATCGGGATGAATTTGCCCGAAGGAATCCACTTGTCGTTCTGGAATCTCCACCGGCACAACGCTTCCGCGCCGATTATTTTTCCGGTCGAAAAATCAACTTGCGGCTGAAGATAGACATATATCTCGCCGGACTGAATCGCGACTGGAAAGTGGTTAATCAGCTCCATTGCAAATTTCTCGTTTTCCCACTGCTCGGAATTGTAAACACCGATTCCTTCCTTGCTGTTGTCCCTGACCTGCCTTTCAGCAAGACGCGCACAATCGAGCATCTTGTCGATATTCACGTTCTGCAAATCTTCCGAAGTCAGGGCATAGACACCAAAAGTGGTTTTTACGGTGACATCATCATCTTGTCCTGCAAAAAAATTGCTGACGGTCCCGGAAATTTTCTCGACAGACTCGAACGGATTTTTTCCGTTTTCGCCTCCCTTTTCATCCTCAACATGAAGGAAGAACGCAAAATGGTCGGCATCGACACGGCCAACGGCATCATCAGAAGAGAGAATCTCCATCGATTTTTTTGCCCAAAATTTCAGAAGGTCGTTTCCGGAATCAATTCCGAACCTTTCGTTGAGATATTTGAAATCGCTGATATTGCTGAACGCGATGAAATATTTCTTTTCAGGCTGCCTATTGATGATGCTAGTGACCTTCTCCCTGAAACCGATAAAACTGAGAGCACCTGTCAGCTCGTCATATTTTTTCATGAAGCGGATTTTCTTCTCATGCTCAAGACGGAAGACATGCAGCTGCCTCCTAACAAATATCATAACGACGACTGCGATTATGACTCCGAGAAGCATGAACAGTCCGTAGCTGTACAGATAATCGTAAATGTCGTATTTATAAAGGCGTTGCGAAGTGTATTTGAGAGCAATCGACTGACGCTGAAAATCAGTCACGTTTTTTATGCCGCCGTCAAGACGCGAAATCAGATTCCTGCCGGACGGGGTGTCAGAAGCCCCCACCCGAAAATCCATAGTGAACATCGAAAAAGGCTGCACTGTCAAATCAGAATATGAAGGCTTCTGAAGAACATAGCTCCAGACATACGAGTTATGCAGAAGCGCATCGACCTTGCCTTTCCGAAGTGCCTTCACGCATTCCGCCATAGTCTCGTATGACTCAATCTCCACGCCAGGATAAAGTTTCCGAACAGTATCCGCACCGCCTGCGAGTGACTTGAGCATTCCAAGCCGAAGCTCGCTGAACGGCTTGAGCTTTACGTTTCCGACAGTGACCGGCGTGAATCTTGTCTGGAAAAGATTTTCTGAGATTACGGAAGGCTTTCCTAGCGAGCTTGAAATCTCGCTGCCGAGCGGCATGACGACATCATACTCGCTGCTGTCCAAAGCATCTTTGAGCGAGCCATCGACGAATTTGAACACGGCATTGTACCCAGCATTCTCAGCGGCAATCCGCATCAAGTCGATTCCGATTCCGGTGATTTCGCCGCTGTCCCTGTCCTCATAGAATATGGGGCAACGGTCTTTCGGTACGCCGACAGTCAGGTTCTCAAGCGACTTTCCTTCCGCATAAGCAAAATCAAGTGACGGGGAAAAAAACAGTGCCATCAGCAAAAAAATGCGACAATCCATGCAAAATCTTTTCACAATCAACACCTCAAGTCTATTTTAGCACAGATTTTATACACGGAAGATTTTTTTCGCTTGCATCCACTACGCAATGACTAGGACACATTCGCATCCTAGCAACTGCTCGGAGAGGTACGAGCGACAGCTCGTGCCGTGACCGCTTGCATACACATCACAATGCTTAGGACACATTTGCATCTAGCAAGCGAACAGCCTCCTTATGTTGTTGTCCACAATCGTGGAAAGTTCGCTTGGGGTCACGTTGCGCGCGCTGGCGACAAAGTTGTAGCAGTATTCGACAAGCACCGGCGTGTTCGTCTGACCACGGAACGGAACAGGAGTAAGATAAGGAGCGTCAGTTTCAAGGAGGATTCTGTCGTCGGGAACATAGCGGAGCAAATCAATCATGTCCTTCATCTCTTTTTTCTTTGCGTATGTCGTCGCGCCGCCGAATGCGATGTGCCAGCCCAAATCCAAAAACGCCTTCGCCTCGCTCTTTCCGTATGAGAAGCAGTGGATGATTCCGTTGTGGTAATCCATGTTCTCAAGGACAGAAACAGTGTCGTAAAAAGCATCGCGCGAATGGATTATGACGGGCTTGTTCATCTCCTTCGCAAGCTGCAGCTGCATCTCGAAAAGCTCGCGCTCGCCTTCGAGCATGTCGGAATCGAAATCGTCCTTGCTTCTCCCGTCCGCGCCGCTCGGGTTCCAGTGGTGGTCCAATCCGCACTCGCCTATCGCGGCGATATTCCCGTCGAATTTGGCGATTTTTTCTTCGAGGATTTTCATCCGCTCATATCTGTCTGCGATTTCTTCGGGAGAAGGCCAGATTCCTGCGGCGTAATGCATGAAAGAGTCAACTTTTTCGGAATCGCTCTCGGAAAGATTGCTCTTGGCATCCTCGACATAATTGACACGCTCAATCAAATCGTCGGCCTCAGTTCCGATATCGAGCCCAAAGAATGTGTCCCTCTCGCAGAGTTTCTTCAAGATTTCTGCGCCGTCCAAATTTCTGTCACGAACCAAATGTCTGAAATGAAAATGTGTATCTGAAAACATAATCGTCAATTTTATCTGAATTTCAGAACATCAAACAGACGCGTGGTGAATTCCGAAAGCAAAACAACATATTCAAAAACTTCACTTTCTGAGCAGCTCTGATGTTTTTCGGTGCATTTATTGTCTAACGCCGTGTTCTAACATACAATTATTTTCTATGATAAAAATTAACTCTGCTGAACTCAAAAAAATTTTGGAAATAACGCCTGCCGCACAGAACATTCTTCTCGCAGGAAAGCACGGAATCGGAAAATCGCAGATTCTCACGGAATTTTATGAATCGAAGGGAATGAAAGTAGTCCCTCTTTTTCTCGGGCAGATGAGCGACCCCGGCGACCTCATCGGACTTCTCAACAAGAACGAATCTACAGGCAAAACCGAATTCATGCCGCCGTACTGGTTTCCCACAGACGGAAAGCCGATCGTCCTTTTCCTTGACGAATTGAACAGGGCACGCCCGGAAGTCCTCCAGACAATCATGGACCTTGCGCTCAACAAGACGCTCGCCGGAAAAAAACTCCCGGAAGGCAGCCGCATAATCAGCGCGGTGAACGCAGGCGACGAATATCAGCTGACGGACTTGGACCCGGCTCTCGTCTCAAGGTTCAACGTTTTCGAATTCGTGCCGTCGGTGCCGGAGTGGCTTTTGTGGGCGGAAAAAAGCGGAATCGACAAGAGAATCGTCCAGTTCATCTCGGAAAACCCGGACTACCTCGACGGAGCAACGCTCAGACGCGAGGACATGGGGCTTGAGAAATCCCCTGACAGGCGCGGATGGTACAGGCTTTCGGAAATCATAAACGGAGTCGCAAACGCAAGCGACGAAATCTACAAAAAAATATCGGCCGGAATAATCGGAATGCCTGCCGCAACGAAATTCTTCGCGGCACTCAGCGAGAACAGGCTTCTTACGGCGGAGGAAATCCTCACCCAAAATTTCAAGGACATCGAGAACACGGTCAAGGGATACGAAACGTCGGAACTCGCAATCATCAACGAATCCCTTTTCCGCTACATCGAAAGCAAAAATTACGACAAGTCGAAATCCGCAGAAATCGCAAAGAACTTCGAGGCGTACTTCGGGCTTCTCATTCTTGAGATGAAGCAGGAGGCGATGGGGCACTTCTCGAACCTCTACACAAGCGGAACTTATCCGCACGCAGTCTCGTTCATCGTCATGAACGCTCCGAAATTCCAGGCGAAAATCATAAAATTCGTTAATTCGATAGCGTAAAAAAAATCGGTTCAGAGCCGGAAGAAAAATCAGAAGAGAAAGAGAAGAAAAATTGAAGGAACACTATGGAAGAAAAAAGCCCGTCACGACAAAATGCAAGCGAGAGGATAACAAAAATCGCGGAAGATTGGTTTCTCCGCGAGCCGCTTCTCTTCGGCGTTTACTGCACGCACAAGCTGACGGTGAATTCCAAAATCAAAATTCCGTTCAGATGCGGAAAGATGAGAATCGAATTCAACCCGACAGTCATCGAAAAAATCGACGACAACCAGCTCTACGACCTTCTGAAAATCGAAACGCTTCGGATTCTCCTGAAACATCCGTACCAGAGGCTTCCGGCCTGCCCGAACTTTGTCGTCCTCGCGCTTGCAAGCGACGTGACGATTCAGGATTCAACGGCAAAAAACAACTCAAGTTTCTTCAAATCAGCGAAAACGAAGCTCGCCTCCCCTGCCGACTTCAACCTTCCGAACGGGCTTTGCTACGAGGAATACTACGCAAAGCTCCTTACGGCACTGAAAAAGCCGCTTGAGGATTTTTCCAAGGTTCTGATGAGCATGAGCGAAGAAGATTCCGATATGTCGGAAGAAGATTTATCCGATGAATTCAGTTCGTTTCTCATGTCATACCAGATGTCAAAGCTTTGGGAAGAGAACGACGAGGCAACCGAAATAATAAACACCGAAATCGAAAGGGCGCAGATGTCGAACGGATGGGGCTCGCTCAAAGGTGACATCCAGCAGCTAATCGAAGCAAGCCTTGTAATCAAAATGGACTACAGGCGGATGCTGTCGATGTTCCGCGCGTCGATTCTCTCCTCAAAGCGAAAGCTCACCCGAATGAAACCGAACAGGCGATACGGCTTTTCGTACATGGGAAGCCAGAGCGACTTCACGACGGGCCTTCTTGTCGCGGTCGACACTAGCGGCTCAATCTCGGATTCGGCACTGCAGCAGTTTTTTTCGATTATCAACAGGTTCTTCAAATACGGAATAAAGACAATCGACGTGATTCAGTTTGACGCGGAAATGAAGGAAGACGTTCTGTCGCTGAAAAAAGCGAAAAAGCAGGTGAAGATAACAGGCCGCGGCGGAACGGATTTCCAGCCGGCAATCGACTATTTCGAGCAGCACCCGATGTACGACGGGCTCATCGTTTTCACGGACGGATATGCCGACATTCCGAAGCTGCACAAGTATGCCGAGCCGATACTCTGGGTTATGACAAGCCGAAGCGAGTACGACGAATTCTGCAATAGGATTCTCGACTCGCTTCCAGGCTCAAAGGCAACGTACATTCCGCTGTGACAGCCGAAGCTGAATCCGAAGTTGAATTTGCAAACTTGAAAATGACTTTGTTTTTTGATAATCTTACATACGTCTTTTTTGACACCGCCGAGATGATGGAATGGTAGACATCGGGGACTTAAAATCCCCTGACCGCATTGGTCGTGCCGGTTCGAGTCCGGTTCTCGGCAGCTCCCGGTTTTTCCGGGATTTTTTTTGCCCGAAAAATCTTTTTAAAACAAAAAAGCGGAGACCGAATCTCCGCCTTGTCATTTTTCAAAATATTTCAAAATCTATTTTATCTGGCTGAAAAGTCCTGCCATCTCGTTGCGCCATTCGAGGCGGTTGTCCCTGTCCTCCCACTCAATCAGCCTTCGTATCGTAAAGTGGCGGAGGTCATGCGGATTTTCAAAATGCAGAACCGCAAACCGCCCCTGCCCGATGTAAGCGACCTTCTCGTTAGGGCCTGGATTTTCTTTCGAGGAAACCTGGCGCAGAACGCAATCGAAATGCGCAGGATTTCCTGTGGCTTTGTTCGAAACAGCACTGCATATTTCGTCAGGCGAAATCGGCTTTCCGCAAATCTCGCACGTCTTCACGTCGGCACGGAACGCGCGAATCGCATTTTCGTTTTCGGCAGTTTCCCTTTGAAGAGCGCGCAAAAGCTCCTTCTGAAGGAAACTTCCCTTGCCGCCCTTTGACCGACGCTCTTTGCTTTCTTTTACATCTTTTGGTTTTCTGGAACGCTCTTCCTTTCTGCGCTCGTTGCGGCGTTCACCCTTGCGCTCGTTTCTTCGTTGATTTCGGCGTCGTCCGTTAGAGTACGACGCATCATTTTGATTCATAAAGCCCTCGCTGAGAACGATGTCCATGATCTTCGACTATTCTTCTACTTAGAACCTGTGCAATACGCTGAACTGCGAAATCGACATAATCCTTATTTTGGATTTTACTCCGCAATTCCAATACACGTGGTGATATGATACTGCTAGTAGAAGAAGCAGTCTTTGAAGCAACCTTCATACGAACTCCGCAAAAGCATCTTTGATATGATAAACAGGTGCAAAACCAGGCATGTCAATAACCAACACATCAAACCGGATTTTGCTGTCATTATATTTTCGATTACTTAGCAGAAAAAATTTAGCCGTTTCAATAATTCTTTTCTGCTTTCTGCGGTTCAGTTCATGAGAAAGTGTCTCTAAGTTTCCGCTCGGAAGCGTCTTTACCTCTACGAAAACAAGCACATCGCTTTTTCTCGCGATTATATCAATTTCGCCGGTTTTTGTCCGCCAGTTCCGAGCGACAATCTCATAGCCATCCGAAATAAGAAAAGCGACGGCTTTATCTTCGCCATCGCTTCCGATCTCTTTTGTATTTTTACTTTTTGTATAGGAAGAATAAAATGACGCTTCCACAGAGTCCCCAAACGTCAAATCTCTTCCAGCTCCTCGACCATCTCAAAGTCATCGAGTTCTTCGAGTTCGTCAATCTCATCTTCGGTAATCACATGACCGAATGTAAGGAGCGTAGAGATTTTCCATCTGGCTATCGCAGTAATGTGATACTGCTTCACAGCCTTGTTCTCGGCGAGAAACATGCTCTCACCGTCATCAAAAAAGACAGGGGCAGAGAAGCGCATACCAAGTTTGATTTCAGAAGCACTGATCTTGTTAAAGTTTCTCATAAGCAAACTCCTATTGCTTTTGTCTGACAGTCCATTATAACACACGATTCAGTTTGCAGTTATTTAAATGTACGAAAAAGACTATTTTTATGATTTTTCCAAACAAAAAAGACTCAATTTAGTGCAAAAAACTCTAAAAACTCCAAATTATTTTCTTGAATTGCACCTTAGAAAAGAAAAAGCCTGGAAAACAAACGAATTCCAGACTTCAATCACTTGAATCTATTGACTTGTTACTTCAACAGTTATTAACCCCGAACGGAGTTATAGAACAGGCTTATTTCTTTGCCTTTGGCTTAGCTGCAGCTGCTGCGTTCTCTGCCTTCTCCTCAGCATTGATAGCAGCTTCCTTCGCATCAGCAGACTTTGCCAAGTCTCTTGACCACTTGAGGTAAGCGACTGCCTTCTGTCCGACGAGTTCCTTAACTTTTGCACCCTTACCGACCTTGTCGCGGATGTAGTAGAGCTTAGAGCGGCGGACCTTACCGACGCGGACAACCTCGACCTTGATAACGCGTGGGCTGTAAACCGGGAAAACACGCTCAACGCCAACGCCGTAAGAATCCTTGCGGACTGTGAAAGTCTTGCGAACTCCGCTGCCCTTGATTGCGATAACGAGTCCCTCGAAAATCTGGATACGCTTTGTTTTTCCTTCGATGATTTCGAAGTGAACTTTTACAGTGTCTCCAACTTTGTAGTTAAGAGCGTGGTCGTTTTTCTGCTGCTCTTCAATTGTTTTAATCAAATCCATGATTGCATTCCTTTTAATTGAAATCAGATTATTCATCCGATCCAGGCTTTTTAAGCCAGATTCTTTTCCTACGGAGCTTTTCCGGCAATTTCTTGACGAAGAACTGTTCCGTAATTTCCTCAATCATTTTCTCGGCTTCTATAGTCAGCTGCCCTGTAAGCCTCGCTTTGCTGATTAAATCAGGTCTATTCACGAGAGTCTTTTCAAGACGCTTTTTCAGCCGCCACTTTCGGATTAACTCATGATTACCGGAAGTCAGGACATCCGGCACTTGCAAGCCTTTGTACACAGTCGGGTGAGTGTACTGCGGATACTCCAAAAGTCCGTCAGAGTAACTCTCTTCTTCCAATGATTCGGGCGTTATGACATCTTCCACCAACCGATATACAGAATCGATTATGACGGTCGCCGCCAACTCGCCGCTCGACATGACGTAATCCCCGATGGAAATCTCGTCATCGACATACAAATCAATGATGCGCTGGTCGATACCTTCGTACCTTCCGCACACGAAAACAAGTTCATCTTTCTGACTAAGCTCATGCGCCTTTGACTGCGTAAGCTGCTTTCCGGAAGGCGTGACGTAAATCACGTGCTTCTTGTAAGCCTGAACGCTGTCCAGCGCACGCCCGAGAGGCTCTGCCATCAAAAGTTGTCCGGCACCGCCCCCATACGGTTTGTCATCACAAGTCTTGTGTTTATCAAAGGCAAAATCCCTGATATTCACTAAATCGTAGGCAATAATTCCCTTTTCAACCGCTTTCGCCATGATTGAGGTTTCAAAAAACGCTCGCGGAATCTCAGGGAATAAGGTCAGCACTGTAAATTTCATGGAATTACTCCAGAATCCAGAGGTGCATCAACTGGATCATTCTATTTTCAATATCGACTTTTCCGATGAAGCCTGCTTCTTCTTTAAGCGGAACGTATACCGTCCTCGGCTTTTTGTTTTCGCCGCGCTTGTAAAGAATCCGACCGTCCTCATCCGTACCGAATCGCATTGCATCTGTAAGAAGATCACAGTTCTCGGCCAATGAAATCTCCAAGAGATCACTAGAACCGCCTTCCATTACGTCTGTGATTTTTCCAATTACTACGGGTTCTTTTTCCAAACCGTCTTCGTCCTTCGGAATGTAAACCAAAGAACATTTTTTCAAATCTTCGACATACCACTCGTTCTCGCCAAGAGGACAAGCTTTGTCGCGCGGAACAACTATTTCCCAACCGGAGAATTTCTTCGCCTCTTCAGGACTGTTCATTCCGACAAGTTTCATGTACAAGTCATGGTCACCGGCATCAACTTCCTCGATTTTGAACAACCGAGAATCGCCTGTTTTTCCATTCCTCAAAGTAACTTCAGTCATATCGAGAAAGTGGTCGAAATAACCGGAAGCACTCTCAACTTTGAATTCACCCGAAAGACCGTGCGGGCTTCGGACAAAACCTACAACAAATTGCTCCAAAAGCTCTTCTGATTCGACTTTCAATCAAGAATCTCCAAACTGTAGTGTTTTCCGTCCTTGTTGGCAGAAGCACTCAAAACAGTTCTCAAAGCCTTTGCAATACGGCCATACTTGCCGATGACCTTACCAATATCACCCTGGGCTACACGAAGTTCAAGAACTGTACCTCTGTCGCCTTCGGTTTCATTTACCGAGACTGCGCTGGGATCATCGACCAATGATTTAGCGATATATTCAATCAGGTCTTTTTCCATTTCTGGCTCCCCCTTAGGCTTTTCTCGTTAAATTACTTAACTGCAAAACCTTTCTTGTTGAAAATTTTGCGAACTGTGTCTGTTGGCTGAGCACCGACTCCAATCCAGTACTTTGCGCGCTCCTCGTTGAAAGCAATCTGAGAATCTGCGGCAGCGATTGGCTGATAGATGCCGAGCTCCTCAATAGTTGTACCGTCACGCGGCTTGCGTGCATCCTGAACTACGATGCGGTATGTAGGGCGTTCCTTTGTACCGAATCTCTTAAGTCTAATCTTGACCATAAAAATTCCTCCATCAAAGCCTTGTTAAACCAAGGTTTTGAAATGAATTTGAACTATATATTCTTAGTGTTTTTTAGTCAATTATCACGGAAAACAACCGAAAGACAGCGGGCAAATTCCGCTTTTTTCATTCTCTTCACTAGCAAAATTTATTGTGATATATTTTGCGAATGAATTTTTCACCTGACACAAAAGATTTTTCCACGCCGTATCTAACAGAACAGATAATCGCGTATATCGGAAACAAACGGAAACTGCTTCCGCTGATATACAGCGCAATAGAGAACACAGGGCTGGAACTGAAAGCAGGGCTGAAATTCTTCGATATTTTTTCAGGGAGCGGCGTAGTTTCCAGAATGGCGAAGAGCCTCGGGTTCGAAGTGTACACGAACGACTGGGAATGCTACGCGAACGTGATTGCGAAAGGATACATCGGGACGAACGAGTCGGACGTGACTGAACTTTTCGGCTCGGAGGAAAAATTCAACGAAAAACTGAATGAGATAAATTCTCTTAAGAATCCGACTTCGGAGGAGCAGTACATCGCAAAATATTATGCGCCGAAGGAATTCGACTCAGGGCTTGCGGATTTCAACACGGAGAGGCTTTTCTACACAAGGCAGAACGCGCTCGCAATCGACAAAATCAGAAATTACATCGAAAAAAACTATTCGGAAAGGGAAAATCCGAGCAACCTTAAAGAAATCGAAGCGGAGAACAAAAAAAACGAAAAGATAAAGAATCTGCTTCTTTCAGTTTTGATTTACGAGGCGGCGACGCACACGAACACGTCGGGAGTTTTCAAGGCGTTCCACAAAGGATTCGGCGGACACGGAAAGGACGCTCTCAAACGCATAATGACCGGCATAAAGCTCAGCAGGCCGCCCCTTATTGATTCCACGCAGAAAATCCACATTTTCCAGGAGAACGCGAACGAGGTCGTGAAAAAGGTGAAGGGAATCGACATCGCGTATCTCGACCCACCGTACAACCAGCACCAATATGGAAGCAACTATCATCTTCTGAACACGATTGCGAAGTGGGACCACATTCCGGCACCGCTCACACTAAACTCGAAAGGAGTTCTCAAAGAAAAAGCCGCAATCCGCCACGACTGGGTGAACACGAAATCGGACTACTGCTACAAGGAAATCGCGGAAAAGTCATTCTCGGAACTAATCGGAAACATCGACGCGAAGCACATTCTCATCAGCTATTCGACAGACGGAATAATCCCGTTCGAGAAAATGCGCGAAATCTGCACGAAGAAAGGCAAACTCACGATTGTGACGAACGAATATTCGACGTACAGGGGCGGAAAACGAAGCAACTCAAGGCAGAACACGAACATCGAATTCATCCTCTGCATCGACACCACAAAAAAGAACGACGAGGAATCCCTCAAGAAAATCGACGCAATTCTGATGAGAAAAAAGCTCATGCTCCTTTTCAAGCAGAAATTCTCAGAGAAAAAAATCATCGACAGCATCAAAAAATTCAATGCCAGTAAAAATTCCGAAAACGGCGAGAAACGTTTCTTCACCAAAATCGAAATAAAAGACATGCCAAACGAAATTCCTATAGAAAATCCGACGAAAAATTCAAAAAGCAAATCTGCAACGAACGACGCGGCGGGCGAAACGAAGAAAAAACGCAGGACGGCGAAGAAAGCGAGCGAGAAAGCAATCGCATTCGAGGGCATGGAAAGGGAAATTTTCGTTCCGACAAAGAATTTCTTTGAGCTGGAACCTCCGGGCAACGCTATAGAGCTTTCGATAGAAGAACTCGAAGAAATCAGGACGATTCTTGAGCCGTGCACCTGCGCCACAAAAGAAGAAGAGCTTGCGGAGCTGATTTCGAAAGTCAAAACTGGAAACGTCACCCTGAACTTCGCAAGAAAGCTTCCGTCAACGCTCAAAAACCTTGCGCACAAAAAAAACAAGGAAGCTTTCCAGAAGTGGCTCAAGAAAATCGAAGCATTGAGCGAGACCGTGCCAGAGATTTACGAAAAAATCAGCGGCAACGTGGAGAACGTGAAAGCGCAGGCGCAAATGCGTTTTGCGACATGACGAATCCAAAAGGCATCAGAATCCGTCGGGGAGCGGAGAACGGACGCACATATTTTCTTTCGTCACCGGATGCTGAAAACTAAGCGACTCGGCATGGAGCATGATTCTTGAAAAATCATCGCCACCATAAAGCTCGTCGCCAAGAATCGGAAGCCCCACGGAAGAAAGATGGACGCGGATTTGGTGAGTTCGCCCTGTCAGCGGCCTGCATTCAACAAGGAAAACATTTTTTCCGCCGAGCGAAGTTTTTTTGAGAACAGTGAATTCTGTTTTCGACGGAAGACCGTCTTTCTGCACCCTGCCCCACTTTGCAGCCTGGCTTTTCAAGCTGATTCTGTTCATCAGAAATTCAACGGAAAAACTTTTTGGAAGAGCAGAATCCAAATCGATTCCGCATTTTTTTTCTGTGACGACTGCCCTGTAAATTTTACGCGCGGTGTGGTTCTCGAACATATCGTGGCAATGCGCGTTCACGGCACGTGTTTTCGTGAAGAGAATCACTCCGCTCGTCTCCCTGTCGAGGCGGTGCATTATCCCGACATACGGCGGATTTTTCATGTTCGGATTCGTTTTTTTCTGGCGTTCAAAAAGATAGCGGACGACGGCCGCATGAAGGTTGTCGCGGCTTCCGACCATGCCGGCCTCAGTCGGAAAAAACGGGGGCTTGTTCACGACGATGATTGAATCGTCCTCGAAAAGAATTTCTTTTTCGGACAGGTCGAATTTTATGTCGTCAGGCTGCTTCTCGAAAAAAAGCTTCTCCTCATCGACGGCAACGGAAACCGAGGAAGACGCAAAGAGAACGAACGACGGAAATCGGATTTGCCTTGAGCCGACATAGACGTTTCCGGAAATAATCAGGCGGCGGAGCTTCGAGTTGGAAACTGATGTGCCGATTGCGGAAGGAAGCTCGGCACGCAGGAATTCATCAAGGCGGATTTTGGATTTGTTCTTCAGATTAAAAATTTTTGATGCCATGAAACGAAATTACTTTGCAATCGACAAAAATTCAATTGGCTTCAAGAATAACTCTGCATAAATTTCTTCTTGTGATATCCACATTAAAAAAAAATCAATATATAATAATAAAATCTCCAAAATCTACAGTTTTGGACAGGAGAATTTAAAATGAAGATAATCAGAATCGCTTTTTTTGACACGAAACACTACGACACGGAAACTTTTACAAAAGCAGCGACTCTTGCGGAAAGCAAACTTGCAGACGACTCGGACACAGACGACTCTGCTTTGGATAATTCCGTGAAATTCGAGATGGATTTTTACGAAGGGCATCTGACCGAAACTTCAGCTGTTTTCGCACAGAATCACGACGTTGTATGCATCTTCTCGAACGACCAGGTAACGAAGCGTATCGCAGAGATTTTGATTGAAGAAGGAGTTCAGATAATCGCGCTCCGTTCAGTCGGATACAACAACGTTGACATGAATGCAATCAAAGCAATCAACGCCGAAAGCAAAAGACTGCAGGTCGTCCATGTTCCGTCATACTCGGAGCACAGCACTGCGGAATTTGCGGTCGCACTCCTGCAGGCACTCAACAGAAAAATTCCGAAAGCATACGCAAGGACACGCGACGGATTCTTCTCGACGGAAAATCTCATGGGCGTTGAGCTTTACGGAAAGACAGTCGGAATCATCGGAGCCGGAAAAATCGGAAAAGTCGCAGCGGAAATCTTCAAGGGATACGGCGCGAAAGTTCTTCTGAACGCGGCACACCAGGACCCAGCATTCGGACAAAAAATCGATTCGGAATATGTGAACCTCGAAGAGATATTCAAGAATTCGAATTTCATCATGCTCTTCTGCCCTCTTGTCTACGAAACACGACACATCATCAACGACAAGTGCATTTCGCTCATGAAGAAGGACGCGCTCATAGTGAACATCGGACGCGGCTCGCTCATCGACACGAACAATCTGTTCGACGCGCTCAACACGGGAAGAATCAGGGGCGTGGCATTCGACATTTTCGAGGAGGACAAGCAGAACCTCTACGGCGACGACTGGGCACCTTCCCCGATACGCGACGAGAGTTTCGAAAAGCTTCTGAGGTTGCCGAACGTGCTTATGACACACCACCAGGCATATCTCACGGCTGAGAACCTGATGAACATCGCGACAGTCACGCTGGACAACATCCGCAAAGTGATGAACGGCGACGAATGTGAAAATCTGATAAACTAGGCAAGATTCAACTTTAAATAGAAAACGGTTTGAATTGATTCAGACCGTTTTTTTGTTTGCGTTTTTGTTTGCGGAGGAAACAATGGCACAGAACACAATCGGTACAATTTTCAAAGTGACGACATTCGGGGAAAGCCACGGAAGCGCACTCGGCTGCATAGTTGACGGAGTTCCTGCAGGAATCGAAATCGACGCCGAAAAAATACAAGGCGCGCTCGACAGGCGAAAGCCGGGACAGAGCTTTGGCGGAAAGAACAATGCGTCGGTCACCGCAAGAAAGGAAGACGACAAGGCGGAAATCTTGAGCGGCATCTTCGAAGGAAAGTCTGAAGGAACGCCGATTGCGCTTGTCATCAGGAACACCTCTCAGCATTCGAAGGACTACGGGAACCTCGTGAACACTTTCCGGCCGGGACACGCGGACTTTTCGTTCTATTCAAAATACGGATTCAGAGATTACAGGGGCGGCGGAAGAAGCTCAGGCAGGGAAACTGCCTCACGCGTCGCAGCAGGGGAAATCGCGAACCAGGTTTTGAAAGCGATTCTCGGCGACGTGAAAATCACGGCGTACACGGAACGGGCAGCAGGCATCTCGATTGAAAAAATTGATTTTTCCGAAATCGAAAAGAACTCGCTCCGCGCGGCAGATTCGGCTGCTGCAAAAAAAATGAACGAGAGAATTGAAGAATACAGGAAGCAGGGAGACTCGGCCGGCGGAATCGTCGCGTGCAGGGTAACTGGAATCCCAGCGGGACTCGGAGAGCCGGTGTTCGGGAAGCTCGACGCGGAGCTTGCAAAGGCGATTCTTTCGATTGGGGCAGTAAAGGGAATCGAATTCGGGCTTGGCTTTGACGCGGCGGATTCGACAGGAAGCGTGAACAACGACAAGATGAGAAGCGATGACGGCAAAAGCGTGCAGTTCGAGTCGAACAACGCAGGCGGAATCATCGGCGGAATCTCGAACGGGAACGACATTTTCTTCCGTGTGGCAGTGAAGCCTGTGCCGAGCATTTTCAAGTCGCAGAAGACAATCTTCGCGAACGAGGACGGCACATTCGGCGAGACAGACCTTGTAATCGAAGGAAGGCATGACGTTTGCCTGTGCCCGCGAATCGTCCCTGTAATCGAAGCGATGACGGCGATAACGCTTGCTGATTTGCTTTTGCAGAACAGGGCTGCAAGAAAGTAGCGAAAAAAAGCTTGGCGCAAAAAAAATCCGCTTCCGGTCGTGAATGACGAAAGCGGATTTTTCATAGCAAGCTATGACTGATGTTGGATTTGCTCGGCAAGTTTTCGCACCTGCTCCAGCGGCAAATCAGCGATGTCAGCAATGCGCTCAAGCGACATTGAGCCATCTTGAAGCAGTTTTTTTGCAACTTCTACATTGCGTTCAACTCTAGCTTCTTTTCTTGCTTCCGCAGCTTTTTCTTTTCCGTACTCTTCAAATGCCCTGCACACTGTGTTCACCTCCCCGTCTTCCTGCTTATGGAACCGCACGCGCTCGGCAATCTCGGCATAGTGCATTTTGTCCGCATTAGATTCGCGGAAGTCGTGCATCAGCCAGCCAATTGCGTCCTTACCTTTGTATGCGCCGTTCACATAAATCGTGTGAACGCCATTGTCGAAAGGCAAAACCTCGCCTTTTCTGGTTGTGATGATTTGATTCACCACATAAGTCGGTTCGCCTTTGCCATAAAAATCATTTTCGGTTATGAAAATGATATACGTTTCAGGCAATGCGGAAAAGTCGTCGTTCTTCTGAAGCGAGTGAGAATCTATCATCGAAAGATTGTACCTCGCACGCCTCTCCGACGCACCTTTGTCAGCACGCTGAATCTCAATGTTGTACTGCTTGCCCTCTGTATCGACCGCCAGAACGTCCAATCGTACCGAACGCCCGAAAATGTTGTGTTTTTCCTTCTGCGTCAACGACTGTTTTACGGTCAAATCCGTCCGGTCGAGAAGGATGCGCAGGAGGAACTCCGTCAGCTTGTTGTCGCCCGAGAATACGATTGTCATGAAGTCGTCATCCATCAGCCGCAAGCCTTGTATCCGCTCCCACATCTTCGGGTCGATTTTCTTTACCGTTCTCGGCTTCTTTTCGCTCTTGCTCTTGCTCATCGGTTGTATTCTAGCACAAAATCGGCTTACCTTGCGCAAAAAAAATCCGCTTCCGGTCGTGAATGACGAAAGCGGATTTTGAATTCAAAGATAAAAAACTTACTTCTTTGATTTTGAATCAGCAGCTGCCAATTTGTTGAGCAAAGCATAGTTTGCAGCAATTCTCTCTGCAGCTTTCTTTCCGTTTGCTCTTGAAAGTTTTGTGCTTACGCGTGGTCTAAAACGCTGTGCAAGTCTCATATTGTTACCTCGTTAAATAAGATTCATGAAGTCTAACAAAAAAATCAGTTCTTTTGAAGTGATTTGACATCGAGTTTGTCAAATCCGTCCAAAAGCTCCGCCGCGATTTTCTTGAGTTTTTCAAGGTCGCCTTTCCGCTCGCCCTCGATGTTCAGCGGCATCACGGGGTCGTGCAGGCTCATGCGGAGGAGAATCCAGCCTTTCACGTCGTCGCCAGTGAACGAAAGACGCACGCCCTCGAAGTTTTCCGGGAGCGTGATTTTTTTTGATTCGGCGCGATTTTTGAATTCGGCAAGGACTTTCTTTCCGTACTCCCTGAAATCTTCCACAAGAATCTTGAACCGGAATTCGCCCTCCTCGCCAGGAACTGCCTTCGGGAATTTTTCGATGAGGCTTTCGAGTGTTTTCCCTTCACGCTTTGCCTTCGCGAGCGCGATTATGATTTTCACGGCAAGGTACGCACCGTCATCAAGCGAGTAATTCTCGAAAAGCGCACCATGACCGCTCGTTTCCATTGCGAGAGGACAATCGATTCCGTTTTTGCAAAGCTCAATCTGCTTTTCGATTACGTTTTTGTAGCCGCGCTTGAAACAGAGGTGCTTCAAGTGGAGGACGTTCTCCAAAAAGTACGTCAGGCGGCTGGAAGTAACGCTGTCTGTGACGATTGTGCTTCCCGGATGCTCTGGCGCGACAATCGCTGAAATCAAGGCGATAATCGAATCCCTGTTGATTTCCGTTCCGTCGGGGAAAACCGCGCTCATCCTGTCAACGTCGGTGTCGAAAATCAGCCCGAGGTCGGCATTGTTTTTCACGGTCGCATCCTGAATGAACCCCATCGCAACTTTGTTTTCGGGGTTCGGGATGTGGTTCGGGAACATTCCGTCCGGCTCAAGGAACTGGCTTCCGCTCGTGTCCGCGCCGAGCGGCTCAAGGACTTTCGACACGAAAAATCCCGACGCGCCGTTTCCGCTGTCAACAACGATTTTGAGCGACGAAAGAGGCTTTTCGTTTTCGGTGCAGCCGAGTGATTTGCAGATTGAATTTTTCAGGTGGGAAGAATAAAGAGTGATTAAATCGAATTTATCCGCAAATGGATTTTCAGAAGACGCGGAAGAAAAAGAAGAAGAATCGATTGAGCTTGCAAGCTCAAGAATCACCTCGATATCCGCATGGTCAAGCCCTCCGTCCGCATCAAAAAATTTGATTCCGTTTCTGTTATACGGAAGGTGGCTTGCAGTAATCATGACGCTGCCTGTGTACTTTGTCTCTCCGAACACGCACGACATGAACATTGCTGGGGTTGTCGCCATGGAGCAGTCAACGACACGCACATTCTGCGATGAAAGTCCGCACGCGACGGCCCTCATCAGTTTTTCGCCTGTAATCCTGGAATCCCGCCCGATTCCGACAACGATTTTCTCGCAGGCAGTCCGATGCTTGATTGAAAGCCAATAGGCAAACGCCGAACCAATCCTGAAAGCGTCATTCTCCGTGAGGTTCACGCTTTCTCCTGCGACACCATCCAATGCGATTCCGCGGACATCGCTTCCGTTTTGCAATCTTAACAATTCTTTTTTTGACATACGGAAATTATACCACAGAAAAAAAAGCGCGCTCCAAATATTTTGAAACGCGCCGAAAAGTGAAATTTGCAACAGTCTAAACATCGAGTTTTCATAGTCAATGCTAAGGAAATATGCTCCCATCGGGAACCCACCCTTCGAAAACGGCTTCCGCGCTTCGCTTGTGCAGATGTTTTCGAAGTGTGGAACCCCGATTCCGCATATTTCCTTAAATTTGGTTGTAAAAAACTCGATTTTTGTCTGTTTTTTGTTGTTTAGATGAATGCCGAGTTTTTACAACTGAGTGCAAGTGAAAAAGCGTAGGCGAGGTTCCAATCACGAAAACACTCAGCCACCGCGAAACGGTACTGCCGTTTTCGTGATTGGGTTCTCGCCGGCAGCTTTTTCACTTGAACTACAACTAGCAGTAACTCGACATTCAATCTAATAAACCGATTACTTCAGGTTGATGATTGACTTGTCGTAGTCGGTTGGCGGAACGTAGCCCATCAATGTCATCAATGTTGATGGCCAAGAAGAGATTCCGAGTCCGTCGTTGAGTTTTTCCGTGTCGTACTCGCCTTTGTATTCCGGGTCGTAGATGATTCCTGGGACTGGGTTGAGCGAGTGTGATGTCTTTGCTTTCGGCTCGCCGTTTTTGTCCATTTTGACAGAGCCGTCTTTGTTGTGCTCGTACATATCGTCGCTGTTTCCGTGGTCAGCTGTGAGACAGAGGATTCCGCCTGCCTCTTCGATTGCTGCCTTGAGGCGGCCGAGCTGCAAGTCCATTCCTTCCATTGAGCAGACGACTGCGTTGAACACGCCTGTGTGTCCTACCATGTCGCCGTTCGGATAGTTCAATCTGATGTGGTCGTATTTTCCGCTCTTGATTGCTTCGATTACTTTGTCGGTGATTTCCGCACATTTCATCCACGGTCTCTGCTCGAACGGAACGACATCAGACGGAACTTCGACGTAATCCTCAAGTTTCTCGTCGAATTTGCCCTGCTTGTTTCCGTTGAAGAAGTATGTGACGTGTCCGTATTTCTGTGTCTCGGAAATCGCAAGGAGTTTTACGCCAGTCTTCGTGAGGTATTCGCCCATCGTTCTGTCGATACTCGGCGGGTTCACGAGGTACTGATGAGGAATGTGCGCATCGCCGTCGTATTCCATCATTCCTGCATATTCGCAAGCTGGAACGCGCTTTCTGTCGAACCTGTTGAATTCGTTTCCTGCCTCGAAGCAGTTTGTGATTTCAAGGGCACGGTCTCCGCGGAAGTTGTAGAGGATAACTGAATCTCCATCCTCGACAGTTCCGACAGGCTTTCCGTTCTCTGCGATTACGAATTCGTGAACGTCCTGGTCGAGGAGCCCCGCATTCTCTGCGCGGTAAGTTTCGATTGCTTTTGTCGCAGACTCGAACTGGCGGCCTTCTCCGAGAACGTGAGCTTTCCATCCGCGCTCGACCATCGGCCAGTCAGCGTTGTAGCGGTCCATCGTGATGAACATGCGTCCGCCACCAGAAGCGATTCTGTAGTCTGCATCTTTGAATGACGCGAGATATTCCTCAAGCGGAGTGACATAATTCAGTGCGGAAGTCGGGTCAACATCGCGTCCGTCCAAAAGTGCGTGAACGCGGATTTTCTTGACTCCCTCTTTGTTTGCCTGCGCGACCATCGCTTTCAAGTGGTCGATGTGGGCATGGACGTTTCCGTCAGAAACAAGACCGAGGAAGTGAAGAGTTGAATTCTTGTCCTTCACGTTCTTGATAAGCTTCTTCCAAGTGTCGCCCTCATACATCAAGCCGGATTTGATGCTCTCAGAAACGAGCTTTGCGCCCTGTGCGAAGACGCGGCCGCAGCCCATTGCATTGTGTCCGACCTCGCTGTTTCCCATGTCGTCATCAGAAGGAAGACCGACAGCAGTTCCGTGCGCCTTCAACTGAGTGTGCGGACAGTTCTTCGTGAACCAGTCCAAATACTTCATCCTAGATGCTTTTACAGCGTCGCCGTCCTCATACTTTCCATATCCGACTCCGTCCATGATAACGAGGACGACAGGACCACGGCGACCTTTCCAATTTGGATTTTTCTCCAAAGCATGCATTGTATCAGCCATTTTTCCACCTCAAAAAAAATTGTAAATAATAGTACTATTCTAACAGTTTTTTCATATAAAGAAGAGAGCAAAACGCATTCAAAGAGGAAGAAGATGAACACAAAGACGAAGAAAGCAGAATATTTTTACAGAGTGCTAGGCTCGGAAGTTTTCGAGGAATGCAAGGAAGAGAAACAGCCAGTTCCTGTGATGCTCAAATCTGAATCCGACGGAGAAAATATGTATTTCTCGTTCGAAAGCAACAAGTGGCTTCCGTTCAGATATGAAAAATTCGACTCGAACGACTCGCAGTTTTTCGCGGAATTCAAAAAGAAGCAGGAGAACGACAAATTCGGAATAAACATGGACATCACAGGCTCTTCCGTTATCACTGACGAGGAGACGCTGAGCGTTGAATTTTCAGTCCAGTATATTTCGAGGGGCAAAGGAGAAATCGTGCCTGCAATTCAGGAAGAATCAGTTTTGTTCGACATGAAAAACGGGACGATTCAACATTCCGTAAATCCGAAAAACCAAAAGCACACGTTTTTTTCTTTCTCGGAACTGGAAGATTCTTCGCTCGTTCCGCCAAAGAAAGCTGTGAATGCGGCACTCGGAAATCTGCTCACAATCGCGGAAAAATTCACGCAGAAGAAAATATCTTCTATTTATTTTGCAACTGAACCGAATTCCAAAGACGAAAAGAAGCAGATCGAATCGGCACTTTTTGAGATCCAAGCCCTCATGCGTCTTCCGTTCGCTCACGAGCTGTACCCGGTGATTTGCTCGAAGGAACTCAAGAATCTCAATCTGCAATTCAAATTCGACCGCGAAGATTCCGACGTTCTGAAAAAATTCTTCGGCAAAATGAAAATCGAAAACTGCAAGATGACGCAGAACGCATACCTGAAAAATCCGATGCTCCTGGTGACTTATCTCAAAATGAAAAAATGCGGTTTTAAAGATTCGAATCTTTTTGAGGCAGTCCTTTTCGAGGACGAAAACGCAAAAATCATTGACTCGATTGAAATTTCAATCCTGAAACCGTTCTCGAAATTCTGCATAAAAAAATGCGGTGAAGCAGCCGCAATGTCCATCCTTCTGAAAAAAAGCGATTCAATCGAAAACAAAACAAACGGAATCGCCATGCTGATGCAAAATTTCAGGCACATTCCGAAAGAACTCGTGAAAGACATTCTCGAAAGCGGATTCACGGACGAAAACTGCCTCGCGCTTTCGGCAATAAAGTGAAAGTAAAAAAAAACAAACGGATTTGTTCAGGGCTAACGCCCTTCACTTTTTAAGTGAGCGATGTTAATCGCGAACAAATCCGTTTGTCTAAAAAAAATGCTTTCTGATAAAACTCGATATTTAGGCTACAGTTTTTCTTTCAGGAAAGCTTCGAGTTTTTCTGCGGCTGTGTCTTCGTCCTCGCCTTCGATTGTCACGGAAAGAACGTGCCCCTGCTTTGCGCCGAGGCTCATCACGGCGATGAGACGCTTTGCATCAGCGGTTTTTCCGTTGCACTCGAATTTGATTGCGGAAGAAAAGCCCTTCGCGAACTTCATGATTTCTCCGCCCGGGCGAGCGTGGATTCCAAGCGGGTCTGTGATTGTATAATCGAATTTCTTCATTATTAAACTCCTTACAAAAAAGAATTATTGGTCATGATTTTCAAGTTTATTCCAAGAAAACCTGACGTGCAAATTTATTCTTCGACGTTCTTCTTGAGAAGTCCGAGCAAGAGACAGCCGACTGCAGAACCGATGAGCAATGCGACAACGTACATCACAGGATTTCCGACGACAGGGAATACGAAGACTCCGCCGTGTGGTGCCATGAGAGTACATTTGAATGCCATAGAAAGAGCACCGGCAAGCGCACTTCCGACGATACAAGCAGGAAGGACGTGAGCAGGGTCAGCTGCGGCATACGGAATCGCACCCTCTGTAATGAATGCGGCACCCATGACGAAGTTGACAGGGCCTGCCTTTCTTTCCTCAGCAGTGAATTTGTTCTTGAAGATGAGAGTTGCGGCAGCGATTGCAATCGGAGGAACCATACCGCCAATCATTACGGCAGCCATGATGTTGTAGTGTCCTTCTGCGAGCATACCAGTTGCGAAAACGTAAGCAGCCTTGTTGACAGGACCGCCCATATCGACAGCCATCATTCCTGCAACGATGAGACCGAGAATGACAACAGCGTTTGTTCCGTTCAGATATTTGAGCGCATCGTTCATCCAGCCGTTGATTGTTCCGACTACAGGCTCGACGATGAAATTCATTCCGAGACCGACGATGAGCATACCGATGAGAGGATAGATGAGAACCGGCTTGAGTCCGTCGAGGCTCTTTGGCATTGATGAGAACGCCTTTTTGAGAAGGAGGCAAGTGTAACCAGCAAAGAATCCTGCGACGAGTGCGCCGAGGAAGCCTGAAGTTCCGTTTGCAGCCATCGCTCCGCCGAGGAAGCCGACTGCAAGACCAGGACGGTCAGCAATACTGAACGCGATGAAACCAGCAAGGACAGGAAGCATGAAGCCGAACGCGACACCGCCGACTTTTCCCTTGAGGAATGCGGAAATCGGAAGCATTGAGCCGAACGTGCCGTCAGGAGTGATTCCGTTCATCTTGCAGTAGATACCGTCGAAGAGGAATGCAAGCGCGATGAGAATACCGCCGCCAACAACGAACGGAAGCATGTGCGAAACGCCCGTCATAAGATGCTTGTAGACAGAGCCGCCAGCAGATTTCTTTTCAGATGAAGATTCGCCTTCGGTTGCGGTGAACACTGGTGCATCACCGGCTTTTGCTTTTGCGACAAGCTCGTCGCTCTTGTTGATTCCGTCTGAGACGCGGCACTGGATTACTTTCCTGCCGTTGAATCTTCCCATCGGGACATTTACATCGGCAGCGACGATGATTGCTTTTGCTGCGGCGATTTCGTCAGCAGTAAGCTCGTTTTTCGTTCCTGAAGAACCGCGAGTCTCGATTTTTATTGACACGCCGGCATTTTTCGCCGCCTTCTTGAGATTCTCTTCCGCCATGTAAGTGTGCGCGATTCCAGTCGGGCAAGCAGTGACAGCAAGAACATCAGGAAGCGCAACGCCCTTCTTCTCCGCACGGTCAGCAGCGTCTTTTGCAGATTCGGCAGCATCGACTATAGAAAGGAATTCTTCAACGGAAGCAGCTTTCAGAAGGTTTGCCGCAAAAGTCTCGTCCAAAAGGAGAACCGAGAGTTTGCTCAAAACGTCGATGT
This sequence comes from Treponema sp., assembly GCA_017525605.1. Classification (GTDB taxonomy): domain Bacteria; phylum Spirochaetota; class Spirochaetia; order Treponematales; family Treponemataceae; genus Treponema_D. Next base: position 217,759 of record JAFXSM010000030.1, on the reverse strand, counting down.
GAACATTGTCTTTTGAATTTGGTGCAGCAATAAGGAAAATCACTTTTACAGGGTCGCCGTCAGGTGCGTCATAATCAACGCCTGCAGGGAGCGTCATTGCGGCAAGGCACGGTGCCTTTACGGAATCGCTCTTGCAGTGAGGAATCGCAATTCCCTCTCCGACAGCAGTGGTGCTCTCTTCTTCACGAGCGAGAACTCCTTTGTGGTAAACATCGATGTCGGAAATGTTTCCGCTCTTTGCCATGAGAGCAACCATCTGCTCGATGACATCAGCTTTGTCCTTTGCCTGTCCGTTCAGTTTGATACAAACAGGGTTCAGCAAATCTCTAATTCTCATAAATCCTCCTAAATTATCTATTACTTATGAAAATCTTTTCAAAACTTCTTCAACGTCGGCTTTCGTTGCAAGCTCTTCCAACCCCGCGCTGGCTGTGCCGGTGCAAAGTCCCATCTTGAGAGCTTCCTCGTAAGAGCCGCTGTTTATGAAACCAGTGATGAATCCGGCAACCATCGAGTCACCGGCACCAACCGAATTGACGAGTTTGCACTCAGGAGCTTCGTGCATGTAGACTTTTCCGTCCGCCGCCGCAAGAACCGCCCCCTCGCCCGCCATCGAAACGAGGACGTTCTGCGCGCCCATTTTGCGGAATTCGAGCGCGTACGGAACGACTTCCTCGCGAGTCTTAAGCTCCACGCCGAAGATTTCGCCGAGCTCGTGGTTGTTCGGTTTCACCATGAACGGCTTGTACTCCAGCGACTTCTTGAGCAAGTCTTTCGTCGCATCGACTACGAACCGCACTTTTTTGTCCTGCAAACGTGCCATTATGTCGCTGTAAAAACTCTGCGGAAGCGTTGCAGGAATGCTCCCCGCAAGGACAAGCGTGTCGTTCTCGGAAAGTTTGTCGAGTTTTTCGAAAAGCGAATCGATGTCGGATTTCTGGATTGCAGGCCCGATTCCGTTGATTTCAGATTCCTTGTCGGAGCGGAGCTTTATGTTGATTCTTGAAAGCCCGTCTTTGATGTGAATGAAATCTGTGTCAACGCCCTTTTCTTTGAGCATCAGCTCGATTTGGTTGCCCGTGAAGCCGGCCGTAAAACCGAGTGCCTTGTTCTCAATTCCGAGATTCTTGAGGACAATCGAAACATTTATTCCTTTTCCGCCCGCAAAAATCTGCTCGTGTTTTGTTCTGTTGACTTCGCCCGTCTTGAATTTCTCGACATCGACTATGTAATCCAACGAAGGATTCACCGTAAGCGTATAAATCACTGCTCTTTTACCTCCACAATGTTTTTATAAGAACGATATGCGCTGAAATTTTCATCCAGCTCCGACGTAATCACAGTTGCATCGGAAAATTCAGCGAACGTCACGCATGAAATGCTTGAGAATTTGCTCGAATCTCCGAGAACATATTTTTTGTTCGTGCGGCTCATCGACATCTGCTTAATCAGAGCCTCTTTTATGTCAGGCGTGCTGAATCCGCTCGACCTGCTTATTCCGTTCGTGCCCCAGAATCCTTTCGTAAAGTGATACTTAAATAGAAGAAAAACCGCCTCTTCCCCGACAACTGCCTCGGTCGGAAATTTCACCTCGCCGCCGAGAATGTAAGTCAAGAATCCCGCCTCCGAAAGTTTCCTTGCGTGCGAAAAACCGTTTGTGACGAACGTCGCCTTTTTCGCGGTGATGAACGGAATCATGCACTCTGTCGTCGTTCCCGCATCGATGTAGACGAAATCGTCGTCATTGATGAGGGAAGCAGCGTATTTTGCGATTGCGATTTTTTCCTCGCGGTGCAGCCCTGACCTGCTTTTTACGCTCTCGTCCTTGCCTGAAAATGTCTGGTCCTTCGCAATCGCGCCGCCATACACTTTTTCGAGCAGCCCCTGCTTGTCGAGTTCGCCCAAATCCCTTCGAATCGTGGACTCGGAAGCGTCCAGCGCGTTCATCAGCATCTGAATCGACATGCTCTTGTTCTCGTTCACAAGATTGACGATTTTTCCCTGACGTTCCTCCGACAGCATTTTCTTCTCCTCTAATTTGTTTTCAAATTATTTTTGACTTTTATTGTCATTCATTTTCGATTCATTAGTTCGTTATTTTTCAAAGTGTAAAACCGTATTCTGTCAAAGTCAATCACAAACTTTCAGAATTTTCAAAAATTTTATTAAATTCCGTCAAAATCAGTCATTTTATATTTGACAATCTGCATTTTCGGGAATTATCATAAAAGAATGAAAAGATACAACGGAAAATCAATTTACAAAGGCATTGCCATAGGAAAAATCAAAATTCTCAAGAAGGTCTGCTACGACACGTCACTCCACACCGTTGAGGACAGCGCGGCTGAAATCGAACGTTACAACAAGGCGCGGGACATTGCCGTCCAGCAGCTGCAGGACATTTTCAAGAAGGCGATTGACGAAGTTGGCGAAGAAGCTGCCGCCATTTTTGATGTCCAGTCAATGCTTATCGGCGACGATGATTTTACCGACAGTGTTTATTCTTTTATCAACGACGAAAAGGCGAACGCGGAGTACGCAGTTTTCCAGAGCGGAGAGACAATCAGCCAGATTTTCTCGCAGATGGACGACGAATACATGAAAGCGCGCTCTGCCGACATCAAGGACGTTGCGCAGAGAATCATCAAAGTGCTGTGCGACGGAGATGAAAACGGAGGGATTTCTGCCGACGAAAAGCAGATTCTTTGCGCGGACGACCTTACGCCAGCGGAAACTGTCGCTCTCGACAAATCGAAAGTCCTCGCATTCGTCACGAAATACGGCTCGTCGCAGTCGCACACGGCGATTCTTGCGCGAACGATGAACATTCCGGCACTCACAGGCGTAATCTTGGATTCCGAATGGGACGGAAAACTTGCGGTCGTGGACGGCTTCACAGGCGAGCTGATTATCGAACCTGACGCGGAAGTTCTTTCAGAGAAAGAAAAACGCCAGAAAGAAGCAATGGCGAAACTTGAGCTTTTGCAGCAGCTCAAGGGAAAAGAATCGGTCACAAAGAGCGGAAGAAAAATAAACGTATACGCGAACATCGGCTCGGTCGAGGACGCATATCCGGCAATCGAAAACGACGCGGAAGGAATCGGACTTTTCAGGAGCGAATTCCTCTATCTCGGCCGTCACACTTACCCGACGGAAGAAGAGCAGTTCGTCGCATACAAAAATGTCGCTCGGAAAATGAACGGCAAGAAAGTCATAATCAGAACTCTCGACATCGGTGCGGACAAACAGGCTGATTATTTCAATCTTGAAAAAGAAGAGAATCCTGCGATGGGATTCCGCGCAATCAGAATCTGCCTTGACCGCCCTGATTTGTTCAAGACGCAGCTGAGGGCGATTTACAGGGCTTCGGCATTCGGCAACATCGCGATAATGTACCCGATGATTATCTCGGTCGATGAAGTGCGCAGAATCAAGAAGATTTCAGCTGACGTGTGCTATTCGCTCAACAAAGAGAACATCCCTTACGGCAACGTCGAGCAGGGAATCATGATTGAGACACCGGCGGCCGTAATGATGAGCGAGGAGCTTGCGCAGGAAGTCGATTTCTTCTCAATCGGAACGAACGACCTGACGCAGTACACGCTCGCAATCGACAGGCAGAATTCAAAGCTCGAAAGTTTCTACGACGCGCACCACCCTGCAATCCTCAAAGAGATTCAGATGACAATCGAAAACGGCCACAAACACGGCTGCTGGGTCGGAATCTGCGGAGAACTCGGCGCGGATTTGGAACTGACGGAGAAATTCGTAAAGATGGGAATCGACGAGCTTTCGGTCTCGCCGTCAAGAATCCTCGCGCTCAGAGACAAAATCAGGTCGATTGAGTAGAATCGGCTGAACGAAAATCCGAAAAAAAAGGGAGACTTTCGGAGATGTTTTCTCGGAAGTTTCCCTTCAAAAATACATATGCACGGCGACTCAAAAAAAAATCAGCCGTCGATGTCCTTTATAATCTTGAACACGGCAGCATTCTGATAGATTAAAATTTCATTGTGCGCAAATGCGATTATTCCGTTCTCAGGCGCGCGTATTTCCTGCAGGACTTCCGCCGTGTACGGCTCGGTGATTTCCGCGAGAACCTGATTCTTCCTGACTTTTTCGCCTGCTTCCACAAAACGCTCGAAAAATCCCGCGAATTCGGAGCGGACGTTTATGAAATCATTGTTTTCGACGACGCGCGAAATATAGCCCTCGTAGCCCTTGTATTCGATTATCCCCTGCTTCGAAAGAAAATTGAGAACAGCCTCCACCGCTGAATCTGCACTTTTTCTGTTGATTGCGCTCGTGCTGGTCGTGTAGACGGAAAAAGCATCGGTCTCCCAAATCTGCCAGTTGTAGTTGAGCGTGGCAGTGTCGAACGGACGCGGATTGTGAAGAACGACGTAGGGAAGCCCGAACTGACGTGCAAGCTCCGTATTCTCGCGACCGGTTTTCATCATGCGGACCTGCGGAACGAAATTTCCGCTCATGTAGAACGACGCAAACTGAATTCCGATTTTGTAGTCCTTCACGCTATTGAAAATGCCGTCGGCAATTCTCTGCGTCGTCTCCCCCAGATTGTAGCCGGGGAACATTCTGTTTATGTCGGTGTTGTCGATTGTCCAGAAGCGTTTCTTTACGTTCATCGAATACGGATTCGCGCACGGAATGACGAGGATTTCATTTCCGCCGCGGATTCTGCCTTTTTCTTCAAGGGATTTTAGACGCTCGATTAGATGCGAGCATGTGAAGACCTGCTGATACTCGTTTCCGCGCATAGAGCCGACGACGCAGACGGATTTTTCACCAGAGCCGAATCTGAAACCTCTGATTCTGAAATCATCGCGGTACAAGCCTTTTATTTCGTATAAAGTTTCTTCTTTCAAAGTCTGTCTCCTCTCAAGATTCGCCCCATAAGAGAGCCTTCCTCAACAATCGGATATTCGCGGATTGTGAAAAGCCAGCCGTCCACCTCCGCCCTTATGAGCGAAAGAAGCTCGCCCGTAAGCGGCTGGATTATCTTTCCGACGACATCGCCCTTTTTCACCGTGCTTCCGTGATTTTTTTCCTTGATGAAGATTCCTGAACACGGCGCATTCAGATAGCAAACGTCGCTTCCGCTTGAGTCATTGCTGACAATCGGATTTCGGACGGCGGAAACTTCTCCCTGCCAGATTCCGAGTTCCTTCATCAGAGAGAAAATTCCGTCAACAAGCTGATTTCCGTATTCGGGAGTGATTCTCATTCCGACTCCCATTTCGACGACGAGCGTCTTCACGTTTCTGGAATTCAAGGAATATGCGAAAGTCGATTCAAGGACGGTGCTTGCTCCGTGAACCCAGATGAAATCGACGTTCGACTTGAGCGCATACGGCAGGAGAAAATCCTTGTGAAGCTCGTTGATTCTGATTTGCGGAACTTCAGTGAGGAAGATGTTGCTCGCATGAATGTCAAGACAGAGCGAAGTTCCCTTCATGTCCTTCATAATCTGCGAGGCGATGTACTCGTTCATGTCGCCGTTGTCGTTGCCGGGAAAAATCCTGTTCATGTCCAGGTCGAATGCAGGTATTCCGCGCGAGATGTTGTCGATACCGAAAGGATTCATCGCAGGATAGATGTCAACGATGCCAGAAAGCAGCTCAGGCTTTTCCTTTATGCGCTTCGAAAGCTCGTAGCAGACGAACTGCCCCTCAAGCTCGTCGCCGTGGATTCCTGTCACAACGGAAATGCGCCTGCCGGACTTCTCAAGCTTGATTTCGTCCTCATTTTTCGGAAAAAGCCTGTGCTTCTGGATTTTCAGCTTCTCATCAACAGGAAGCTGAACGCTTGCAATAGTGACAATTTTCTCCGTCATCGCCGAATTTCCTCCACAAAAACACGGATTTTCTGGGTCTGTCTTCCACCGCCCGTGAAAACGCCCTGATTTATCGAGCAGTCTCTGGCATCGCGTCCGCGAGAAAAGACGATATACGAATCATCGCAGCGGCGGTTGTGCGTCGGGTCGAGTAGAAGCCATTTTCCGTCCTCGAAAACTTCTGTCCAGGCGTGGGTCGCCCCCTCGCCAATCATCATGCCGGCGACATATTTGCACGGAATCCTGCTTTTCCGGCACAATGCGAGAAGAATGTGCGCATAGTCCTGGCACACGCCCCTTCCGAGGCAGAAAGCTTCCTCCGCACTCGTATTCACGCCGGTGACACCGGGAACGTAGCTGAAATTTTCAGAAAGCGAATTCATAAGGAACTCCGCCTTCTGAAAATTCGAAAGATTCTGAAAGGAAGAAGATGATGTCTTCTCATAGAAATCGCAGAGATTTTTTCCGCACTGGGTCAGGGATGTCGGATATCTGAACGGAGATTCATTTTCGTCGCCGGAAGAGAGCGGATTCGTGCCGTAGACTTCCGCGACACCTCCGACCTCAACCGAAAACTGATTGTGCGGTGACGAGGATTTTCCGTACACGCACCGGTTGGAAAAAGAATCCGTCTGGCTTGAGATGAACTTGTTCGGGCTGATTTCCACATTCTCCCCGGTGATTTTCTGCCAAGCGTCGCTCGGCGGAAAACATCTGAGCGTAAAATGGTGGTCAACGGCCGGAAATTCAAACGACATCTGCATCATGTAAAAAAATCTCAGCGTTCTCATGCCTTTCTTTTACTGCCCCGAAGCCTTTGAGAAATATTGCCTTTCGTTCAAGACGAGCGTCTCGATGTCCTGGACGACCATATCATAGTCAGTTTCCTCCGCATTCATCAGAAGATTCAGATGGAAAAGCTTCTCCGCATCATAGTTGAGTCCGGTACGCTCGATTCTGATGTTGAGCCTTTTCAGCTCGCGCCTGATTTCGTTCGGCTCGACCTTCCACCTCGCATAGTTGTCGATTCTCTCGATTCGCTTTCCGAGCTTTATGATGCTCCTCACGTTCGGCTCGTCAACGCTGTCATCGACAAGCCCCCAGAAGGCGACGATGTTGTCAGTGACACGCTGCAGCGCGAGAATCGGCGCCTCGCTCTCACGCGCCTTGTTCATGGCGTAGACCGCAAGCTGAATGTAGCAGAGAGTCTCGCTTCCGATTTCGTCACGGAGAAGAATAGCGTTGTCGTATGCCCTCATCAGATTCGAATAGATTGAATCAGGCTCGTCTTGCGAAAAGCAGAATCGTTTCGTAAAAGCATCGATGTCCTCGTCGTCCCTGATGTCAATCATCCTGTCAAACTGATTCGAAAAACGCCTGATTTCAGAATACGCGCGCTCGCTGTAACGTCCGAGCCAGAAAAGCCTGTCGCTGTTTTCCCAAGAAAGAACTTTCATATTTTGCCCCCTTTTTCAAGACATAACCCATGTATCTTTGAAGCCGCCGCCCTGCGACGAATTCACTATGAACGAATCAGGATTGCGGGAGAATCTCGTCAGCCCGCTCTTCCAGACCATCGGCTCATCCGCCATGAGGACGAAAGCGCGCAAATCCGCCTTTCTCGGAACGAATTCACCGTCCTCATAAATATCGAGGTCAAGAAAATCGATTACCTCCTGCGCGATAAAGCGACGCGGATTCTCCTTCAGAAGCGCGATGAAATCAATCTTCTCCTTCTGCGTCATCTTGCTTCCGAAAACGACTCCGTAGCCGCCGGCCTCCGCAACGTCCTTCAGGACCAGATTGTCGAAATTCTCAAGGACATACTTCATGTCATTCTCGTAGAACGGAAGGTATGTCGGCGCGTTATGAAGAACAGGCTTCTCCCCGAGGTAATATTCAATCATCTTCGGAACGAAATAGTAGATTCCCTTGTCGTCGGCGACTCCGTTTCCGGGCGCGTTTATGAGGGCGACGTTTCCCTTGCGGTAGATGTCGTACAGATGCGGAATACCAATTACAGAGTCGTCGCGGAAATTCATCGGGTCAAGATATTCGTCGGAAATCCGCCTGTAGACTGCACCGACCTTCTCCTTCTTGCCGGAATAGTCGATGAAGTAAAGATAATCGCCTTCGACCGTCAGCTCGCTTCCAGTCGCAAGATGGGAGCCGGTCTGCTCGGCAAGGTATGAATGCTCGAAATATGCCGCATTGTATCTTCCAGGAGAGAGAATGACCGTGTGTCCGCCTGTGTTCACGTTGTCCATCGTCTTTCGGAGAAGCCTCGCGTAATTTCTGTTGTCTTCTATATGATTCTGCTCGAAGAGAGACGGAAAGCTTTTCCTGCACAAGTCTCGCGCAATCATCGGATATGAGGCACCAGACGGAATCCTGAGATTGTCTTCGAGAATGTACCAGTTTCCGTCCTTTCCCTGAACAAGGTCGATTCCCGAAATGTGCGAGAATATTCCTTTTGGCGGAAGAACTCCCTCGCACTGCGGAAGATATCCGCTTCCTGCATAGACGAATTCTTCCGGAACGATGCCGTCCTTTACAATCTGCTTCTTCGAGTAAATATCCTTTATGAATTCATTCAGTGCCTTTACGCGCTGTTTCAGTCCGCGTTCAAGATAGGCGAATTCCTCTTTCTCAATCACGCGAGGAATCATGTCGAACGGAAAAAGCTGTTCTCTGAAGGTGTTGTTCTTGTAAATACCGAATTTTACACCGTAGCGGGCAAGAAGCTCATTCACCGAATCGGAATGGGCGCAAAATCGTTTGATGTCCGTAATCTGCATAAATTTACCTCCAGAAAACAAAAAAAGAGGTCGGAAAAAGCAATTGCAAATTCCGACCTCTTCGTCGCTGGCTAAGAATAAAAATCTAATGAAAAATGGTCAATACGATTTAAGAAGAATTTTCGATTTACTTGTAAACTATTATTACGACTTCTTCCAATTTTCTATCATTATGTTAGGAAGTCGTTCCAAATGTTTCACATTGTCAGTTACCATCACAAGATTGCTTTTGATGGCAGTTGAGCCGATAAGGATATCGAAATCATCAATGCGTTTTCCGTCTGATTCGAGTTTCGTTTTTATATCGTATCAAGCAAATATCCGCGCTTATTTTCTTCTTCCATAAGATTAGAATTCCTCTAAAATTCGTGTTTTTCCTTGTGTCCTAGAAGCACGAATAGAATCTGCTTCTTCTTCTGGAGAAATATCATCACACCAGGAATTGTTCAAATCGTTAAAAAAAGACATATCCTCTTTCGCTGAATCGTCTTTTTCCAAAATTGAGGCAGAAAGCTTGTTTATGATTGTAATTTTTATACTATTTTCAAGCGGCATAAGCATTTGTACATACCAATTTGCTGTTTGTTGTGCTATTGCATTCATATTGTGCCTCCGTTTTTCTCTCAAGATTAAAGCACAAATTTTGATTTTTGTAAGGCACGAGTATCAGCCCGTGCCTTGACGGTCAGGACACGATTGTTGCGCTGATTGATATGCTGGAAGTTGATTATTAGAACGAATGCCGAATTAATGCGGGTTGTAAAATTCAGCATTTGACATAAAAGTTTAGTTAAATGTCGTTTTGATTTTTTTAATCGATAGTATGATCAACTCCGCCATTATAACTTACCGTCAGGTATGTGACGTGATCCCGCTGCTCAGTTCCAGCTTCATCAACAGGCACAATCGCGAATTTCTTGGCTGTTGAATAATACAAATCCAAATTTTTAGCTGAATAAGAAAGTGAACTACTTGATTGCTTCACAGTTCCATCCAAGAGTTCGTCATTTGTTGTTATAAACGATGAAGAACCTTCATAAATATTGTATTTTGCAGCTCCACTACACTTTGACCATGTGAACGAAAGCGTATTCCATTTTGAGCCAGATACAGTTCCTTCGACATTCGTTATTCTCGGCTTGCCGATTACGGGCTTTGCAGAAAGTGTTTTTCCGGTGAGAGGTTCATTGGAAATCACAGTTGCATCACTGGCAGATGAATCGCAGACGGTGAACGAATAGTTTGTATTTTTTGTCAGTCCGTCAACGAGGATTGTGTATGTTGATGTGCCTGACACGACTGCCTGCGAAACGCCCGTGTATTTGCCGTTGTTGAAAATGTAGGCTGTTGTCGTGACGTTCGAAAGGTTTTCAAGCTCGAAGATTACGGAATTGTCGGTTTCAGATATTTTTGTAAGTTCGAAACTAGGCGTTACAGGAGTGCGGACTTGGACGCAAGGTGAGATTTCGTCGTTTGCGGAACTCTTGAGGCAGAACGTGTAATCTGTGCTGCCGGACAGAGATTTTACGGTGTACGGAGATTTGACACCGGACGCAACGAGGACTTCGCCATTCTCATCGCTCTTGTAGAGCTGGATGTTGTTGTCCTGAACGCCGCTTACGAGCGACCAGCTTAGCGTGACCGAATTGAATTTGACATCCTCGGTAATCAGGGAATAGAAAGATTCAGCTCCGTAGTATTCAGTTGAGGTGCTTGCGACTGAAATCTTGTAGAAATCGCGGTCGCCAGATTTCAAGTATGCCTGGAATGACGGATTCGAACCTGTGATTTCAAAAGCGGTATTTTCGGTGTCGTTTCCGTTGTCGCTCGCTCCGTTTTCTTTTTCGCCGTAATCCAAATAACCGAGCAAAGTCTCTCCTTCAGTCGTAATTTGTGAATTGTCCTTTGCAACGGCTCTTTCTTCCGTAGAATCGACGTTGACCGTGTATGACATTTCGGTGCTTTGCGAAAGCGTCTTTGAAGTAGTTGCGCCAGAGAAGACGAGCATGAGATTTTCGTCGGGCTTGAAAGTCGGGACGTAAAGAGAAGCATGGCTGTCATGCGCGACAGAGAAGAATTTGTTGTTTCCGTCAGGATAAATGATGAATCCGTTCAGCATTGCTTCCGCGTTGTTTTCGGTGCTGCCTGCCGCAATCGTTATCGGCATCTGAGCTCGGAATACACGAAGCGGAATAAAATCTTCCCAAACGCGACCGTCACCGCCGGAAAGTGTTATTTCAATTTTGAGTCCTGTATCGACATACGGCTCAGAAAAAGTTCCGAACGTTATATTGATTTCCTCTTCTTTTTTTGTGCCAGGGAGAAGCGTTGACAAAATGAAGCTTTCTCTGCTCGCCGTCAAGAATGAATCATTCGGTGTGATTTTTACTTCCGCAGCCTCACATCTTGCGCCGCCGATGTTCTCAATCGTAAGCTTCATTCCGCTGTAAGTTTTGTTTGCGTACAGGTAGCCGCCCTGCATTTTGTCCGCGGGGATTTTTCCGGTGATTTTGAGGCCGCAGTCGTTCTTGTTCACAATCGGGATTGTTCCCATGTTCGCGCCGTTGGTGTTCACCTGCAAGCCGGTCGCGGTGCAAGTCGTGTCGCCGGTTGTGATGACGATTGTTTCGCTGTCACCGGCAACAGGAGCTTTCAATTTGACATTGCCTTCTTCATCGGTGGTTGCTTCGTCAGTGTGCGACGGATAATTTTCGGATTTTCCTTTCACATTCACGCCGCCCCTGCCAGACGATATTGCGGCGCGCGAGGATAAATTCGAAGACGCAGATGAATCTGCAAATCCGACGACTTTCAGAGAATATTCGAGATTCGCTCCGCCCTTTCTGAAAAGCGGAATCGAGTCTAGGAGCATGACGGCATCGGACTGTTTCACGAAAGTTCCGAGAGTCTCAACTTTGAGAGTAGAATCTGAGCTTTCGGTGTTCACATAATATTTTGAATCGAATTTGACGTAACGCTCTTTGAAAATGTATTCGTTTCCGTTGTCCATTCGAATCCACGTTCCCCAGAAATACGAATCGGCAAGTTCTCCGCCGGTCGGAATCTTCACGCCGTTCTCGTCAACCGGGTCTTCTACGACCGGCTCATCCTCGTCGTCTTCGTCGTCGTGGCAGGAAAAGAAAACGCAGGTGCAGGAAAGCACGAGGAAAAGGGAAAATATCTTAACAAAATCGATTTTTTTCATGTGGTGCTCCTTGTTTACGTCGGGGTATTAACCTTATGTCATTCTGAACCTGTTTCAGAATCTAAAAGCATTTCTATTTACACTCTCGTCCTAACAAATCGGTGCTCAAAATCTTGCTGGTGCCGTCGTTTTTGACGACATGAAGGATTTGGGTGCCGATGTTGTTTTCAGCCATGCTGGAGATTGTGTGGTAGTCGCTGTAGTTATTTTCCCATAGTTTTGTGCCGATGGTGGAGAAGCATGTCAGTATGCCTTCCGTGTCGTCGCTTGCAAAGTCCATTGAGGAAGAGTTGCTGCCGCAAAGTGCGATTCCGTTGTTCGTAAAGTTTATCTGGGTGAAATAGGTGTTTTCTTTTGTGGAACGGTAGCGGATGATTTCGGTTGAAGAATCAACCATGTCCTTTGAGATGAATCCGCCGTAGAGATTTCCGTCGCTGGTGCTTCCCATTGTTTCGCCGCACACGTAATATTTGCCGTTTTTTCCTGTGATTCCGAAGAAAAGCGTCCTGCCAAAACTTTTCTCTTCGCTTGCAGTCGAGCAGTCAGATGAGATTTTGTAGATTACGCCTGAGTGCTGCGGGTTTTGATAATCCGCTGAAAAATTGTTGTAGCCAGCTGCGTAAAAAGAAGAAGATGTCGAATCGTACCAGCCGGAAGTGAATGTTCTGTAAACTCCATTCAAAAAATCAGAGCTTTCGCTGCTTGTCCAGTAATTTTCGACAGCCGGCGTTGACGAAGAGAAATCCGCGACGGCAGCGAGCTGGTACATTTCTCCGCTTTCGTTCCAAACTGAACCGAAAATTCCGCATTTGTCATTATCAATCGGGCAGAGCGCACCCTTGCAAATATTTCCGTAGAACCAGACGTTTTCGAATGAATGAGATTGTGCAAACTTTGACAAATCAAGAGTCTCTTTTTCATTTCCGCTAGAATCAACAGAAAGAATATAATAGAAAGCATTCGTATCTGAATATTCGCTATCGAAATATTGGTTTATCAAAAGAAGATAATTTCCGTCAGAAGTCTGTGCGGCATCGATTACATAACAGCCTTGCTCCTGTCCTGAATTCAAAATCGTAAATTCCTTATGCCACTTAACATTTCCGTAAACGTCGAACGTCTCGATGAAAACAACATTCGTTTTGTCGAGAACACTGCCTGTGTAGAACGAGCCGTCCTTTACGTCGTATGCGGAGCGCACGCAGTCAACGGAATACTGCGACGCGACAGGCTCGGACGACCAGATTTGGCGGCGCGTGTCGATGTCGAACGGGGAGATGGATTTGATTGCAGAAGAGAGTTTCCCATTTTCATCAGTAACAACTATTGTAAAAATTTTTCCTGATTCAAATGCCATAAAATTTTCAGGAAAAGAAATTTGAATATCATTAGAAGTCTGAAGTTTGTATTGGGAAAAATTACCGAAAGAGCTGATAGAAACCGAATACACTCCACTTTCTTTGGGTAAAAGAATAGTTTTATCAACATCGCTCTCATTTTCAGGATGAAGTTCACCAGAACCTCTCTTCATTATTAACTGTGCAGAACTTTCATTTTCTATAACAATAAAGCATGTTTTTGTACTCATGCTAACAGGGTCTTTTATTTCAGACTGAACTGTCTTTCCTTTTTCAGGAACGACGATGACATATGAACTATTGTCATTCCAAGGTATATTAATACCAACATCAACTATGTAAGTTATATAAAAAGGCATTCCGACGGAATTCTCTTCTGCATCCACAGCTTTTCTTTCAAATGGAGCAAGTTGACAAATAGGCGTTTGCCTTTGAGAGTCTGAATACACAACAACACTAAAAATAGAGGAATTTTTAAATTCAACATAGCAATTTGCTTCAGAGTCATCATTCTTTTTATTTTCTTCATTATTAACATCTGTATTTGAAGGCAAATCTGACTCAGGTTCTGGCTCTTTACATGAAAAAATAAAAAAGAGCGACAGAAAAAATAAAACAAATTTTCGATTCATATACATTTCCCTATTTTTAGAAAAGGAAAACAAACCTGCTCGGCAAACTCAAGAAACCAAGCAGGTTTATTACGACATTAAGATTCAAGATGCAATTATCATCTTGCATCTTGAATTTCAGCAGAAGTTTTAAACTTCATCAAATTCACCATATTATTCTTCGTAGAATTCGCTAGCAGTCTTTTCCACAACAGTCCATGAAACAGGATTCGTCGCACTAGTAGTGCTATCGGTATTTGGCGCAGCCGTAACAACGTAAACCTTTCCTTTTTGGAACGTAACATTCTCAGTACAAGATTGAGCACCTGTCCAAGCCACACTGCTAACATTTAGAGATGTAGAAGAAGTTTCCGCCGTAAACGCAGTAAAGTATGCAGTTATGCCCGATGCTAATGTATAATCGTCAGTAGCAATACCAGCATCTGTGAGCTGACGTTGTCCATTATAGACACGAATAGTCTTTCCAGTGTTATTGATGAACTGAACACATGGTGCCAAATCATCATCATTTTCAGTAGCAGTTCCGTTAATATGAGTCGTAAACGTTGTGAGATTATAGAAAGAAGCTTCATCGTTCTCTGCCATTGCAGTTTTTTCTGCAACAGCAATAGTCATATTGTTATATTTCAACTCTTTCTTATAAACAAGCTTGTATGGATAAGTATTGTTTGTCTGAACAGGAACAGAAACACGCTTTGCATTAGGTGCAATAACTGCGTAAGTTTCACCAGAATTGTCAACATGCTCAACAGAAACCCAATAATTCGTATTGTTATTGAAAATCCAAGTTGCACTTCCTGTCAAATTATCAGGAGAAACACTGACCGTATAAGCCTGAGTGTCTGAATAGTAAGCAAGTTTGCTAGTCTGAGCCGCAAGTTCAGGGTTTTCTTCGTAAACCGATTGCTGAACAGCAACTATGTTGTAAAATTTACCAGCAGTAAGTTTTACCTTGATAGTCTCCTGCGCAGGAATTGTTCCAATGTAGTTAGCAGGTGCTACGGAATCTGTAAACACAAGAACTTTTGAATTTACCTGATTCTTCAATGTCAACGTACCTGTAGAATTTTGTTTTCCTGTCGGATAATTGTAGAAATCAGCATATACACCAGTTCCGCCAGTTGAAGAACCAGTTACAGTTATTTGCCAATCCCTACTTACCCCTGCTGCGGCAGCTCTAATGGTAGCAGTTCCAGCAGCAACGCCAGTAATCACACATGAAGTATCAGAAGCCTCTTTTATTGTGGCATAATCCCCCCCAGTGGCTACACTCCAATTGATTGTCGAGCTAAAATTGTTTTTTGTAGCTGTAAGTGTAATTTCAGAACCAGCCTCAACGGTCGATGCTCCATTAATAGTAATTGACGGGTCATCATCTTCATCATCCGAGCACGACGCACCGAACACCAACAGGCTCATAGCCAAGAACACACCCAACAGGATTTTTCCTTTTCTCTTGAAAATCATAAGCAACCTCCAATAATTGCAACAAACGATTCCAATAAAACCAAATTAAGAAAATCTACAAAATAGATTAAGATAGATTATAAGGCAGATTAAGAGGAATTCAAGCGGTTGTTTACCCTTTTAGGAAAAGCTTTTGCATTGTACGCACAACCGCGACGGCACGCAGCGGTTGCCGAGGTGCGAATGTGTCCTAATCAATTGAGATATGGATGCAACCGTTCGCGGCACGGCTACGCCGTACCTACACTGGTGGGGCGAACTCGGTGCGCTGGACATGCATGACGACCTAGGCATTTACAAAAAACGTATAGTGTGGATTTTTTAAGCGATATCCGATATATTTAAAGAAAGAAGCACAGCCACGGAAATGAGGTCAAACATTTCCAAGAACTGCGGCTGGTCTTCATGTTTTTCATGAAAAAGCCGCCAAGTTAAAAACTTCGGCGGCTTTTCTCTTTAAATCCCTTACATAAAAGCAAGAGAGGTGCAATTTACTAAGCTGACGCTTGCCAGTGTGCGAGTGTGTTCTAGCAAATGTGTAGTGAATGCAAGCGGTCACGGCACGCACCAAAGGTGCGTACCTTCACTTGGTGGGGGGCAAAAAATCATCTAAAACGACGATAATTATAGTTATGGAAAATACAGAAATTGCAATTCACAATGCGGAAACTCTCAAGGACAAAATTTACACGATTCGCGGCGTGCAGGTTATGCTCGATGCGGATTTGGCGCAGATTTACGGGTATGAAGTAAGGGCTTTGAATCAGCAGGTAAAACGAAATATAAACAGGTTTCCGTCTGATTTTATGTTTCAACTGTCTGAGAATGAATATGAAATCTTGAAATCACAAATTGTGATTTCAAGAAGTGAAAGCGAAGCGTCGAATTGGGGCGGTGCAAGAAAACTTCCTTTTGCGTTTACTGAGCAAGGCATTTATATGCTTGCGACCGTTCTTCGCGGAGAAGTTGCGGAACAGCAGACCATTTTTATAATGCGCGCTTTTCGCGAAATGCGACATTTTATTCAGAGCAATCATCTGCTTTTTGATGAGATTGTTTCTGTGAAACAGCATTTGCTCAAACACGATGAAAAAATTGACGAGTTGTTTACTCTGATGGACAAATATCATGTTGAAGAAAAGCAGGGCATTTTCTTTCAGGGGCAGATTTTTGACGCGTATGTAAAGTTCGAAAGCTTCATTGCGCAGGCTCAAAAAAAAATCGTTTTGATTGACGGCTATGTGGATTTGTCGGTTCTGGAACGGTTGGCAAAAAAGAAAAGCGGCGTGAATGTAACGATTTACACCGACCCAAAAACAAAGCTGACAGCTCAAGACGCGCAGAAGTTCAACGCGCAATATCCCACATTGACGCTGAAGCACACGACGAAAATGCACGACCGATTTTTGATAATCGACGGCAAAATTTTGTACCACATTGGAGCGAGCCTAAAAGATTTGGGCAAAAAGTGCTTTGCGTTCGAGATTCTGGATTCCGCTCTCATCGCCCCGATTTTGCAGAATGTGTAAATCGCTTGCCGAGGTGCGAATGTGTCCTAATCAATTGTGATATGGATGCAACCGTTCGCGGCACGGCTACGCCGTACCTACACTGGTGGGGAGGCGGGGAAAAATCACATTTGCATAAGCGCGGCGAAGATTCCTCTTCAGCCTTAGATTTTTCAAACTTCCTTTAACACTTCCGAATAAAAGTTTAAACTCTGCTCATTATGAAAATCATAAACGGAAATGAACTCACAATAGAGACTGTGTGCGATGTGGCATACAAGAACGAGGAAGTCGCACTTACAGACGACGAAGTTTTTTGGGAGACGATGAGGAAATCGCGGAAATTCCTTGAGGACTACATTGCAACGGGAGTGCCGACTTACGGTGTCACGACGGATTTCGGGGATTCTTGCGACAACCAGATCAGCGTTGACAAGGCTGGCGAGCTGCAGCGGACAATCTGCACTTATCACGGAATCGGGCTTGGGCCGAAGTTCGACAGGGAAACCGGCAGGGCTGTGATTCTTGCGCGGCTCAACGGCAACGTCAAGGGCGGGCACTCGGCAATCAGGCCGGAGCTTGCAAAAATGATGGTGACTCTTCTGAACAAGGACATAATCCCTGTCATTCCGCAGCTCGGTTCTGTGGGTGCTTCAGGCGACCTCACTCCGCTTTCGTATCTTGCTGCGGTCATAATGGGAAAGCGCGACGTGTATTATAAAGGAAAGATTGTTCCGGCTTCCGAGGCTTTCAAGGCGGAAGGAATTGAGCCGCTGCCAATCGAAGCGAAGGAAGGTCTCGCCCTCATGAACGGAACGAGCGTTATGACTGCGGTGGCTTCTCTTGCGTGGAAAAAAGCGGAGCGGCTGGCGAACATTTCGGATTTTCTCACGGCTGTCACTTCCGAAATCACGAGGGGAAAAGACACTCCGTTCGCAGAAAAAGTCAGCGCGATAAAAAATCACAAAGGACAGATGAAATCGGCTGAATATGTCAGAAACATCATCAGCGATTCAAAGCGTGTTTTCAAATACGAGGATTTCTTGAAAAGCCAAATCGACTCGCTTGACGGAAAGGGATTTAGAAAACAGCAGAACAAGATTCAGGACAGATATTCAATCCGCTGTGCGCCGCAGATTACGGGCGTTTACAGGGATACTCTTTCGCTCGCACGCGAATGGATTACGGAAGAACTGAACAGCGCGAACGACAATCCGCTTGTCGATATCGATTCACAGAGACTGTACAACACGGGAAATTTCTACGGCGGGCACATCTGCGCGGCGTGCGACTACATGAGGACGGCACTCGCGAACATTTCGGATTTGAGCGACAAGCAGGCGGAAGTCATCATCGACGGAAAATTCAACGGGCTGACTGAAAATCTGATTCCGTACACGCCGGAAAATCATCCGCGTGCAGGTCTCAGGCTCGGATTCAAGGCGGCTCAGATTACGATTTCGGCAATCCGTGGCGAAGTCGCGACGTACTGTTTCCCGGTCTCGCTTACGAGTGCGCCGACGGAAGCTCTGAACCAGGACAAAGTTTCGATGGGAACGATTTCGGCAAGGAAATTCGCGGAGCAGATTGAGCTTGTGTTCCTCCAGTTCGCGACTCATTTGCTGGCTGCGATGCAGGCTGTTGACCTTGCGGGAAAAGAAGATTTCTCGCCGTTCACGAAGAAAGTGCATGACGAAATCCGCAAGATGAGCGCGTTCGTCGAGGACGACAGGGAACTGGACAAAGAAGCCACCGCAGTTGCGCAGTGGCTCAAGGAAACGGAGCTTTTCGATTCGGCAAACGAATGATTCTCTGCCTAGAATTTCTTCTTGAATTTGTAGGTGTACGTCAGAGGAATTGAGAACGACGAAAGTCCTTCGGTGCGGGCCGCATTCATTTCGAATTTAAGCCCCGCACCGATTGTTCCTCTTTCGCCCACATCGATTTTTGCTTTCGGATAGAACGTGAGCCACGTCGTGTCGCTTGCGTTCATCAGAGTCCGAACGTTGAAGCTGAAAATCGCCTCGACAACAGGTGAAATCTCGTAATTCAATCTGAATCCAGCGTAAAACGGAATGCCTTCGTGAGTGAATTTGTCTGTTCGTTTCGCCTTTCCGTTTTTGTATTTCACGACAGTTCCGCCGCGGACAATCGTTGTCGTTTTCGTGTCAATCAAATTTCCGTCGGCATCGTAATATTTTATCGTCCCGATGTATTCGTTCGTAAGCCCCGTAATCAAATCACCGTAAAGAGACAATCCCGTTTTCTCGAATTTGTATCCGCCTGAAAATCCTAGCGCGTATTTTGTGCTCTGCTTTTTGAATTTGTAAACGTCGTTGTCATCGTCGTCGCTTCCGACAACGCGCTCTTCCGGAAGATAATCGCCCGTCGTAAAGTTGTAGTAGAACCCCGCGTTCGCAACGAGATTTTCGTTCCCGGTGAATCCAACAAACGCGCCGAATTTCCGCTCGTCGTCCGTAACGTCATGCGCTGTGAATCCGAAGTCGAATAAATTTTCGATTCCCGCATTCACACCGAAGTCAATCGCCTTTTCGAATTCGTCTTTGTCCGGGTAAAAAGTTCCGC
This sequence comes from Treponema sp., assembly GCA_017525605.1. GTDB lineage: Bacteria > Spirochaetota > Spirochaetia > Treponematales > Treponemataceae > Treponema_D. The sequence continues at coordinate 198,351 of JAFXSM010000030.1, read as the reverse complement.
CAGCCGCAGCCTTCGCATAAAATTCACAGTCAGAGCCGAAAGCCCAGTCGCTCGTGATTCCGCCTGCAAATCCGTTCGTGAAAACCGCAAAGTTGTCGCTTCCGAAATACCGCTCCTCGCCAAGCGAATCCGTAAGAAGGCGGCCGTATTTCGTGGTGTCGTCGCTTGCGGCAAGATACGCGGACGGAATCGCAAAGTGCTTGTAAAACGAAGTTCCCGCGATGATTCCGAACTGGCTGACCGGCGTGAAATGGAAATATCCGCTTGGGGCAACGACGAAATTCGGGCTTTCCTCGTCGAAATTCTGGAATGCAGTTTCAAGCCGAAAGCGTGCATCGAAAAGCGGATTCTCCAAGTCGAGCTGGAACCTGTCGCCAAGAGAAATGCCGGATTCCGACTGAGTGCCGCCTGAGATGTCGTCCGAACGGCTGTTCGTGAAAAAATCGTAGTCGCAAAGCTCGTCCGAGTCTCCGCCGACAGTGTTTTTTATGGTGAGCTTCGTCTTTGCGTAAAATGCGGACGTTGCAAAAAGTGCGAGGAATGTGAATGCAATGTATTTTCTGTTCATAAAGTTTTTCCTAAAATCAGCGACCACCGAATGATGATGATGACGAACTGCTGTAAGAACTCAGAGAAACAGATGTGCTTCCTTTTGTTCCGCCAGCGTACAAAAGTCCGTCAAAGTAAGATGTTCCGCCCGTCGTCGCACTTTTCGTGAGCGTCGGCGTTGAAGAACCGGACACGATTATTCCGCTTCCGTATCCGCTTGTGCTCGAAGGAGTTTTGAAAACGTAAGTCGTGCTTCCGACTGTGAGTCCGTAGTTCGTGTTTGCGCTCCAGCTTGAAGCCTTGTAGCAGCTTTGCGTTAGCGACGCGCCGCTTTCGATTGGCCCGATTGTGATTACAGTTCCGCCCTGAATGTAGAGTTTGTAGCCGCCTTCAGTGTTCGCGTCGAGTGCGACTTCCGGTGTTGAAGTGCAGACCGCGTACACTACCCCGCCCTTGATGTACATGTTGCCGTTAGCGTCGAGTCCGTCGTTCGCATTCGAATATCCGCAGACGTAGCCGCCACTGATTGTGAATGTTGAGGAAGCGTTTATCGCGTCATCGCCCGTGCTGTAGCCGAACACTTCGCCGCCAGTTATCGTAATCGTGCTTTTCGATTCGATTGCTTCGTTGGAAGAGCTTTTTGCGTAGAGTTTTCCGCCCGAAACGCTGATTGCGCCTGTCACTTTCACGCCTTTTGCGGACGCGGATGCTGAACTTGAGGAGCTTGACGAACTTGCGCCAGGCCTGTTTGAAGTTGAAGACGAGCTGCTGCCGCCAAGATTCGAGCCGGTCGCGGTCACATTCACTGTTCCGTCCGACTGGGTGTATTTTCCGCCAGCCTTGATTCCTTTTCCGCCGTTTCCGCTGTTCGTTCCGGTCACAGTTCCGCCAGTCACAACAATGTCTCCGTCAGCCTTGAGGCATGATGGTGCTGTGTAGTCGCTCTCAGAAGAATCGTAAGTTCCGCTTGCAGAAGTCGTTATGTCCACGCTTCCTCCAGAAACCTCAATGTTTCCGTCGGAATTGATTCCGCTCCACGGAGCTGTGATTGTCGTTGTTCCGCCTGAAACCGCGACTGTTCCGCCGTCGATTCCCTGTGGCGCGAAAGAGACCGTCCCGCTTGTGCTTTCGCCGTCCGCCGTGTAATAAGTTGCGGAAGTTGAAAGCACTTTTGAAGTCGGGCCAGTGACTGTTATCGAGTGTGTTCCGCCGGAGATTGAAACGACAGGAGCCGTGATTCCTTTTCCGTATTTCGTGCTGAACGTGAGGTTTCCGCCCGAAATCGAAATGAAACTGTCCGAATACGTGTCGTCGTCGGTGTTGATTCCGTGCGCCTTGTGATTTTTTGAAGAAGAAACTTCGCCGGTGCCAGTAAAGCCGATTGTTCCGCCGTTCACATAAACGCCCTGGTCGCCGAAAAGCCCGGATTTTCCTGTTGAAGTCAGAGTGAAATTTCCGTCCTCAATAGTGAGAATCGAATTCGAGGCGATGCAGTTTTTGTAGCCTTGAGTGATTGTCAGAGAGCCGCCGCCGCTTATCGTCATGTCGCCTTTTGCGTAGAGAGTGCCTTTCGAGTCCGCGCCGTTTTGGACAGCAGATTTCACGACTGTGCAGCTTTTCGTGTTTCCGTCCTCGTCCGTGTAAGTTCCGCTTGAAGTCGAATATTCCTCGCCGTAGCCGGTGCCGTAAACTCTTCCGTCTGTGAGCGTGTTTGTAGTTCCGTCAACGAGGAACACGCTGACCGCGCCTTTTTTCGTCATCGCAAGGCACGGGAAGTTCGAGGATGTGATTGAAACGCCGTTCAGATAAACGCCTGTCTCATACGAAGTCGAAGTCTGAATTTTCACTCCGCCGCTCGTCATTGTCCCGGAAAGGTAGACGGCTGTTTTCTTGGTTACGTCAGAAAGGTCAACCCTGATTACGCCGTTGCTGCTTCCGTTGTACATCGTGTAATAAACTTTGTCGCCGTCGTTCAGGACGCTCGCAGCATCGGAACTTGAAGATGCAGCCGTTATGCTCGCCGTGATTGAATCTTCCGCCGTCCCGTACTTTCCCGACACATCGATATAAATCGCCTGGTCAAAAGAATACGCCGCCCCACTCGATTCCGATTCCGCAGTAGAAATCGTCGTCTTCCCGCTCGACGAACTCCCCGAACTAGAGCTTGAAGAAGAACTTGACGAAGAAAGCTCATCCTCAACATCAATCACGCAACTTGCAGCTAATAATGCAAATGTGCATATCACTAATATTTTTTTCACAAACCTCATAAACACCTCCTTAAAATGCAAATGCTGGAAACAAGCTCTCGGCGGGAACCCGACCACAAAAAAGGCAGTACCGCTTCGCGGTGGCTGAATTTTTTTGTGGTCGGAACCCCGCCTACGCTTGTTTCCAGCATTTATTCTTCTATTAATGCTGCTCCGTTCACTTTGTAAGAGTCTTTTTCCGTTTCGCAAACGCTCTTGTTGCCGCGAAGCCTGATTGTTCCGCCAGAGAGCGTCACGAAATGCGGATTTTTCGGGTCGTCTTTCTTTGTGTCGGTTTTGAATGCGGTTGCGTTGTCGTAGATGAAAAAATCGCCGGACTGAATCAGAATTGTGTTGTCGGCTTTCACCGCGTTTTTCGAATTCAAAAAATATGCCGCGAAAGTTTTGTCCTTTTCGACAGCAAGCGAATGGCAGTTTATGCACGAGCCTTTGTCGGTTGCCTCAAAGAAAAACAATCCGCTGCCCTTGATTTTCACGTCGTCGGCTTTCACAGCATGGTACAAAGTGCCTTTCACCGAGAGTATTCCGCTGCCGCCGAGAACGAGATTTTTCCTGCACTCGATTGCTGAAACTTTCGCGCCGCTCTTCGCTTGTCCAGACGACACGACGTAATTCGAAGTGCCTTTCGTCGTGGAGATTTCAGTTTTCGCGTCCCCGTAAATCGCAGGTTCCCCGGATGTATTCTCAAGATACGCGTTCTTCAATTTGAGAATTGTGTTTTTCGTCTTGTTCACAATCTGACCGTTGAAGTAGCCGGAAATCGTGTAGGTGACGTTTTCGGAAGCCGGTTTTATGACGATTTTGTTTTTCGTGACAGTGACAGTTTTGTCCATCGGAGAAATCGTGATTTCCGTGCCGAATGATTTTTTCTCTTTTTCGACATCAAGTGACATCGATGCAGAAAATGCGTTTGCCAGCGAAAAAAGCGCAATGACAAGTGGAACCAATCTTCTCATAATTTCTACTCCTCAATGAATTTTGCATTTTTGTTGACAGAATCCGATTCAAAGAGGATTCCGTTTCTGAAAGTGTGGAATTCGCCGCCGTTCAGGTTCACAAAATGCGATTTGTCCTTCGATTTTTCCGCGCGATCTGTTTTGAATGCAGTTTCGTTGTCATAAAGAAAGAAATTCCCGGATAGAATCGAAATTGAATCGTCGGCGCGGATTCCGTTTTTTGAATTCAAAAAATACGCGCTGAACGTTTTTCCTTCCTCCACGACAAGGCTTTCGCAGGTGAGCGCGGTGCCTTTTTTCGTTCCCTCAACAATCAGAGTTCCGCTTCCCTTGATTTTCACGTCGCCGGCTTCGATTCCGTGGCATCCGCCTTTCACAGAAAGCTTTCCGCTGCCGCCAAGAACAAGCCCCTTCGAGCAGTTGATTGCGCCGTATTTCGAGAATTTGCGCCCTTTCGTGACGATGAAATTCTCGCTTCCGCTTTCGCTTGAGATTTCGATTTTTGCGGCAGCTTTTATTACAGGCATTCCCGAAGAATTTTCGAGGAACACATTTTTTAGCCTCAAGACTGTGTTTTTCGTCGCGCAAACAATCTGACCGTCAAAATATCCGCTGATTGCATAAACGGAATTCTCCTTCTCCGGCGCAATCGTGATTTTTCCGCGCGTGATTTTCACGGAAGAGTCCGTCGGAGATATTTCTATTTCTTTTCCGTACGAACCGCGGACGAAATCCTCATCGACCGAAAGTTTTGGCGGAGCTGATTTTTCCGCGCATGAAAAAAACAAAAACGAAAGAAATGCTGCAAAAACAAAAAAATGATTTTTCACTTTCTACTCCAATTCACTTTTCTATTCCAGAATTTTCAATCTGTATCCAGAATTTTCGAAAGTCTAAAACGCAATTTTCGAAAAAACAACAAACGGACAGTGAATTCACAAGATTTTGATAAAATTCTTATACTCCGCTCATTATTTTCTTAACGACCTCTTAATGAAAATCCGAGCGTCATGGCTATATGATGTGGAACGGAGACACACATGGCGATTGAAGTTTTCAACAGGCGAGAAGTCAAATACATGCTAAGCGACGCAGACAGGGACGCGCTGCTTTCGATAATCGGAACTTACATGGACAGCGACCCGTTCAACAAGGGCGGCAAAACGTACTCAATCTGCAACTTGTACCTGGACACCGATTCCGACGAGCTGATTCGAAAATCGCTCGAAAAGCCCGCTTTCAAAGAGAAAATCAGGCTTAGAAGCTACGGGACTGTCGCACTTTCCGACAAAGTTTTCCTCGAAAGCAAAAAGAAATTCGACGGCGTTGTAAACAAAAGGCGGACGTCTTTCATCCTGAAAGACGCGTATGAATATTTCGAGACAGGAAAAGTGAACGAGATGCAGACGACCTCCGACGGAAAAAAGCTAAAAATGAACACACAAGTTATGAAAGAAATCGACTACATAATGCATTTTTATTCGCTCAAGCCGAAAGTGTTCATCTCGTACGACCGATATGCATTTTTCGAAAAGAACAATTCGGATTTCAGGCTCACAATCGACACGAACATCCAGACTCGTCGTGACGACCTCAGGCTGGACTCGGCCGCATACGGAACGCAGCTTCTGCAAGAGGGGCAATGGCTCATGGAAGCAAAAGCATTCAAGGCGTTCCCGCTCTGGTTCGTCCGCTTTCTCTCTAAGCGGAGGATTTTCCAGACATCGTTCTCGAAATACGGAACCGAATACAAAAATTACATCGCATCAAAAAATCAACAGCGGTGAAAATCAATTTTCAAAATCATTTTTTCGATAAGGAGTTTTCTATGGACATCTTGGAAGGATTCACAATAACGACGGAGACCACGGCGATTTTATTCAGCATGGCGATGGGGCTTGTTGCGGGCGCGATAATCTCGTCGGGCTACATAATCGCAAGCAAGGACAAGAAATTCTCGAAGAATTTCGTCATAACGGTGCTTCTTCTTCCGGTAATCATGGCGATTATCATTCCGTTCATCGCGACCGACCTCAAAAAGACGCTCTCTCTCGCGGGAGTTTTCGCGCTCGTAAGATTCAGGAGCATACCGGGCGACTCGAAGGACATTCTCTACACGTTCTTTGCGGCCGCGGCAGGACTCGTAATCGGGCTCGGAAGCTATCTGATTGGGTTCATTCTCGTCATAACGGTCAGCCTCATGTTCATCTTCATGTCGCTCGCATGGAAAGTCAGCGAAAAGCAGATTCTGAAAATCACGATACCGGAGGACATGAACTACAAGGACCTCTTCAACGACATCTTCGACAAATATCTTCTGAAACATTCAGTTAAGAACGTGAAGACATCGAACATGGGAACGCTTTTCACGATTTCGTACTGGATTCAGCCGAAAAAAGACTGCGACACGAAAATGTTCATCGACGAGCTTAGGACAAGGAACGGAAACCTGAACATCATAGTCGAGAACCCGGACGACCAGCTTGCGCCTGTGCTTTAGAAAATTTATATTCCAAATTCGCAAAGGTTAAAATATAATTGAGGCATGTCCATAGACGATGAAACATTCTTCTCAGAGAATTTAGCAAACATAAACAGGATGGTGTCAAAGATACTCATCGCCACGATTCCGGTTCCTATATGCTTCATAGCGTTGTCGAACATGGGCATATTTGCAATCGGAAGTGCCTTTTCGCTTAGGGTGCTGGCACTTTCAATAATAATCGCGCTTGTATTCCAGATTCTGATACGGACGAAAGTCAACCCGGAATTCACGATGTGCGTGGGTCTGGTCGGAATCGATTTGTTCATCGCTCTAATCGGGACGCACGCGAATGTCGGAGTTTACATTGCATTCGGAATCGCACCCATCATCAGCTGCCTTTATTACAACCGGAAACTGACGAACATCATCACGCTCGTCAGCTACGTCTGCATGGCAATATCGCTGCTCTTCAAATACCAGAACGGAGCGGCAATCTTCAACAGGGCAGTCTGCCCAACGTTCGTCTCGGCATACATTCCGATTCTCGCAGGTTTCACAATCGAATTCTCATTCATCTTTCTCATAACGAACTTGATGGTACGCCGCGGATACGGAACGCTAAAGCACCTATTGATGCTCATAGACGACAGGAACGGGCTGATTGAGAACCTGAGGGAAAAGCAGTCGAAGCTCTCCGACACGCAGCAGAAAATCATCGAATTCGTCGCGGAAAGCCTCAAGAACCACGATCTTCTGACAGGATTCCATGTCGAGCACACGCAGACATACGTCAGGCTGATTTCGCACAAGCTGCGCTCGCTCGGATATTACACGAAAGAGCTCACGGACGAGACAATCAATCTGTATTCGGACGCGGCATTCCTGCATGACATCGGAAAAATCCACACGCCGGAAGGAATATTGAACAAGCCGGGAAAATTCACCGACGAGGAATTCGCGATAATGAAACGGCATCCGATGGACGGAGCGAACCTCATAAAGATGCTTCCCGTAATCGGAAACGGCGAATTCAACAAAGTCGCGTACGAAATCGCTCTCTACCACCACGAAAAATGGGACGGGACAGGCTACCCGAACAGAGTCGGCGGAACGAAAATTCCTCTTTGCGCACGGATAATGGCGGCCGCGGACGTAATCGACGCTCTTATAAGCCTCCGAACTTACAAAAAGCCGATGCCGATTGAAAAAGCTATGTCGATTTTCGAAAGCCAGAAGGGAACTCAGTTCGAGCCGTGCATTGTCGATGCGGTAATCGCGTGCAAGGACGCAATACAGAAAAAAGACGCGGCATTCAAGGAAAACGAGTCGTTCGAATTCAACCGCGAGGTGCAGGACAAGCACCAGTACAACGAGCTTCTGAAAATTCAGATTCTTGAGCAGCTGATAGACGACTGTGACTCACAGGAAACCCGGAAGTTTCAGGAAGAATATTTGAAGAAGCTCAAGCAGGAATACTCCGAAAAATACGACAAGACTGACATCTACGGCTGATTTATTTCCGATTCAGAAAACATTTACGGAAGCGGATAGCAGTCGAATCCTGCCGCCCTCAGTTTCTTTCCGACAGAGCCGTTCTCGTCATCCTCAACATAGACAAGATAATATGTGTTTCCGCTCGATTTTTTCTCTTTCTGGATTTTTCCTGAAAAACCAGCTTTTTTCAGTTTTTCCAAAAGATTGTTCGCATTGTCCTCGTCGCGGAAATATCCAATCTGCTGCTTCCTGCCATTTTCTGATTTCGTGCCGGTAGATTTTTTTTCGTCGGTTTTGATTTTGTCGATTTTGCTTTTGTCGGATTTCTCAGGATTTTTTTCGGAAACTGCACCGTGATTTTTTTCGTTCTCGGCAGGAACGACCTGCGCACCGACAGTCTCAGACCTCGGAACGAAAAACCAGAACGGAGTCGGAAGAAGGGAAGCCTTTCCGCTCAAGATTCCGCATTCCATGCTGTCAGGATAATCCGATTTCAGCCTTTTCGAATATGCGCCGTCGCCGGTTATGTGATAGAGCGTCAGAAGAATCTGCGGATAGACGATTTTCATCGATTTTTGCGAAAGATATGAATTCAGAGTGGAAACTGCATTTTTCGTGTCGGAAAATTCCTCCGCCTTGCAAAGCGAGCTCCACTGGGTGTACAGCTTGACGTAAGCGATAATCTTCTCGTCCTTTGAATTTTTCACGGCAGACGAAAGGTACCTGTCCGCGCTCGCATAATCGCCGACAGAAAGCGCACACCGCACGGAATCAATCACAAGCTGCTCGGAAGATTTTTTCGGAACGCCGACCGCATCCCCAGCATCAATCGAAGCGGCGACGGCGTATGACTTCTGCGCGTCCGCATACTGCCCAATCTGCTCCTGAATGCTGCCCAAAAACGCGTATCCGTAGCGTCTGTCGGCCGCGTTTTTCAGATTCGGAACTGTCTTCCGCAAATATTCAATCGATTCGTCCAGTGTTTTGAATTGCGAAGATTCGCTCATCACGGCTTTCGCGCTCATGTTCACGGAAGAAGGATGCACAAATGCGCAGGCGAACAAAAAAACAGAAAGCGCGGAAAAAATCTTGTTTCGTATCGGAAAATGCATGAATAAAATGATAACTGAATTCAAGCCAAGTTGCAAAAATGCAGGCGGAATCAGAACAAATTCGTCACGGAATCAACAAGCTCCACAAGATTGAGCGGTTTCTTGAAGAATTTTTTCACGCCCAAATCCATCACTTTTGCCTCAACGTCATTGTCTTCCAATGCGGTGACGACAAGAATCGAAGGCTTTCCGTAGATTTCGCTCTCGTTGATTTTCTTGCAAAGCCCGAATCCGTCAACGCCCGGCAAATCCAAATCAAGAATGATGCAAGACGGATGCTTTTCGACCATCAGCGAGCCTGCCTCGAATCCGTCAAATGCCTGGAAAATCGTGAGCCCGTCGATTTTTTTCTGGAGATACATTTTTATGACCGAATTCAACCCCTTGTCGTCGTCAACAATGAGAAGGCTTCTCGCGTCAAAATGCTTGTCCTTGCACAATGCCATGAGCGAATCGGGAATCGCCATGTTCCGCTTGACCATGAAGCTTACGAGGTCGTCGGGGTACACTCTGTACTGTTTTCCCGGAGTCGAGAATGCCTTCAAATATCCGTTTTTTATCCAATTTATCGCAGTCTGATTGACGACTCCGCAAATCTTTGCGACTTCCATCGCAGAAAATACTGATTTCTTATCCTGTTCCATCAAAATACTCTTATTATTATCTGTAATATTAGAGATTTTTGAGATTTTAATCATCTTTTTTGTGATTTTTTATCGTGGAAATTGCCATTTTAAATGGAAAGCCAGAATCAACAAGATATTTTAAAATTTTCTCTCCGCTTTTTCTCTGTCTTACAGCTTTTTGATAGGCTTTTTCGCACATTTCCTCTTCCGTAATGCCGCTTGGATTGTCGAAATTCTCCTCGCCGGAAGAAAAGAAATTTTCGACCGCATCCGAAGCGACCGACTTCGGGATTCCACGTGAAATCAACTCTCCAATCAGCCGCGACTTTCCCTGAAATTTCGTCATGCAGTGCGAGCGAAGCCATGCAGAAGCATAACGCGAATCGCTTAAAAAATTCTTAGACTCAAGCCTGTCCAATGCGAGCGACACGGAGGATTTTTCAAAGCCCTTCTGCAGAAGTTTCTGCGTCAGACCGAATCGGCTTTGTTCGCACCGCCCAAGATAATCCAACGCCTTTCGCTCCGCAGAAAACGCGAATGCAGCGCGGAAAACGTCCTCGCTCTCCTCTTCCGACAGGGAAAAGCCCCCAAAACCGGCTGCGTCAACTGAGTTTCTGATACTGTCGATGTCGGCAACTTGCAGATAGCTTGTGCGAACAAAAAAAACAGACCCATCAGATGAAGTCATTTGAACGATTTCATTTGATGAAGTCTGTTCTATTTTTCTCAATGCCAATGTGCTCGAAGAAACATCATCGGCATTCGAAGATTCACTTTTTTCAAGCGGAAGATTCGCATTGTCATCTGCAACCGAACGAAAATCATCAGGCTGCATAATATGACGAATCGAAAAGACTAACGCTTGCTGAACTGGAATCTGCGGCGAGCACCACGCTGACCGTACTTTTTGCGCTCGACCATGCGTGAATCGCGTGTGAGGAATCCGTTTGCCTTGAGTGATGTGCGAACCTGTGGGTCAATCTGCAACAAAGCGCGAGCGATTCCGTGGAGGCAAGCACCAGCCTGACCTTTTACACCGCCACCCTGAACGTTGATGAGGATGTCATACTTGTTCTCGTAGTTTGTAACGAGAAGCGGCTGATGAACAACCTTTACAGAAGTTGCTGTTGGGAAATATTCAGCAACGTCCTTTCCGTTGACAACGATTTTTCCTGAGCCTTCGCGAACGAATACGCGAGCTACAGATGTCTTTCTTCTACCTGTTCCGATTGCAATATTCTTTACTGCCATAATTCATTCTCCGTTCGATTAAAGCTCGACAACTTTTGGATTCTGTGATGCATGTGGATGCTCAGCACCCGCATAAACCTTGAGGTTTCCAGCAACTTTGCGTCCAAGTCTGTTGTTCGGCAACATACCGTTGATTGTGCGTACGAGCGGAGCAGTCGGCTTTCTTTCGATGAGCTTCTCGAAAGTGAATGTGCGCAGACCGCGGACGAAGCCTGTGTAGTGGCGATAAAGTTTGTCCGTAACCTTGTTTCCAGAAACAGCAACTTTCTCAGCGTTGATGATGATTACGTAATCACCCATCTCCTGGTTAGGAGTGTACGAAGGCTTGTTCTTTCCGCGAAGAATAGCAGCAGCAGCAGCAGCAACACGTCCGAGTGGCTTTCCAGCTGCGTCAATTACGTACCATTCACGTTTCTGCTCAGCATCTTTCAAAAAAATAGTTTTCATTTGTATATACCTTTGATTCTAAAAGTCTTTAGTTCACATGGCTGCATCTTCCAGAGAACTAAAATATACGGGGACTTAAAAATATAAATTATTTAGAAATCATGGTCAATTGAATTTGAGTTTTCGACCGTCATTTCTTCTTATTTCTTCTCAGACTTCTTCTCTTTTTCAGAATTTCTGTTCTTTTCTTCCTGCTCGGCAAGCAAAGCCTCTTCTTCTTCCCTTCTCGCCTCGCGCTTGTCCCTGATGTCCGTGAAACCGAGCATTATCGCGACGATTCCGACGAGAGCCGCAATCACAGGAAGCGTGCCCTTGAGCGACTGGATTATGTAGCCGCCCCACTCAAGCCCAATCGGGCATATGTCTTTCGGAAGACACGCAAGAACCGTAAATGCAATAAAAATCACGCCGACTATAACTGAAAACATAGAAAATCCACCTTTTTACTTTTTTATTCGAGAATTTTAGTGCAACATTGCAAGATTTTGAAGTAATTATGACAATCATTTCGAATTTTACTTGAGAATTTGGAGATTTTTTATTGACAATTCGCCATATAAAAATCATGGTAGAACTTATAATTTTATGAAGAAAATCGGGTGTTATCGCGATTTTTCCAACAATTTCACAAAGAGGACTACATTGAACGGTTGCCAAGTCAAAATCGACCATGTGAACAAAGAATTCGGCGATTTCGTCGCACTGAACGACATCAACTTCACCATAAATCCTGGTGAATTTTTTACGCTTTTGGGGCCGTCAGGCTGCGGAAAAACCACTCTGCTGCGAATAATCGCGGGTTTCGAATTCCCGGACGACGGAGCAGTTCTGTTCGACGACAAGAAAGTCTCGAACCTGCCTCCGAACAAAAGGCAGTCGAACACGGTTTTCCAGAGCTACGCTCTTTTTCCGCACCTTTCTGTCTACGAGAACATCGCTTTTCCGCTCAGGCTCAAGCTGAAAAAAGAGACGAAGAACCCGATAAAAAAGCTTTTCCCAGGAAAACTCCCGGACGAGTTTGACAAAAAGGTTCGCGAATATGTCCACCTTGTCGAGCTTGACCAGCACATCGACAAAAAGCCGAGCCAGCTTTCGGGCGGACAGCGGCAGCGTGTCGCAATCGCGCGCGCTCTGATAAACGAGCCGAAAGTGCTCCTGCTTGACGAACCGCTTTCCGCACTCGACGCGAAACTCCGCTCAAATCTTCTTGTGGAGCTCGACAGGCTGCATGACAAAATCGGAATCACATTCATCTTCGTAACGCACGACCAGTCGGAAGCTCTTGCCGTATCAGACAGGATTGCCGTCATGAACAAGGGAAACGTCCTTCAAATCGGCACCCCGTTCGAAATTTACGAAAGCCCGGCGACGCATTTCGTGGCGGAATTCATCGGCGAGACGAATCTTTTCGAGGCGACGGTGATGAAATGCGAAAGCTACAAAGTCGCAGGAAAGGCGGACATCGAGCACATGGTCACGCTGAACGTTCCGAAGCTTGGGATGCAGGCGCAGCTCAAAGGCGACACGCAGGCAACGAAAGAAGAGGACAAGAACATCCTCGTAACGGACTACGAGCACACGGACGAAGGACAGAAAGTGACGTTCACAGTCCGCCCTGAGAAAATCCGAATAACGCTCGACGAACCGGACACGCACGGACGAAAAGACATAAACGTGTTCAGCGGAATCGTTGAGGAACCGGTCTACACAGGTTTCCAGTCGAAATTTTACGTCAAGCTCGAAAACGGAACGATTGTCAAAGTGTTCAAGCAGCACACGAATTACCTTGACGACGGCCCGGAAATTCAGTGGAAGGACAAAGTTTACATTTCGTGGTCAGCGGAAGACGGATACATCGTCGAGGACAACTAAAAAATGAAAGACGAAAACTACAAGCAGAAGAACCTCGGCCCGATATACGCATACCCGATGGGCATCTGGTTCACGATATTTTTCATCGCGCCGATTCTCATAATCCTCGCGTATTCGTTCCTGAAAAAAGGATTGTACGGCGGAGTCGAGATGGAATTCTCGCTCAAGGCATTCCGCCAGATGCTGAACCCGACATACGGAATGATTCTCCTTCGGACGCTGTGGATTGCGGTGATTTCTTCGGCACTCACGCTCCTGATTGCTTTTCCGTGCGGCTACGCGATGGCGCGGAGCAATCACCAGACGCTCCTTCTGTTTCTCGTGATAATAACGTTCTGGACGAACAGCCTGATTCGGATTTTCGCATGGATGAGCATTCTCGGAAACGACGGCTCGCTCAACAGGCTGCTCATGTTTCTTCATATAACAGACGACTACATCCAGTTTTTGTACAACCAGAACGCGATAATCCTAGTTTCGGTCTACATGTACATTCCGTATGCGATTCTTCCGCTTTTCACCGCAATCGACAGGTTCGACTTTTCGCTTTTGGAAGCGGCACGCGACCTCGGAGCCACGAAATTCCAGTCGGTCAGGATGATTCTGATTCCGAGCGTGCGCGGCGGTCTCGTCTCCGCGATGATTTTCACGTTCATACCGATTTTCGGCGCATATTCAGTGCCACTGCTCGTCGGAGGAACTGACAGCGCGATGATAGGAAACATCATCGTTGACCAGGTGACGAAGACGAGGAACTGGCCGCTTGCGTGCTCGTTCAGCCTTATGCTCACGGTTCTCAGTCTTTTCGGCGTAATCTGGATGATTCACACAGGCAGGCGCGACGAAAAACTAATCAAGAAATAACGTTGCCGAATCTATTTTAACGAAGAAAACGAAACGGAGAAGAAAATGGCAAATGCGTACTATTGGCTGACAAAAAAAATCAACAGCAAATTCCCCAACACAGAAAACAGCAGGCACGCGCGCAAGACTTGGCTCAAGCGCGTCCCGAAAATCACATTCTCGAAAATCGTGCTTGCGCTTACGATTGTGTTTCTCTTCATTCCATTGATTGTCACTATTGCAGAATCATTCCACTACAAAAACCCGGAAACGCTTGCCGAATCGAATTTTTCGCTGCACTGGTACAGGGAGCTTCTTTTCGGCTCGGACGAGCTTTGGAACGCGCTTTTCAACTCCGTCGTGATTGCACTAAGCTCAAGCATTGTTGCGACGATTCTCGGAACGATAGCATCAATCGGAATCAACTGGTACAAATTCAAAGGAAAGTCGTACATACAGACAATCAGCTTTCTGCCGATGGTTCTGCCGGAAGTAATAATCGGTGTCGCAACGGTAATTTTCTTCAGCGGAATCAAACTGCCGCTCGGAATGTTCACGATTTTCGCGGCGCACACAACATTCTGCCTTCCGTTCGTCTACATGATGGTCAACGCAAGGCTCGACGAATTCGACCATTCATTAATCGAGGCAAGCCACGACCTCGGCGCGAACGATTTCGAGACGCTCACGAAAGTTACGATTCCGGCGATAATGCCAGGAATCCTCTCGGGCTTCATGATGGCGATAACAATGTCGCTTGAGGATTTCGTAATAACGTTCTTCGTCTCAGGACCTGGGAGCACGACTCTGCCAATCTACATCTATTCGATGATCAGGTTCGGCGTGTCGCCTGTAATCAACGCGCTGAGCCTTGTCGTAGTCCTTGCGACATGCACGACGGCATTCTTCCTCCGAAAAGGACTCAAGACGATTGCAGCTTCAAAATAATTCCGCCAATTTTTAGGGAAAAAGCAATGAGAAGATTTTTCAGACACATTTTTCACATTTCGCTTGTTGCGCTTGCGCTGACGGCGATTTCATGCAGCCACAAAAAAGTTCTCTATGTCTACAACTGGTGCTACTACACGCCCGAGGACGTAATCAAGGATTTCGAGGAGAAATTCGACTGCAAAGTTGACCTTTCATATTACGAGTCGAACGAGGAGATGTTCTCGAAACTCATGTGCGGAGCGACAGGATACGACATCGTTGTTCCGTCCCAGGATTACGCATCGATAATGATAAAACTCGGGATGCTCGACAAAATCGACCATTCAAAAGTTCCGAACATCAAATACATAAACCCAGATTTGAAAAAGAAAATCACATACGACCCGGAACTCGACTACGGAATCCCGTATTATTACGGAGCCGCCGGAATCTGCGTGAACAAAAAGAAAGTCACCGATTATCCGCGCGACTGGAGCATTTTCGAGCGCACCGATTTAAAAAACAGAATGACGATGATGGACGACATGCGCGAGGTCATGGGAGCCGCGCTTGTGGAACTCGGCTACGACTTGAATTCCACGAATGACAGCGAGCTTGAAAAAGCGCGAGAGCTTATCTCGAAAAAATGGAAGCCGAATCTTGCAAAATTCGACGCGGGAAGTTTCGGCAAGGCGTTTGCATCAGGAGATTTCGCGGTGTGCCACGGCTATGTCGAGGTCGTCGCGGGAGAACTTGACGAGGACAAAATCGAAGAGACATTGGACTTCTTCATTCCGAAAACAGGCGGAGCGAGCTACATGGACAGCCTGTGCATAATGAAGGACGCACCGAACAAGGATTTGGCGCACGAATTCATCAATTTCATCCAGGAGCCTGAAAATTACGCGAAGTTCCTCGATTACTTCCAGTTCCCGGATTACGTCAACCCGGAGGCGGAGAAATTCAGGACGACGAAACCGCTTTATGACGCGAGCGAAATGGACAACTGCACACTAAAAAACGACTTGGGCGAAAACCTGGAAAAATTCAACGAATACTGGGAAAAAGTCCGATTCGTCGATTAAAAATCCGAAAATAAACTATGGGAATAGAGCGTATGATTACAAACGATTTCAAAAACATCCTCGAAAAGATTTCTCTTCCGATTCTGATTGCGGAGCCGCTTTTTCTTGACGAGACGAAGCAAAAATCAGATGACTTCATCATTCTTTTCGTGAACGATGCTTTTTCGACGACGTTCGAAAAAATCACGCACAGCGGGAACAAGCTCAGCGACTTTGCCCACAAGACGACTTTCGACATCGCATGGTACGAAATCGGACTGGACGTTCTCAAAACAGGAAAAAAAGTCGAAAAGACATTCTATTCTCTTTTTTATTCGCACTGGTTCAAAGTCACGGTGGACAAAATCACCGACAAGCTCATCTGCGTGACATTCACGAACGTGGACGAGGACAAACTGCACGAGGCAGAGCTTGAGGACAAGAACAAGAAACTTGAGGCGATGAAAGACGAAATCTCGCTGTCGAGGGAAACTCTCAAGGACAACCTCTCAAGAATCAACAGGCTGAACGAAAAGCTCGAATTCAACGCGTACCACGACATGCTCACAGGCCGCTACGGAAGGACGAAATTCGAAGAGGATTTCCTCAAGTGCATGGAGGATGCAAAAAAATCGAACAGCAAATTCGGAATAATGCTTGCCGACATCGACAACATGAAAATCGTAAACGATTCCTACGGGCACAAAAAAGGTGACGAGATAATCAAAAAATCATCCGACCTCCTGAAAGAAATCGAGACGGACGACTTGAGATTCTACAGGTTCGGAAGCGATGAATTCGTCGCGCTGATGACAAACATCGATTCTCCGAACGAAATCATGAACATGGGAAACCTGACCCTCGAAATTTTCAACGCGGAAGGAATCGAATTCTCAGCGGGAATCTCAGTCTACCCTGACGACGGAAGCGAGACCGAGGAGCTTCTGCGATACGCTGACATGGCAATGTACAACATGAAGCGCAACGGAAAGAACAACGTGGGATTCTTCAAGTCCGTAATGAAAGAAAGGTTCATGCAGCGTCTTCTGATTCAGAACAAGCTGAGCGCGGCATTCGGAAGGAACGCATTCCAGCGCGGATTCCAGCAGGTCTATCAGCCGCAGTTCAACATCGAGTCGGGAGTCCTTCGCGGATTCGAGGCGCTTCTTCGCTGGAAGGACGAGGATTTGGGATGGATTTCGCCGGAACAGTTCATTCCGATTGCGGAAGAGACACGGATTATGATTCCGCTCGGCGACTGGGTTCTGGAAAGCGCACTAAAAACTCTGAAGGACTGGGAAACGAAATTCAGCTTCAACG
The DNA here is from genome assembly GCA_017525605.1 of Treponema sp. GTDB lineage: Bacteria > Spirochaetota > Spirochaetia > Treponematales > Treponemataceae > Treponema_D. Next base: position 181,132 of record JAFXSM010000030.1, on the reverse strand, counting down.
GAATAATGAGCGTGAACGTCTCGCCGGTGCAGCTGAAAAAGCCGACATTCATCTTCGATTTGTCAACGCTCATCGAAGAATACGGTGTCACGCCGAAAAAGCTTGAAATCGAAATAACAGAAGGAATTTTCATCGACAACAAAGAGGAAGTCCTCGGCGTGCTGAACCAAGTCCGCGCAATGGGAATAGGAATATCGCTCGACGATTTCGGAACGGGATATTCAAGCCTGAGCTACCTGCAAAAGCTCCCGATAACGACACTGAAAATCGACAAATCTTTCATATCGAACATCGAAAACAACGGCATGGAAGCGAACATAACGAATTCGATTGTGACGATGGTCTCAAAAATGGGACTGGACACGATTGCGGAAGGAGTCGAAAACGAGGAGCAGCTGAACATACTCAGGCAGATAAAATGCCAGACCGTGCAGGGATTCCTGAAAGGCAAACCGATGACGAAAACGAAATGCGAGGAAATCCTGCAATAGCGCAGCAATAATGCAGCAATAAAATCGCAAAAGAATAACGGAATTCGAAAAAAATCAGTTGGTGCGGTAGACGACATAGCGGACTCTGCCGCTCTCAACTGCGTCTTTTATCTCCCGCTCGCGTTTTGAAAGCTGGGCTTTGCCGGATTTCACTTCGATTATGAGGATTTCCTTTATGGGTTCGCCCTCCGCAGCCCCCGGAAAACCGACGAAATCGACTGGCTTTCCGACAAAACGCACGTCGCCCGGATTGCAAGGAAAATCAGGAAGGAACGGCGCGAGCTGCTCGCTGACCTGACCGCCGATTACGGCACGCGACTTTTTCACGGCATCGGCACGCTCCTCTTCAATCGAAAAAGCCATCTTGCGCTTCTGCAAAGTTTTTCCGAAAAAGAACGAAATCGCGCAGAAAACGGCAATCACGCACGCCGCGCAGAATACGAACGCGAGCCAGGCAAAAACATCAGAAGAAGCAAGCGCATGAAAGAAAGCTTCCAATTCCCCTACTCTCCGTCATCAGATTCTTCGTCTTCGTCCTCATAATCTTCATCGTCTTCATCGTCATCGTAAAATTCGAATATGATGTCCGCGAGAAGAGAATGCTCTTCCTCCGTCCGTTTCAGTGCTTCCTCAGTCCTTCCGTCAACGATAAAAACTTCAGAATAACTTTCAAGGCACTCAATCAGAAACGCGAATTCATCTTCCGAAAAAATCAGCTCGCCGACATCATCTGTTTCATAAAGAGAATCGATTCCTCTCAGCATCGGCAAAAGCTCGTCGAGAGACTGAATCGCAAGCTTGTAATACTCGACGCATTCCTCGTTCTCGCCGTCAGTGCGCTTGTTCTCCGCCAATTCTTCTGCGAGCTGCTTCCTGTAATTTTTCAGCGATTTTATGAAAAGCTCATCTTTCGTCATATTTTTCTCCAAGAGCAAAAGTGCATAAAAAAAGCTCCTGATTTCTCAGAAGCTTTTTCTTTCATGCGGAGAACCTGACTTGAACAGGCACAGCTTGCGCCACTAGCACCTCAAGCTAGCGTGTCTACCAATTCCACCATCCCCGCGAATGAACAGAATAATATTCTCATTCGAAAAAAAAGTCAATTACCAAACGCTAAAAAAAATGAAGTTTTTGCATTTTCCTTGTATAATTCTACTTATGAAAAACGACATAAAAACGGAATTTCAAAACAGGCTTTCAAAAATAGAATCAGTCCTCAAAAAATATCTTCCCGAAAACGCAAACGACGCATGGAAAACGGAATCATTCGGAAAACTCGACGGGTGCATAACTGACGAGCACATGCGGAATCTGATTGAGCCGACAGGAAAACTAATCTCGCTCGGCGGAAAAAGATGGCGGCCGCTTCTTCTCGTTCTCTGCTCGGAACTAGTCGGGCGCGGAAAAATCGACGCATACGAAATAACGCCGCTAGTCGAATTCGCACACAACGCGAGCCTCATCCACGACGACATCGAGGACTGCGCGGACACAAGGCGCGGGCAGCCGGCGGCACACATCACATTCGGCATCGACACTGCGCTGAACGCAGGAAGCTGGCTCTACTTTCAGGCAGCGACGTGCATAAAAAACATCAGCGGCGACGAAAAAACAAAGAACATTTTCTACGAGCTTTTCCTTGAGGAACTGAGGAGGCTTCATCTTGGGCAGGCAATGGACATTCTCTGGCACAGAAATCCGACCATGCTTCCGACCGAAGACGAATACAGGGCAATGGTCAGGAACAAGACGGGCACGCTCGCGCGTCTTGCAGTGAAAGCCGGAGTTCTTGCAGGAGGGGCTGACAGGGAAAAAGCAGACGCAGCCGGGAAAATCGCCGAGGACATCGGTACGGGATTCCAAATCATCGACGACGTGATAAATCTCACAAGCGGAAATCCGGGAAAGAAACGCGGAGACGACATCGTGGAAGGCAAGAAGAGCCTGCCTGTAATAATCCATTTGTCAAATGCAAATTCGGAAAATTCGAGCGAAAAAGAAAAACTTGCAAAGCTTTTTGAAAAAGCACGCGAAGAAGGAATAGAATCAAGCGCAGTCGAGGAAGCAATTTCGATTCTCGAAAAATCGGGTTCAATCGACAAAGCAAGGGAAATCGGCAACAAACTGATAGAAGAAAAATCAAAAGAACTGGTGAATCTTTTCGGGAACGCGGATTCGGATGCCGCAAAACTCATAACCGGATTATTCAAGATGCTACGAAAATGAAAGAGAACGCAGAGACACTGAACAACAACGCACTTCATCTCATAAAAAAAGGAAACGTCGATGACGCAATCGAGCTTCTGAAACGCGCGGTGACAATCGAGCCTGAAAACCAGACGATTTGGTTCAACCTCGGAATAACGCTCCGCGACGACGGAAATTTCGAAGAAGCGAGACACGCACTTGAAACCGCGCACATGCTCGACCCCGACAACACGGAAATAATCGACACGCTTGCGATAACGTGCATGAACGGCGAAGACATGGACGCGGCACTTTCGTATTGCGCCGAGGGACTTGAAAAGAACGAGCTTGACGCGCACCTTTGGAACACATTCGGCGTTCTCTACTTCAACAAAAACGAGCTTGACCTTGCGGCAGAAGCATTCGAGCACGCAATAACGCTGAATCCGTATTATTACGACGCATTGTTCAACCTTCGCGACACATACGAGGAAATGGGCAACGAAGCCGGAAAGAAAGAATGCACGGAGCAGATGAAGAACATCAAGCAGAATATTTCGACGGGCGGAGAATGATATGAGAGAGCTTGCGATTGTAAAAGAGATAAGAAAGAACGAAAGCACGGGCGAAGACGAAATCATGGTTCTTCCGATGATTGTGAACGCATGCGCGACTTGCAGAACAGGATGCGCAAAGCAGGGAAAAATGTTCAGGGTGCTCAACAAAACAAACCTGAACTTAAACCCCGGAACGATTGTCAGAATCGGGCATTCAAAACCGATGCTCGCAATAAACGGTCTTTTTGCGTTCATCGGGCCGATAATAAGCGCAATAATCGGATTCATTTTTTCGGACGAAGTTGCATCTCTCATATTCCAAAAGGATTTTGTCCAGCTGCATTTTGAAGAAATACGGGCAACGACGACAATCGCATTTCTGATTCTCACGTCGGCGATTCTCTTTGCGATAAGCCGGTCGAGCATACACTTCAAGACACCGGAGGTCTATCAAATTGTCTGAGCGAAAGCCAACGGCAAACAAAAAAACGACACTCAGATTTCTTCTCGCGCTGATCTTTTTTGCATTCTTTCTGCAGAATGCAAATTCCTACGAAACGATAAAAATCGTCGCTCTCGACAAAGGGCTCTGGAAAGAGATTTCGATTCCGCCTACATGGACATACACCGACTGCCAGTCTTCCTACGTCGAATACCCGGACTTCACCGACCCGACGATTCATTATGTGCTCCACTTCACTGACGAAAACGCCCACAAAATAGAGCTTCGTTTCAACAGATTCCGCGGACGGCTGGACAAAAACGCATTCATGTTCGACATGACATCTTTCAGCGAAAAATACATTCGGATAAAAAAATAGCGCAGGCGAATTCAGAAATCCATCTGCGCTTTTTATATTTTCAAGTTTTCAAGTCACACAAAATCAAGCGTGCTCTTTTGCGAGCTTCGAAATCTCGTCAGCCATGTTCTCAAGAGAAACCTGACGCTGAACGCCGCCAAGCTCGTGCGCGACTTTCGGCATTCCGTAGACAATAGAACTTTTCTCGTCCTGACCGAGCGTCCACGCGCCCTGCCTTCTCATCTCCGCAAGCTCCTGCGCACCGTCTTTTCCCATTCCGGTCATTATCACGCCAAGACATTTGTTCTGATAGACTTTTGCCATCGACTCGAACAAGACATCCGCGCTCGGTCTGTGACCATTTCTCTGCGGCTCCTGCGACAACCGGATGTATTTTTTTCCGAATCCGCCTGACTCCACGAGAATGTGGAAATTTCCAGGTGCGATGTAAACATTTCCTTCAGAGACCGGCAGACCGTCGCTCGCTTCCTGAACTGTGAGCGGACATATTTTGTCGAGCGAATTCGCAAATTCTTTTGTGAATCCTGCCGGCATGTGCTGGACGACAAGAATCGGCTGCCTAAGGTTCGGGTCGATTTTTTTGAACACCTCACGAAGAGCGTTCGGACCGCCAGTCGAGATTCCGATTGCGATTGCCTCGATTCGTCCGCTCTCGCGCAACGGAGTTATGACGGCAGGCTCTTTCGCGGCTTGTGAATCAAATGAAAAATCAAATCTTGAATGCGGTTTTACGGCATTTTCTTTTTCACGACGCTCGCGCTCGGCTGCAAGGAATTCGTTCGCCTTCTCAGCACCCATCGCAATCTTGAGTTTCTGAGCGACAGCCCTCTCCTTTTCGATGCGCTCGAAATAGTCGGAAGGCATGACGGAACGTCCCCTACGGCGCGCATATCGTCCGCCGTAAGAAGAGATAAGCTCAATCAGCCTGTCGGCAACGGAATTGATATCAGCCGAAACAGAACCGTTCGGCTTGGTGATGAAGTCGCTCGCGCCAAGTTCGAGGCAGTCCATCGTGACGGCAGCACCTTTTTCCGCAATAGACGAAAGGATGATGACAGGAATATCGATATTGTGCTCTTTCCTGTAGCGCAAGAATTCGATGCCGTTCATGACAGGCATTTCGATATCGAGAATTATCACGTCAGGTTGCAGAAGAGGAATCTTTTCAATCAAAAACTGTCCGTTCATGGCTTTTCCGACAACTTTCATGCCGTCTGCGCCATCGACGATTCGTGAAATCAAATTGCGCATCAATGCAGAATCATCACAAATCAGAACAGAAATATCGTCCATAATATAAAACCCCAAATAAAATCAAAAATTCACCAACAGAAAGTACAGAAAATAAAGCAGAGAAAAACTCCGCTTTCAAAACTTCCTAAATATTTTTCTGATACAAACAAGCCCAGTCGGTTTTCAAGAATTCGAATTTCGTGTCCATGCCAAAAAGCGACTCAGAATGTCCGATGAAAAGATAAGACTGAGCACCCATCGCATCCCAGAACCTGTCTATCGTTGACTTTTGGGCAGCTTCATCAAAATAAATCAAGACGTTTCGGCAGAATACGACATCGAGATTTCTCATACCAGAATCGTTTCTCAGGTTGTGGTAGTCGAATTTTATCTTCGCCATCAAATCGCTTTTGACCTGATAGCCTTTGTCCGTTCTCGTGAAAAATTTATCGAGATACTTCTGCGGAATTCCAGAAATTCTCGAATCAGGATAGAAGCCCTGCTGACCGACCATAAGCGACTTGAGCGAAATGTCGGACGCAGTTATCTGAAACCTGAATCCAGGCGGCAAAATATCGGCAAGAATCATAGCAATCGTGTACGGTTCTTCTCCGGTCGAGCAGCCTGCGCTCCATATTTTTATGGTCGTATCGCCAGTTTTTCTCTTACGCTCGATGATATGAGGAATGACGTAATTGATGAGAGCATCAAAATGCGGCTGGTTTCTGAAGAATCGCGTCAAATTCGTCGTGACAGAATCCAGCATTATCTTCATTTCCTCTTTATTCGATGTTATGAGGCGATAATACTCCTGAACAGATCCCAACTGCTTTTCACGAAGCTTTTCCTTCAAACGTGAGTCAAGAATAGAACGGTTTGTAGCTGAGAATGTAATTCCTGATTCGTCATAAATGACTTTGCGGAACATATCAAATTCCGCATCTGTTAATAAATCTGCCATAATCTTGATTATATACCCTTGAAATTGAATTGTAAAATTTAAAATTCCCTAAATACATCGGCAAATTATGCGAAAAAAAATCATCGGAAGCACTTTTTTCGTTTTATTGAGAAGAGCCTGATTTCGTGATAGAATAAAAGACTATGAGTAAATTTATTCTTGTAACAAGTGGTGTATGTTCTAGTCTGGGAAAAGGCGTAGCGACAAGCGCAATCGGAAGCCTTCTTGAATCTAGCGGACTTAAAATTGAAATGATGAAATGCGACCCTTACATCAACATTGATGCAGGAACCATAAGCCCTTATCAGCATGGAGAAGTGTTCGTCACGGAAGATGGTGCGGAGACGGACTCGGATTTGGGCAATTTTTCGCGATTCACCAGCGTCAAGCTCACGAACGAAAATCTCGTGACAATCGGAAAGGTCTACGAGACTGTCATAAGGAACGAGCGCGCGGGCAGATACAACGGACGCACAGTGCAGGTCATTCCGCACATCACCGACGAAATCAAGCGCAGAATTCTCGCAATGGGCTCGAAAACAGGAGCAGATGTAGTAATCGTTGAAATCGGCGGAACAGTCGGCGACATCGAGTCGATTCCATACCTCGAAGTTGCGCGGCAGCTTTCGCACGAGCTCGGCAAGGCAAACTGCATGACGATTCACATGGCACTCATTCCGACAATCATCGGCGGCGAGCTGAAATCGAAGCCGACACAGCAGTCAGTGAAAAAATTGCAGGAGATGGGTATTCAGCCTGACATCCTGCTCTGCCGCTGCGACAGGCTAATCGACGCTGACATGCGAAAGAAAATCGCAATGTTCTGCAACGTCGGTGTCGGCTCCGTATTCGTCTCGACGGACATCGAAAAATCGGTTTACGAGCTTCCGATTCTCTTCCATGAGCAGGGACTCGATGCGAAAATCATGGAGAAGCTCGGAATAAAAGATAAGACTCCTGATATAAAAAGATGGCAGACTTTCATAAACCAGCTCAAAAATCCTGAGAGAGAAGTGACAATCGCAATGGTCGGAAAGAAGGACTATCTCGACGACTGCTTCAAGTCTGTACGCGAAAGCCTTTTCCATGCGGCCGTCACGGATTACAACGCGAATGTCATCATAAAGAAAATCGATGCGGAGGCGTTGGAAGAAGCAGAAAGTTCCGAAATCTCGAAAATTTTTGAGGGAACAGACGCAATCGTCATTCCTGGAAACTACGGTCAGCGCGGATTCCTCGGACTTTTGCAGACTGTCAAATACGCACGCGAAAATCTCATTCCGTTTCTCGGAATCGACCTCGGAATGCAGCTCATGGCAATCGAAACAGCGCGTTCGCTCCTGCTTTGGAAAGACGCAGACTCCACCGAATTCATCCAGAATTCAAAGCACGCAATCATCTCGCTGCCGGAAGAGCAGTCGAGCGCATCTGCAAGCGGAATCATGAAACTCGGCGCTTCGAACGTGAAAATCAACGAGGATTCAAGGCTCTTTGAGATTTACGGTCAGGAAGTCATCAGCGAAAGACACCGCTCGAAATACGTTTTCGACAAAAAATATGCGCAGGATTTGGAATCGCAGGGGCTTTTCATCTCGGCTGTCGCGGAAGAAGACGGCCAGACAGAGGCTTTCGAATGGAAGACGCACCCTTGGGGAATCGGCGTGCAGTTCCACCCGGAATTCAAGTCGAGGGCGACAAATCCTCATCCGCTTTTCGTGGCGTTCATCGGCGCGGCAATCGACAGAAAATCGAGATAACGATGAAATCAAATTCGGCACTCACACTGGCTTTCACTTTGCTTACGGCTTTGGCGATTCTTCCGTCGTGCTCGCTCGACTACGAAAAAGAAGAGTCGCCTGAAAGCTCGTACCCGGAATTCACTTTCAACAACGCGGAATTCACAAAGGTCGAAAAAAGCAAGAAGAAAGTCAAAATGAATGCCGACAAAATCGAAAAATACAAGGCCGATTCGCTCTCGTTCGCAAAGAATGTCGATTTCAGCACGTTCGACGAGGACGGAAACGACGACACTCAGGGCAGCTGCGATTTGATTTCCGCGGACACCGCAAAGGAGCACTACATACTTTTCGGCGACGTAAAAATGAACATGATTTCGCAGAACATGCAGATTTTTGCGGACAGCCTGAATTTCGACAAAAAGAACGAGCAGATAACAAGCGGGCTCGACCAGAAAGTCACGATAAGACGAGAAGACATCGATATGTCAGGAATCGGTTTCAGCGCGAGCGGAGTGAGCAAGACTTTTGCGTTCGACAGGGACGTTTCGGGATTCATCGAGACGGACGAAGAAACGAAAGACAAAGACGAAAAGGAAGAGAAATCTGACAAGCAAAACTGAAAACAAAACTAAAAGCAAAATCAAAAAAATGAAAACAAAGATGAAGACTCTAAACCGATTCGGCAAATTCAGTTTGCTATCTCCCCTATTTTTCGCATCGCTGCTAACCCTGTTCGCGACATTCAATTCAACTGCAGAAAAAATCAACTTCCGTGCGGATTACATGACAGGGCGGAACGGAAGCAAATCGGACACGACAAAGCTAATCGGAAACGCATTCGTGCAGACGGAGACGATGGAAATCAAGGCGGACACCATCACGATGAGCGGCGACAACTTCCGATACATAACGGCGGAAGGCAGCGTTGACGGACTGAACACTGAAAGCGAAATGACGTTCACCTGCGGAAAAATGAAGTACGACAGGACGACGAAAATCGCATATCTCGAAGATTCCGTGAAGATGGTCGATAAAAAGAACGAAGTGACGGCGGACGCGCAGATAATCGAGTACAACCAGAAAACGGAAGTCGCGCTCATGCAAATCGGCGTGAAAATCCTGCAGAAAGACAACACTTGCACTGGTGCGCACGCAATTTACAGGAAAAAGGAGCAGACGCTCGACCTGAGCGGCAACCCGAAGATAACGCAGGGCGAGGACACATTCCGCGCGCAGGAAATTTCACTGAACATGGACACGAACGAAATCACGCTCGACGGACGGGTGAGCGGTTCCGTAACCGACACGAAAAAGAAAGACGAAGACACTGACGCAGACAGCGAAGAGTGATGAGGAAACATGATAGACATCAAAAAAGCCGAAGCATCTGAATCCGAAAGCGAAATCAAAACTGAAGAAACTTTGAAAGAGCTAGAAGAAAAAGCGGAGAACAAACAAATTTCCGAAGAACAAATCAAAAAGGAAGAGACGGAAGCAATTTCGGAAAAAGCAGGAGAATCAGAAACAGAAGAAAATTCCGAGAATGAAAAACATTCCGAAGAAAACATCGAAACGGAAGAACTGAAAGAGATTTCAGAAAAAACAGAAGAAGATGATTCAGAAAAAGCGACGAATGAAAAATCCGAAACAGACGCGGAATCAAAATCGGATTCGGAAGATGAGAAGAAAAGCGGAAAGATAGAAACTGTTGCTGATGAAAGCGAAAAGCCGGAAGAAACGGAAAAACACGTTCTGAAAGCCGAGGAGCTGAAAAAAGTTTTCGGCAAAAAAACTGCCGTGAACAGCGTGTATTTCGAAGTGCATTCCGGGGAAATCGTAGGTCTTCTCGGTCCGAACGGTGCGGGAAAGACGACAAGCTTCTACATGGTCGTAGGATTCCACTAGCCGACGGCGGGACGAATCATGCTCGACAAGGAAAACATCACCTCGCTTCCGATGTACAAGAGGGCGCGGCTGGGGATATCGTATCTGCCGCAGGAAGCGAGCATTTTCAAAAAGCTAACGGTCGAAGAAAACATCTGGTCGATTCTGGAAACACGAAGCGACCTTTCGAGAAAAGAAAAAAGGGATATGCTAGAAAACCTGATAGACGAATTTCACATAGGGCACATCCGAAAGCAGCAGGGATTCACGCTGAGCGGCGGCGAGAGGCGAAGAACGGAAATTGCACGCTCGCTCGCAATCGAGCCGAAATTTCTTCTTCTTGACGAGCCGTTTGCAGGAATCGACCCGATTGCTGTCGCCGACATCAAGGGAATCATAAGGCACTTGTCAAAACGCAACATCGGCATTCTGATTACAGACCACAACGTCCGCGACACTCTCGAAATCACGGAACGCGCATACATCGTGAACAAAGGCGAAATCCTCGTTTCAGGAAGCCAGGCAGAGATAATCGAAAACCCTGACGCGCGTCAGATTTACCTTGGCGAAAACTTCCATATGTAACGAAAAAAAATGTGACAAAAAAAATTGAATTTTTGCCAACCAAAAAAAAGCTGTTCGAAATTGAATTCAATTCACTCGAACAGCTTTTTTATTTGCAAATCAATTTTTCAGCAGTCTATCTGCATTTTTTATCTTGCGTATTCCACGATTCTAGTTTCGCGAATCATCGTCAGCTTGATTCTTCCAGGATAGCGCAAGTCAGTTTCAATCTGCTTTGCGATTTTCTGTGCCAAATCTTTGACATCCTGGTCAGCAACTTTGTCGTTGTTGACGAGAATACGAAGTTCGCGTCCAGCCTGAATCGCAAATGCCTTGTCAACGCCAGGGAACTTCTCGGCAACTTCCTCAAGGTTCTCAAGTCGCTTGACATAATTGTCAACAGTCTCACGCCTTGCACCCGGACGCGCCGCACTGATTGCATCCGCAATCTGAACGATGACGGCTTCGACAGTCTCAGGCTCGCAGTCGTTGTGGTGAGCCGCAATCGCGTTTATGACGCTTGCAGTCTCGCCCATCTTTCTTGCCATCTCGGCACCGACTTCCGCGTGGTTCTGGTCGCTGTCGTTCTCCGCACCCTTTCCGATGTCGTGAAGAAGTGCCGCACGCTTTGCAAGCTCCCTGTTCGCTCCAACCTCGGTAGCAAGAAGGCTCGCAATTTCCGCGACTTCCTTTGAGTGAGTCAGAACATTCTGACCGTAGCTCGTCCTGAAGAACAGGCGACCGAGAGCGCGAACCCCGTCCTGATTCATGTTGTGGATTCCGAGCTCGAAGAGAACCTTCTCTCCTTCCTCGTAAATCTTCTGCTGAATCTCGCGGGTCACTTTCTGGACAATCTCCTCGATTCTCGCAGGATGAATGCGTCCGTCAGTCACAAGGCGTTCCAATGCCTGCTTTGCGATTTCCTTGCGCACAGGGTCGAAACAGCTTATTACGACAGCCTCAGGCGTATCGTCGATGATGATATCGACACCGGTGAGCGTCTCAAGAGTCCTGATATTCCGTCCTTCCCTACCGATGATTCTACCCTTCATCTCATCGCTCGGAAGAGAAACTGTAGCGACAGTAACATCTCCCGTAGTCTCCGTAGCGATTCTCTGAATCGTGGTGATGAGAATCTCCTGAGCTTTTTTCTCGGCAGAAAGCTGCGCATCCTGCTCAATTTTGTTCAGGAGAACCTGAGCATCGTGCCTAGCCTCCGACTCAAGGCTCTGAATTATAAGATTCTTTGCTTCCTGTGCAGAAAGCCCGGATATTCTCTCAAGCTCCTGCCGGTAAGTCTCTTCCTGCTGCTCAAGAACCTTTTCCTTTGCCTTGAGAGCGGAAATCTTAAACTCGTAATCCTTCTCTTTTTTGTCAAACTCAGCTGCCCGTTTTTCGACCAGCTCCTCTTTTTTGTTTACACGCGCCTGATCTTTCTGAAGTTCAGCCCGTCTGTCACGGTTTTCCCGTTCCTGCTGGTTTCGTTCACGAATGAGTTGATCTTTTGCTTCCAACAAAATTTCTTTTTTCTGTGCTTCTGCTTCCTTTACAGCGTCTTGCCGAATGCGTTCAGCTTTTTGTTCTGACGCAGATAGTTGAAATCTGGCATAAATCCAGCGAATAATCCATCCAAGAACAATTCCAAGAACAGGAAGACCAATGTACAAAACCATTTTTGTCATAAAATCTCCTGTAAATTAATGCAAGCTAAAACAGCTAACATAAATTCATTCTCATATTATCGTATCGATTTTTCATTGTCAAACTTGGAGATTTTCGAGATTCTTGTAAAATCAATGCCTCCCAATAATTTTTTGTTAAAAAATTTTTAATTTTAAAAATCCAGATTCTTCAAAAAATTCTTTTGGAAATCAGGAACGGCAGCCATGTTTATCTCTATCGATTTTTTTGCGAGGTCGAAGGATTTTTCGCAAAGAGTTTCGGAAAAAAGAAGCGACGACGCGCCGAAAAGTGCCGCATTTCCGATTTGCGACGTGTTTTTCACGAGAGCCGCAGGAATCAGACCGATTTTTGCGGATTCCGAAAGATTGATTCTGGAGCCGAATCCGCCCGCAAGAAGAAACGAGAGATTTTCGGAAGGAGAAGCGAGCCGCGAAAGGAGATATTCGATTCCGGTGCGGACAGCGGATTTTGCGAGCTGAAGATTCCTGATGTCATTCTGGGAAACCGAAACATTCGGTGTCAAATTTACAACTCCGCCAAGAGAATCATCCAAAATCGTTCCGTGGCAGTCGATGAAAGACGCGCCAAGGAATTCCGCGACGGAAGAAATCAAACCTGAACCGCAGATTCCTTCCGCATTTTTGCCGCCGATTGTGCTGACTTCGATTTTTCCGTTTTCGATTATGATTTTGTCGATTGCGCCAGGAACGGACGGAAGACCGCAGGAGATGTTCGCCGCCTCGAATGCAGGTCCTGCCGCCGCCGAAGTGCAGAGAATCCGCGAAGGAATCGAATCTGTTTTCGGGACGAGAAGTGCCATTTCGGAATTCGTTCCGATATCGGCAAGCAAAAGCGGTTTTTCCGAATCAAAATCGAACTCGGCGGCAACCATGGCGCAAATCGTGTCCGCGCCGATGAACGCACCGACGACAGGCGGAAAGAAAACTTTCACATTCGGAGGAATCACTGACACTGCGGACGAAGAAATTTCACTCCAGCTGCGTTCAAAGCCGAATTTCGAGCCGACCTCGAACGGAACGGCTGCCATTTTTGCAACGGAAACGTCCGCCACAAAACTCAGCATCGTGCTGTTTCCGGTGATGGCGATTTTTTTGACGCAAGGGCGAACACCTCGGAGCAATTTCTGAGACGCAACCGAAAGCGACTTTGAAAAAAGTCGTTCAAGCTGAGAAACGATGATGTCATGCATTATTTTTTCGCCGCCGGGATTTTTCATGGCGAAATCGATTCTGTTTATAACGTCGCTGCCGAATTTTGACTGCGCGTTTTTCTCGGAGGCGACGGCAAGGATTTTTCTTTCAGAAAGCGACCAGCACATGACAGCAACGGTCGTAGTTCCGACATCAACAGCAAGAGCGACATCGGAAACGGAGAAATCAGCATTAGCTTCCGGTATTTCAGGCAGTTTCCCTTCAGTAACAATTTTCAACTTTCAATTTTCCGTTTTCACTTTTCAACTTTTCACTTTTCACTTTCAAATTTTTATTCGGAAGCTCAGATTCAGATAATTGTCGCTCGAATTTCCGCGTGGAATGTGTTTCCAGTTGAATGACAGTTCGGGCGCGATAAATTTCGTGTGGTAGGAAAAATCATACGCCAAGCCGAGCACGAATCCGTTTCCCCAGCCGGTGCTTTCGGTTTCGTCGATGATGACTGTCTCGCCGTTCATGCTGATTTCGAAATCGCAGAAATCGGTGCGCCGGCCGAGCGCGTACTGAACGTCCAAGCACAGTCCGCCGAGGTTCGGGTACACGCGGAATCCTGCGACAATCGAATAATCCCAAAGGAAAATGTGCTCCCCACCGCCCCAACGCGCATCAAAAACGTTGTCGAATCCTATTGTCAGGAAAATCCGTTTCTCAAGCGGATACAAAAAGAGCGCGGAAGCATTCAGGATGATTTTGTGGTCGTCCGGAACTGCGCTGATATAGTCACGCGTGCCAGAGCTTCCGTAACTTGCGAAACCGGCTCCGATTCCGAGTTCGAAAGAAATATTGTCTTTGAATTCACCAGAAAAAGCGGAAATCGAAAAAACTGAAAAGAAAACAATCGGTAGTAGAATTTTTTTCACAGAAAGCATATTTCATTATCGGTATAAACGGTATAATTTGCAAACTATGAAAAAAACTACTGAAAAAATCGTAAAAATCGTTTCAATCATCACATTGGCTGCAATTTTTGCAGGATGCAACAAAAAATCGGCAGACGCAAAAACTGAATCAAAAGAAGTCACAATTTACACTTACGACAGTTTCGCAGGCGAATGGGGGCCAGGCCCGGAACTTACGAAAAAATTCGAGGAGAAGACGGGCTACAAGCTGAACATCGTTGACTGCGGAGACGCTGTTCAGGCACTCAGCAGGGCGATTCTCGAAAAGAATGCAGTTCAGGCAGACGTGATTGTCGGACTGGACAACAACACTTCGTCAAAAGCGATAAACGAAGGAATAATCGAAGAATACAAGACGAAAAACTCAGATTCGATTCCGAAAGATTTGTTCGAAGCATTGCAGGACAAGGGAAATTTCGTCACTCCATACGATTTCAGCCATTTCGCGCTGATTTTCGACTCAAAATCGAACACTACACCTCCGACTTCGCTCGAAGACCTTGCAAAACCCGAATACGCAAAAAAGCTGATTCTCATGGATCCGCGCACTTCAACGCCGGGACTCGGATTTGTCGCGTGGACAGTCTCGGTTTTCGGCGACAAAGTAATCGACTACTGGAAGACGCTCAAGCCGAGCATTCTGATGATGGCACCGGGCTGGAGCGCGGGATACGGCTCTTTCACGAAAGGCGAAGCTCCGCTCGTCATAAGCTACACGACAAGCCCCGCATACCACGTCGAATACGGCGAGGGCGACGAGAGAAAAGCCCTGATTTTCGACGAAGGACATTCATGGCAGGTCGAAGGAGCAGCGATTCTCAAAAATGCGCCGAACAAAGAAGGGGCAGAAGCGTTCATCGATTTTCTCACGAGCGAGGAAGGACAGAGCATTTTGCCGCTCACGCAATGGATGTACCCTGCAAACAAAAATGTGAAGCTTCCTGAAAGCTACGAGAAGGCAGCTCCAATTCCAGAAAGAACTCTCATCGCGGACCCTGAAAAAGTTCAGAGCGCAGTCGAAGAAATAATGAAGATTCTTTCGGAGTAAGACAAAAAAATGCGCTCGTGCCTGAGAAATTTACTTGCAGCAATATGCGTACTGATTTTCGGGTGCGTGTGCGTTTCGTTTTTTGCCTGCATTCTGTCGGCATTTTCACCGATTCTGACGGACAACGGCGGAGGAAAAATCGAAGCGGCGCATCTTCTGAAAGTCTCGTGGTTCACTTTCTACCAGGCAGTGCTTTCGATGTGCGTCGCATGCGCAGTCGGCATTCCGCTTGGATTTTTCTGCGGACGGAGAAAATTTTTCGGAAGGGATTTTTTATTGTCGCTTTCGTCAGTTCCGTTCTGCATTCCGGCACTGATAGTCGCGCTCGGCTACATCTCGTTTTTCGGGCTTTCAGGCACATTGAACACGTTTTTAAAATCGATATTCAGCACAGAAAATGCACCCGTGACATTTTTATATTCAAAAACCGGACTGATTATCGCGCAGGGCTTCTACAATTTTCCGATTGTGATGAAAACAGTTTCCGACACGTTCGAGAGGATTCCGAACGACAAAGCGGAAGCGGCACGACTTCTCGGAGCAAGCGAAAGCCGCATTTTCAGGACGATAACGCTTTATCAGATTCTGCCGTCGATAATTTCTTCTAGCATTCCGGTTTTCATATATTGCTTCATGAGTTTCATGCTCGTGCTTCTTTTCGGAGCGGTCGGCTGTACCACGCTCGAAGTCGAGATTTTCCAGTCGAGGGCGGCAATCAACTTTCGGAACGCGGGAATATTCGCATTGGCGGAGACGACGATTGCGGCGTTCGTTGTTGCGGCACAGAGCATGGCGGAACAGAAGAGCTTTCGGATAAGGGGAATCGCGGCGGACGGAAGATTTATAAGGAAGAATCCGAAAGGTTTTGTTGAGCTTTCTTCCCTCGTTTTTCTCCTTGTGCTAATCATCATTTTCTTCCTCTGCCCTCTTTTCGGGATTTTCGAAAGCGCCGCCTCATCTTCAATAAGAACAATCGGCGGAAAAACGGCTTATTCGTTCCAGACATTCAAAAATCTCGTCAGGTTCAAAAGTTTTTTCGCATCGCTGAAATGGACATTCGTGACCGCAAGCTGTACTGGGGCCGTCTGCTCGATAATGGGCTTCGTCTATTCGGTTTTCCTGAACGAAAATTCAATTTCAAAAAAGCGAAATTCAAAATCAAATTCCCTTTTTCTCAAAATACTTGCGATGATGCCGATGGCAGTTTCGGGAGTCGTAATCGCGTTCGGAATTTCGATTCTCGTGAAAAAAGGAAACGTCGCACTGCTGATAATCGCGCAGTCCGCGCTCGGCTGGCCGATTGCATTCAAGCAGATTCACGCGCAGGTTTCAAAAATTCCGGCAAGGACAATCGAAGCCGCAAAACTGATTTCGAAAAACAATGCGGAAGTGATATTCAGGATTTACATGCCGATTGCAAAAAGGGGAATCCTCAGCGCGTTCTGCTTCTGCTTTTCGATTTCCGCAGGAGACACGACCTTGCCGCTTGTGCTTTCGATTCCGAAATTCGACACGCTCGCACTTTTCACATACCGACTTGCAGGCGCGTACAGGTTCCACGAAGCGTGCGCGTCAGGAATTCTGCTCGGAGCAATCTGCATTTTCTTCTTTGCGATTTCAATGCGAGTTTTCGAGCCGAAAAACAGAATTCAGTAAATTCAAAATTCAAAAAGGGAAATTTTATGCCGTATTTTTCAGTGCAGAATCTTCAGAAAAAATTCGATTCGCTACAAATTGACGTTTCATTCTCATGCGAAAAAGGAAGCATGACCGCAATCGTAGGCCCGAGCGGAAGCGGAAAATCAACGATACTCAGAATGATAGCCGGGCTCGAACAATGCGGGACGGAAAAATCAAATGCAATGACGAAAATCGAACTTGACGGGAAAAACATAACGGACGAGAAACCGGCAAAAAGAGGACTCGGCATGGTGAGCCAGAATCCGTCGTTGTTCGAGCACATGACAGTGGAAGACAATGTTGCATACGGACTCGTCTCGCGCGGAACGAAAAAAAAGGAAGCACGAAATGCGGCGTGCGATTTTCTTGAAAAATTCAACCTTTCGGGATTCGGAAAACGCTTCCCCGACACGCTTTCCGGCGGCGAAGCCCAACGCGTAGCACTTGCACGGACGCTTATACTGAAACCAAGCCTTGTGCTTTTCGACGAGCCGCTTTCCGCACTCGACGCACCGCTACGAAAGAAACTTGCCGCTCTCATAAAAAAATTGCAGTGCGACTTCGGTTTCACGGGAATAATGGTCACGCACGACATAGAAGAGGCAAAATCAATCTGCGACAACGTTATTCTAATCGAAAACGGAAAAATCAAATGGCAGGGGAATTCAAGCGAATTCGGGATAGAACGATTTTAAATCGGTTTAAAAATAAAAAACTGTCCGAAAAAAAATTCCGAACAGTTTCTATTGCATTTCAGCGGTAGTTGAGCGAAGTCGAAACCACTGCATTTCGGCTACGCCCAATTAATATGCATTATTTCTTGTCGCCTTTTCCGACGAGGCACATCCACTCAGCCTGTGCGCAGAGTGTCTCGCCGACATACGCTTTGCCTTCCTGAACAATCATGTTCTTCGAAACGCGTTTGTTCACGATTTCCATGCGCACTGTGTCGCCAGGGCGAACCTGATGCTTGAACTTCACGTTGTTCACTGTCGCAAGGAAGAACAAGCTGCCCTCGTCGAATTTTCCCTGAAGGCTCAAAGCAGCTCCGCCGCCCTGCGCCATCGTTTCGATAAGGATTACGCCCGGAACGACAGGATATTCAGGGAAGTGTCCCTTGAAGAAAAAATCGTCGTCCGTGAATTTTCTTGTGCAGACAGCTCCGTTGTCGTCGAAAGAATCGATTGAATCGACGAAAAGGAACGGTTTTCTGTGCGGCAACAAAGTCTCAACATTAGTGAATGGTAAATCTGCCATTTTTCTCTCCCGATTATTCAGAAACCTTTTTGAAAACGAGACAACCGTTGTGACCGCCGAATCCGAAGTTCGCGCTCATCGCAACGTCAACGCTCTGGTTCAGTCCGACATTCGGAGTGTAATCGAGGTCGCATCCGCCCTCAACGTCAACTTCGTCAAGGTTGATTGTCGCAGGAATATACGAATCCTGAATCGCCTTGACACAAATCATAGCCTCAAGAGAACCTGCGTTTCCGAGACAGTGACCTGTCATAGATTTTGTTGAAGAAATGTGGAGTTTCTTTGCTGCTTCTCCAAACGCAATGTGGAGCATCTTCGTCTCGCCTGAATCGTTCAGCTTTGTAGAAGTTCCGTGTGCGTTGTAGTATGTGACTTCCTCCGGCTTTACTCCAGCGTCTTTCATTGCGATTGTCATGCACTTCGCGCCGCAGATTCCGTCCGGGTTCGGTGCTGTAAGGTGGTATCCGTCAGAAGATGCGCCGTAGCCTGCAACTTCAGCATAGATTTTTGCGCCGCGAGCCTTTGCGTGCTCATATTCTTCCAAAACGAGAATCGTTGCGCCTTCGCCCATGATGAATCCGTCGCGCTTCTTGTCGAACGGGCGGCTTGATTTTGTCGGGTCGTCTGCGTATCCAGAAGAAAGAGCGTGAAGCATGTTGAATCCGAGATTTGCGTAACCGCACTGAGTTGATTCAGCACCGCCAGCCAAAATCACGTCGTAGCGGCCTGAGCGAATCTCGTCGAATGCGTTTCCGATTGCGTCCGTACCAGAAGCACAAGCTGTTGCAACAGTGTGAGTTGCTCCGTGCAAGCCGAATGCCATCGAGATGTTTCCTGCACCCTCGTTCGGAATGAGCATCGGAATCGTCATCGGAGACATGCGGGTCTGATTCGAGTCGAAATATGCCTTCATCGTGTTCTCAGTGACTTCAAGACCGCCGATGCCGACACCAAGATAAACTGCTGTGTCCTCAAGAACATCTGCCTTTCCCATCAATGAAGAATCGTCCAATGCCATTTTTGCGGCAGCAACTGCATACTGTGTGTACATAGCCATTTTTCTTGCCGCGCTTGAATCCATATAATCCGAAGCTTTGAAATTCTTAACTTCAGCAGCATATTTTACTTTGAAAGCAGCATTGTCATAATGAGTGATTGTATTGATTCCACTCTTTCCGGCTTTGATTCCTGCCCAAGTCTCATCGACGCTGTTTCCCAATGGCGAAACACAACCAAGTCCAGTTACAACTACTCTTCTCATTTTCATCTCCTATTTTTAGGTTTATTAGTGTGATTTATTGTCCGATCGAAAAAATGAAAATGACAAAATTTGAAAAAATGTCATTTTCATTTTTGAATCTTATAGAACTTGATTTTTTTATTCAAGACATGGAAATATCAAATATCGAGTTTTGAGAATTAAACATTTTACATTAACTTGATATTCGACAAACAAAAATCTTGAGAGGTATTTTATGGAAAAAGAAAAAATCGAAGGACTCCTTACGTTCGACATCAACTCGGGGAAATTCTGGATAACGGAACCGGAAGAAGGGGCACCGCTCACATCGCTTGAATTCGGCGACACATTCGAGGTGAAGGACGGAGACGGAAACTGGATTCAGAGCGGAATCGAAATTTCGCAGGACGCACAAGGGGATTTGGTGTTCAAGCTGAAAAATACGAATTACAAAGGAATCCTTGACGGAATAGAAGTGCGCCAGTAAAAAATCTGAGAACAGAGAATGAATTTTACTGTTTACGGCTCAATTATGATTTCGACGCGACGATTCAATGCAGCCTGCTCGTTCGTAAGCGGATTTTTCACAATTGGCTCGGAATAGCCTTTGCCGATGCACGAGAGTCTTTTTTCGCTGACATTCCGCTTAATCAGCTCCCGTGCAACGGTCTGCGCCCGCTCAAGCGAAAGCCGAGTGGAGCTTCCGTCCGCGTCAATGCGCCCCGTAAAGCAGGTGTGCCCGATTATACGAATTTTCGCACCTGCAAAATCCGTTGAGCAAAGTGCCGCAGCCATTTCGTCGAGCACGCCATCCTGCTCCGGCATAAGCGCGCTCGCGTCCCCGACAAAGCGGAGGCTTTTGAGGTTCAGGCGGCGTTTTCCCTCACCAGCATTTTCGATTGAAAAATTCTTGTACGACTTTTCAACTTTTGGTTTCCGTTTTTTTGCAGGATTTCTTTTAAAAAAGAAAAAGATGGCGAAAACGACCGCTGATTCAAGTGCAAGAGAAGAAAATAAAAACATCTTGTACTTCCAGAAATCGATATACACCATCTTTTTTCTGCGTTTCTATGATTTGCCTTATGCGCCCATTCCGCCGTCAACGCCGATTACCTGCGCCGTGACGTATGTGCTCATGTCGCTTCCGAGGAACAACGCAGCGTTCGCGATGTCCTCCGGTGTTCCGGCACGCTTGAGCGGAACTGCGTCAATCATAGCTTTCTGCAAATCTTCCTTGAGAACTGCCGTCATGTCAGTCGCGATGAATCCCGGCGCGATGCAGTTCACCCTGATTCCGCGCGCGCCGACTTCCTTCGCGAGTGCCTTCGAATACGCGACGAGGCCGCCCTTCGAAGCCGCGTAGTTCACCTGGCCGCCCTGTCCGTGAAGGCCGACGATAGAAGACATATTGATGATTGAGCCTGTTCTCTTTCTGAGCATGTCGTTGGAAACAATCTGGCAGATAAGAAATGCGGAAGTGAGATTGATTCTGAGAACGTCGTCCCAGTCCTCTTTCTTCATGCGGAACGAAAGACCGTCGCGTGTGATTCCCGCATTGTTAACGAGAATGTCGAATCCGCCAGCCTCGGCAAGAGCAGCCTTTACGACTTCACAGACCTGCTCGGCATTTCCGACATCAGCGTAGATTTCGTGGAATTTCGTTCCGTTGTCGGAAGCGAGCTTTTCGAGGCTTTCCTTTGCAGAAGACGGCTTTGAGCAGAGTCCCCAAACTTCCGCGCCTTCCGAAAGATATTTCTCAACGATGCCTTTTCCGATTCCCCTTGAAGAACCAGTGACAAGTGCTTTTTTATTAGCGAGCAATGACATTCAATTCCTCCTTGAAAAAAATTACAACGCAGCGATTGCTTCGTTCGTGTTGATTGGGCTTGCAGCAAGAGCCGCGCCGAATTCAGTCTGTCCCCACAAACCGCTCAAAACTTTTCCAGGTCCCGGCTCAATCACCGACCAAGACTCGACTCCGCCCTCGACAGAGATGATGTTCGCGAGAACTGCCTCTTCGTCAGTCCAGAGAACCGGATGAGTCAAATGGAGAACCGCGCTTGATTTTGCGTCCGCGCCCTTTGTGACTTCTTTTCCGGTCACGTTCGAGAACAAGTGGATTTTCGGGTCAGCAAATTCAACGTCCTTGAGGACTGTCTCGAATTCATCGGCAGCTTTCTGCATGAGAGGAGAATGGAACGGGCCTGCGACTGCAAGGCGAACTGCACGGCGAGCACCAGCGGCTTTCGCAGCTTCCTCTGCCTGTCCGAGAGCGTCGAATGTTCCAGAAATTACAGTCTGCTTCACGGAATTCATGTTCGCAGCATAAGCGTCTTTGATTCCGTTCGCAATTTCAACAACTTTCTCTGGCTGGAGTCCGAGAATCGCGCTCATTCCAGGTGCGTGACCTTCGTTCTCCTTTGCGATTTCCTCGCAGACCTTCTGCATGATAAGTCCGCGCTGGCGAACAACTTTGATTACGCTCTCGAAAGAGAGAACTCCGGCAGCATACAATGCAGGGAATTCGCCGAGAGAGAATCCCATTGCCGCGCTCGGCTCGATTCCCTTGTCCTTGAGGGCAGCCATGATTGCGATTGAAGCAGTCGTGATTGCAATCTGGGAATTGTCGGAGCGGCTCAGTTCTGCGGCATCAGACTCCCACATGAGTTTTTTCATATCAACATTGATAAGCGCAGAAACGTCATCGATAACTTTCATTGCAGAAGCAGAATTCTCCGCAACGTCCTTAATCATTCCAGGAGCCTGTGCTCCCTGTCCAGGAAATAGATAAGCAAACTTCTTAGCCATTTTTAATCTCCTAAAAATCTTATTTTGACAAAAAGTGAAAAAATGTCATTTTCAAAAATTCAATATATAGAAAAAACGAAGGTTTGCAAATAGTCGCCGAAGCAGACTTTCCAACATTTGATTACACTTTTCTTTCAAAATTCAAAAACCTGTTCCATAATGTTTTCCATGCAAGGAAACAGCGTCGAGTGTTGAGAATTTCACTGTTGCGACAGATAATATTTCAGGGGCTTACGGAAAATGTTCGAAAAAAAATCGGCGAGGATTTGAACAACGCAAGCCAGGCTTAATTCCGCAAGCAAAATCGATTAGGAGCTTTCAAAATGGGAAAAAAAGGAAAAAGCAGTGAGACTCTGGATTTTAAGGTCATCGCATTTCCTGCAATTGGAATTCTTGTGGCACTTGTCGCTGTCGCAATAATTTGCACGCTGAGCATCATAAAAACGGCAGAGCAGTTTTCGAAAATGCAAGGGGTGCCTGTCGTCGAGAAAGTTTCGAAATACATTGACGGCGACAGATTCGAAAGGCTCACGAAAACGCTCGACAAGGACGACGAGTGGGCGGAAGAGACTCGGGTCTGGATGCTCGATGTGGCACAGTCCGTCGGCTGCGCGTATTTGTTCACCATGAGCCCCGCGTCCGGCACGACTTACCGCTACATAATAGACGGAAGCTGCGACCCAAGCGACAAAGAGCGGTTCTCCCCGATGGGCGCGGAAGAGAACATAGCCGCATGGAGCGACGCGCCTTTAAAGACGATGGAAACAGGAGAGATGACCAGCTCAGGAATGATTTACCAGAAAGGCTGGGGCTGGACTGTAAGCACATACAAGGCAATCAAAAATTCAAAAGGAAAAAACGTCGGATTCATCGGCTGCGATTTTGAGATTTCGTTCATCATCAAGCTGATTGCACGGAGAATCACGATAATCATTTCGATAAGCGCGATAATCTTCACAGTCTTCATAATTATCATCCTGAAACTGAAAGCCCTTATGACGCAGATTCGTGACAACATGGAACAGATTCACGCCTCGCAGGAAAAGGAGCACAGAATCAGCGCGAATCTTTTTGAGGAGGCGCAGAACCTCGTTGTCTCCGCAAAGGAAACTGCGGCGACGAGCCAGGATTCTGCGGCGGCTGTAAAAGAGATCGTCGCCACGATGGAAGACACGAACGACCTTTCGGAAAACATCTCAATCAAAATAAAGGACGTTTCGAACGTCGCGAACAACACTTCGTCCGACGTAATCGACGGCGTTGCACAGCTCGACCTGAACGTGAAGCAGCTGCATGAGATTTTCGACGCGAACCAGGGAACGATTCAGGGAATCAAAATCCTGAGCGAGAAAATCGAGAGCATCTGGGACATCGTGTCGCTCATCAACAACGTCGCGGATCAGGCGAAAATCATCGCGTTCAATGCGGAACTTGAGGCGAGCACGGCAGGAGAAGCGGGAAAATCGTTCAGAATCGTCGCGAACGAAATCAGAAGGCTTTCGGACGGAATCATCGACGGAACACGAGAAATCAAAGAGAAAATCACGGAAGTGCAGCATTCTTCGGACTCGCTCATCCTCGCTTCCGAAAGCAGCACCGCAAAAATCAATCTTGGCTATGAGAACGCGCGCGGACTGGACGAGAAATTCAAGAACATCAAAAAGTCGGCAGAAATCACCGCAAAAAGCGCGGACGACATTTCGGACATCATCCAGCAGCAGGCAAGCGCGAGCGAGCAGATTCTCATCGCGATTAAGGAAATTGCGTCGGGCGTTGAGAATTTCTCGGTCGCGACCGACAACATCTCGAACGCGGCGGAGAACGTGCGGAAAATCAGCGAGGAGTTGAACAATGCAAACAACGAAGAATGAGATTGAAGGCGTTGCAAAGGAAAATCCCGACGACGCTGAGATAAACGAGCTTTACGAGGTGCAGGACGAAAACCTGATGTATCTGATTTTTTCTGTCGGAGAGAGTTTTTTTGCGATAAAAACTTTGTTCGTCAAGGAAATCATACATTCGGCAAGGATTCATCCGCTTCCGTTCGTGCCCGATTACATCGAGGGCGTGGTGAACTGCCACGGAACGCCATTCACCGTTGTGAACACGCTCAAGATGAACGGCGAGGAAAAAAGCGAAATCAAGGGCGGCACCGTGCTCGTCTTCAAGCGGAAGGACGACAACTTTGCGATTCACATATCGAATATCGAGATGTTCTTTGAGCCGGAGGAACAGGACATTCGAGTCAACGGAATCCGCTACAAGATGAACATAATCCCGTTTTTCGATGCGGATTTCATCGAAAACAGAATGAAACAAGATTTGCGTGAAGACGAAGACTAAGTAGCTTAGGGGGGGGACAGAACATGAGCGACAAAATAAAGAATCTGCTTGCGGAATTGAAGCAGTCGCATGGAATCGTAACGAGCAAATTCAGCCGTCATGCAGAAACGCGCCAGAAAGCGGAAAATTCGCCGGCAGAGAAAAAAGACGATCTTCCGAGCGGCAGGAAATTCACAATTCTCTGCATCGGAGCTTCGACCGGCGGGCCGAGCGCAGTTCAGACAGTCCTTCAGGGATTGGGCGAGAACTTTCCGCTTCCGGTATTGTACGCGCAGCATCTCGATGTGGGCGCGGACGAGAAAATGGCGAAATGGTTCAGCGACACCTGCCCGAACATCCCTGTCACGCTCGCAAAGGACGGAGAAGTCGCGCAGCCGGGACACGCGTATCTCGCCCCTGCAGAAAAGCACCTCGTCATCGACCGCATAAAAAACGGGCTTCCCGTAATGCATCTTTCCGACGAGCCGCCAGAGCGATTCTTGCGGCCTGCAGTGAACAAGCTTTTCCGCTCGGCAGCGAAATTCTACAAAACGGAATGCCTTGCGATTCTTATGACAGGCATGGGAGCGGACGGGGCGGAAGGCTGCAAGGAAATAGTGGGCGCGGGCGGATACACAATCTGCGAGGACAAATCGACATGCAAGGTGTTCGGAATGCCGGCCGCAGCAATCGCAATGGACGCGGCGAGCAAAGTTCTTCCGAGGGGAGAAGTTGCACCGACGATTCTGAAGCTGGTCAAGTGAGATTTTCTCATTTCGGCTACGCTCAATGAACACGACTACGCTCAATGGACGCAGATACGCACAATGAACGAAAGAGCTGAGAGGATTTTTTATGGACGACAGAGAATTCAGCGAAATAATATCGATTATAACGAAG
The DNA here is from genome assembly GCA_017525605.1 of Treponema sp. Classification (GTDB taxonomy): domain Bacteria; phylum Spirochaetota; class Spirochaetia; order Treponematales; family Treponemataceae; genus Treponema_D. Next base: position 155,626 of record JAFXSM010000030.1, on the reverse strand, counting down.
CAGACCGGGATTGTTCCGCGGGAGAGCCACAAAGTCGGCATCATGAACTTTATCGAAAAGCGCAAGAAAGAAGTCGATTTGGGCGCTCTTCCCTACTCCGCATATCTCAGGCTCAACAAAGAGGAGCTTTGCACGCTTCTGAATGCAGCGACGGTGAACGAGACTTATTTTTTCCGCGAGGAATCGCAGTTCACATTTTTAAAGGACAAAATCTTCCCTGAACTCCGCGCGAAACTTGGAACGAAGCCGGTGAGAATCTGGAGCGCGGCATCTTCGAGCGGGGAGGAAATCTATTCGCTTTTGCTTCTTGCACAGTCGCTCGGCATGAAAACAGAGTGCGTCGCGAGCGACATCAACACAAAAGTCCTTGAGAAGTGCGCGAAAGGAGAATACACGCCGAATTCAGTGAAGCAGGTGGACGGGGTGAAATTCCACCATCTCCTTGCGAAATACATAAAAGCCGACAAATCAGTTTCTTTTCCAGAAGAGATTTGCAAGCAGATTGACAGGCGGCAGATAAACCTTTCGCTTGTGGCAGAGAATTTTCCGCGCGGCGTGAACGTGATTTTTATCCGCAATGTGTTCATCTACTTCACGACCGAGATGAAAAAGCAGATTCTCACGAAAATAGTGAACGAGAGCCTTTCGGACGGCGGCTATCTTTTCGTTTCGATGAGCGAGCTTCCTTCGATTGACGCTTCGATTCTTCCGAAGAACCTGAAAAAATTCTGCGACGGCAAGGTGTTTTATTTTAAGAAAGTATGACAGAAGAAAAGACAAAATCCACAGTGCAAATTTTCCCTTCGCCAAAGACGCATCTTCCGCTCATAAGCGAATCCTCGGCCGTAATCAGGAACTATCTTTCTGAAACGCGGTGGCTCGTGAAAGCCCTCAAGGAAAAACCGAATTTTGCACGCGAAATCCTGCGTGTACTTAGCGTCACAAAAGACAATTCGCGGATTCTCGGATTCACGCCAGTCTACAAGATGCTCATAGCCGTCGAGAATCTTTACAAGGCAATCCTTGACGAGAAGATTGTGCTCAACGAAAACCTCATGGTTCTTCTTGAGAAAGTCTCCGCAAAAATCGCCGAGATGTGTATCTTAATCGAGAAAGGCGAATTCGAGGAGCTTTTTGAAACAGAAATCAGGCAGTACCTTCTGTACCTCGACAAAGCCGAGGTCGGCGAGATTTTCAATTCCGAATATTTAGGCGAGGAAAAGGCGAATTTGTCTTTCATCCAGCAGACGGACACGGAAGGCGAAGAAAAAGACAGCATCGTGAACGTCCAGTCCTCAAAGCTCGGGCAGCTCGTGAACGCGCACGAGGAGATGATTGCAAGATCCTACATCATCATGAATCAGGTTGAGATTCTCAAAAACGCGATCCGTGACGGAGACATGAGGACTGCACGGGATTCCTACAAGCAGATTGCAATCGACTCGCAGAATTTGCAGAGCTCGCTCCTTCTCTCGCACGACCAGCTCATGAGCTTTATCCAGGACGACGCGTTTTTGGCACAGCACCAGGATTTTCAGGGGTTCTTTGTCTTTTCAAACGGGCGGAAATATCTCATCCCTTCGGAATTCGTTGACGACGTTGTGACAGAAAGCCCGCTGAATTACGAGGAGAAGCAGAACCAGAAATTCCTTGTCTACATTCAGGAAAACGAATCGGGCAGCGAGCGTAACCGCGAGGAAATCCCAATCTATTCGCTCGGCTCGCTTCTTCCGGGAACGGCACTGCACGAGCGTTCCGTAACGGACTCAATCATCATAGTAAGCTACCAGTCGCAAAAAATCGGCATCATCGTGGATTCAATTCACAAATTCGTCTCGCTGATTCAGAAGCCGATGCCGCCCGTGTTCGAGCATTTCCCGATTCTCAAAGGACTTGCATTCGACGAAAAATACGACATGATTCCGATTCTGCACATTCCCGAAATCCTGAAAAAATTCCGCGCGATGCGCCCTTACGATGTGAAGAAATTCGAGTCGATGGTGAAAAAGCACGTCAACCGGGTTCTCATCGTGGAAGATTCGGAGACGACTAGGCTGATTGAGCACACGATTCTTGAGGGCAACGGATTTTTGGTCGAGGAAGCAGCGGACGGAATCGAGGCAATGTCGAAAATCAAGGAAACGCAGTTCGATCTGATTCTCTGCGACGACGAAATGCCGCGAATGGACGGCGAAATATTCTTAGACAACGTTCGCCGAATGGAAAATTACGCGAAAGTGCCCGTGATTGCCGTCTCGAACATGGAAATTCCGAAAGCAGATGTTTTTATCGCCAAGAGTGATTTCAAGCGCGATGATTTGATTCAGAAAATAAAGGAAGTGATTCAATGAGCCATAAGATTTTGATATTAGAGCCGTCCGTGACTTTGCAGTCGGTTTTTGCGGAAAAGACGAAGAAGAGCGATTTTGAGCTTAATTTTGACACGAACGGAATCCGCTTTCTCGTCACGGTTTACAATTCCCTTCCAGATGCGATTCTCGTGAATGCGCGCAACATGAATCCTTCCTGCGTCGAATTCTGCCGCCTTGTGAAGAGCGTGGCGCGGTTCAAGAATATTCCGGTCGGAGTGTATGCCACGAGCGACTTCCTGTTCTCCAACGAGTTCAAAGTTGACTGCGGGGCGGATGCGTTCATCAATCTGACACCGGACTCAATCCTAAAAGACATGGAATCGCTGTGCGCAAAAAAAGGCACGCAGCTTGCAGAACCGGAAAAGAACGACATCGTGAAGGCAGCGATAACCGAAAGAATCCTTTCGATGATTATGAACCTTGAGTCGATTCCGAAAATCGCTTCGTCTTATCTGAGTTTGCTTGCAGAAATCTGCGAGCTTCCTGCGGCATCATTTTTCCTGAACACCGATGACGAAGTGATGGGGTATTACATTGCCGCAAAAAATTTCAGCGAGGAACAGAAAAATGATTTTCTGAAAGTCTGCATGACCGATTTCGAGGAACGTTTCCAGAGCCTGAGCATCGCAAACCTAAATCCAGAAGAAGTCGAGCCGAAAATCGAGCTTGAGAAATACAATTCCGAGGATCTGCCGCTTTCCGCATATCACCTTTTTTCGATAAAGGACGAGGACGGGAAGAAATTCGGCACAGTCCACGTCGTCAGAAGCGGTGCTTTCACGACAAGGCAGATGGATTTGTTTGCGTATTCGGTCCGGACATTGAGCATATTATTGAAAACCGCAGTCGTCTTCCGAAAAAAAATGAAATTCGAGAAGAACATCCGAAAAGCGTTCAGCCGTTTCGTTCCGGAGCAGATTATCGACGAGCTTGTTTCGGGCGCGGAAAAGCAGGACAAAGTCGGTGTCGGAGAAAAGCGCGAGGTCGCGATTCTCTTTTCGGACATCCGCTCGTTCACGAACATCAGCGAGAAGAACAAGCCGGAGACAATCGTCGCATTCCTGAACAGATATTTCACAGCGATGTGCACCGTCATAAAAAAGCACGGAGGCACCGTGGATAAATTCATCGGAGACGCGATTATGGCTGAATTCGGCGTGCCAGTGAGCTACGAGGACAACACGAGAAGAGCCGTCGCCGCGGCATACGAAATGCGCGAGGCACTTGCGACAGTTCCGCTTGAGGATTTGGTTCTTCCCGACGGCATGAAATTCGACATCGGAATCGGAATCCACTACGGAGACGTAATCGTAGGCTCAATCGGCTCGCAGGACAAAACCGACTATTCCGTAATCGGCGACAACGTGAACCTTGCAAGCCGACTCGAAGGGCTCACAAAAACTTACGGCACAATGGTTCTCGTGAGCGAGGCGGTGAAAGCCGACATCGAGGGCGACGAATTCGTTTTCCGCCACCTTGACGACGTGAAAGTCAAAGGAAAGAAAACCGCGGTCGGAATCTACGCCGTTGACAGGAGCATCGAAGATTTTTCCGCGGAGTACAGGGACTCGTACGAGAAAGGCTTCGCGCTCTACAAAAAAGGCGTGTGGAATTTGGCAAAAGAATATTTCGAGAAAGCCGTGGAACTTTCGCCGAACGACAAAGCCGCAAAGCTCATGCTCGGAAGATGCGAGGAGTACATCGAAAATCCGCCTGAGAACTGGGACGGCGCAATCGCATTTTTGACGAAGTAAAGCGCAAAGTAGATTTTTTAATTTCCATGAATATAATATCTTCCTATGTCGGAAAGTAAAGAACGCTCGGATTTTGTTGAAGGAATAATTGCCGGAGTTCCGATTGGGCTTGGGTATTTTGCTGTTTCGTTTTCGCTCGGAATTGTCGCTAAGAATGCGAATCTGACGGCGGTGGAAGGATTTTTCACGTCGTTCTTCTGCCTTGCATCCGCGGGCGAAAAAGCACTTTTCGACGCAATCGCGTCATCGGTCTCGTATCTCGAAGTCGCGATAATCACGTTCGTCGTAAACGCCCGCTACCTTCTGATGAGCTGCGCGCTCAGCCAGAAAATCGAAGAAGGCACACCGTTTTTTCACAGATTCATAATCGGGTTCGGAGTCACGGACGAACTTTTCGCAATAGCAGTCTCGCGAAAAAAATACAGACCATCTTTTTCGTACGGAGCATTTCTCGTGGCAGTCCCACTCTGGAGTCTCGGAACGTTTTTCGGCGTGCTTGCAGGCAACCACCTTCCTGCAAGAATCGTCAGCGCATTGTCGGTCGCGCTCTACGGAATGTTCCTTGCGATTGTCATTCCGCCGATGCGAAAAAACCTCGTCATGAAAATCATCGTCATCGCAAGTTTCGCTTCGAGCTTTGCGTTCTCGGTTCTTCCGTACATCAAAACGCTCTCGTCAGGCACAAGAACGATAATTCTCACAGTCGCAATCTCTGCAATCGCCGCAATCGCAAAACCAGTCGAGGACGAAAAATGAAAACTTTCTTCTATATTTTCATCGCATGGGGAGTTTCGTATCTCATCAGAGTTCTTCCGCTTACATTGATCCGAAAGCCGATTAAAAACAGGTTCATAAAGTCGTTCCTGCATTACGTTCCGTATGTGACGCTCTCCGTCATGACATTCCCGTCGATAATGAACGACACGCAGTCGCAAGTTTCCGGCATCATCGCATTCGCGGTCGGAATAGTCCTCTCGTACCTGAACCTGGGGCTTTTCGCAGTGGCGATTTCATGCTGCGCGGTTGTGGGAATCGCGGAGTTTTTTGTGTAGGGGAGTTTTTGCAGCAGAAATTTCCCCTTTTTTCAGTTCTGCGAATAGAGTCTCTGTTGCCTTCTTCCTCCTCCCCAATTTCTCCAACTAGATTTTGGCACATAATCGGAATATAATTTCAGAAATTTTTTTCAACTTTTTTTATTCTTAGGAGATACAAATGGTTATTTTGACTTTGAACTGCGGTTCGTCATCTGCAAAGTATCAGGTTTATGACTGGGACAACAAGGACGTTCTCGCAACTGGTGTTGTTGAGCGCGTTACAGCACCGGGCTCATGCATCACACACAAGGCAAAGGGAAAGGACAAGTTCTATCTTGAGTCTCCATGCCCGACACACAAAGAAGCAATCGAACTTATCTTGAACGCAATCACGGACAAAGAGCACGGCGTTATTTCTGACATGAAGGAAATCGGAGCTGTCGGTCACCGCGTTCTCCACGGCGGAGACAAGTTCACGAAATCAGTGAAAGTCACACCGGAAGTACTCGCAACATTCAAGTCACCGGAAATCATGGGACTCGGCCCGCTCCACATGCCAGCAAACATCATGGGTATCGAAGCTGCGCAGAAAGTTCTCCCAAACGTTCCGCACGTTGCAGTTATGGACACAGCTTGGCATCAGACAATGCCACCAGCTTCATTCCGCTATGCAATTCCGAAAGAGTGGTATGAGAAGTACGGTGCACGCCGCTACGGATTCCACGGAACATCATTCCTCTACACTGCAAAACGCGCTTCTCTTCTCCTCCACAAAGAGCCGAAGGACACGAACATCATCATCGCTCACGTCGGAAACGGTGCTTCAATGTGCGCTGTGAAGAACGGCTGCTGCTACGACACTTCAATGGGTATCACTCCGCTCGAAGGTCTCGTGATGGGAACTCGCTCAGGCGACATGGACTGCGCTCTTCCGTTCTACATCATGCGCCAGACTGGAATGTCTGCTGACGAGATGGACAACGCATTGAACAAGAAATCTGGCTTGCTCGGTCTCACAGGTCTTTCTTCTGACCGCCGCGACATCGCAGACGCAGCCGGGAAGGGGAATCCGGACGCACAGCTCGGCGTTGACATGGAATGCTACAGACTCAAGAAGTATTTCGGTGCATACCTTGCAGCAATCGGACCAATCGACGCTATCGTATTCACAGCAGGTGTCGGCGAGCACTCGGCACTCATCCGCGGAAAGTCTCTCGAAGGACTTGAGCACCTCGGAATCAAGATTGACCCGAAAAAGAACGAAGCTTCCAACACTGGAAACGCGGAGACTTGCATCTCGGCTGACGACTCGAAAGTCAAGATTTTCGTCATCCCGACAGACGAAGAGCTTGTCATGACAGAAGATGCTGTAAAGATTATGGAAGGAACTTACGACGTTCACACAAAAATCAAGTATTCTTTCCAGGATCCTGCATACAGGAACAAGGCACGCGAGGAAGGTCTCAAGAAGGACATCGAAAAGCATCCTGAGCTTGCAGACATCGTCGTTCGCCCATAGTTTTTCCTAAGACTCAAACGAAAAAATCCCGACGGAAGTTGATTTTCCGCCGGGATTTTTTTTGTACGGTGTGGAAATCCGTTTTCTCCTCATTTTTTTAATCATGCTCCAAGCTGACTGTACGCGAAAGACGGATATCTGTCGTTGTGGCTTATGAAGAAGGTCCACATCTCTTTGTAGAAAGGCTCGGAAGGATAGTCCGCCATGATTTCCGAGAGGGCGGAAGCGTACACGTCAATGTTGAAGAATTCCTGCAATGGACGGCCGAGGTTCAGAGTCTCATACACGGCAAGGCTTCCGTTGAAGTTCGGGTCAGGATTGTGCGAGCGGCCCTGTGTCTTGTCGGTGTCGTAGAGGAAATCGTAAATCCAGTCCTCGTCAACGCCGGACGTCTTGGACATCTCTTTCACCAGGGCTTTCTTGTCGCCTGTCTTGTAGTCCTTGTACGCCCGGATATGCGCCTTCAAAAGCCGCTTGTAGGACTCCTTCTCCGCGTTGAATTTATCGACGTTCGCGGTCTGGCGGCAGCACACATAGTCTTTTTCCAGAGCGACGAGCGGAAAGAGATACTCAAGCCCCATGTTGATTCCTGTCTCCACATAATCCGGGCTTATGACTACGATGTCGGCGTTACCCTTCTGCACGGCGGAGAGCTGCTCCGCACTCCCCGGTATAAACTTGTACTTGACGTCGACTTCAGGCTCAAGGTTTACGTTTCTCAGAGCGGCCTTGGAGATTATCTCGCCGATGGAGAAAGGCGGAGTTACTATGGTCAATCCCTTCCAGTTCGCTGGATTCTTTATGTCGGCAACCTTTTTCGCCACATCAGGGTTCGCGAGCAAAGCCATGCCACCGTTCATCGCGCCGCCGTAAATCACGATGTTTCCCTCGGTCGCTCCGAACTTCAAGGGGAACGCCAAATCGTTGTACGCTCCGTCCACCTTCCCTATGCTCTCGGACTCGAAAATCTGCTCGCGCTCCAACGGAACGACGTTCACGCTCAGGCCGTATTCCGAATAGTAGCGTTTTCCAAGCTCAAAGAGCGGGTTCAAGGCGTGGCCGGAAGCGCCTTTTGCGAACGTGAGGGTGCGGAGAGACTCCGATTTTGTATCCGCGCTGGACTCGGCATTTTTTCCCCTGCAAGAGAACGCAAGAATCGCAAAAAACGAAATCGAAATGAAGAGCAAAGACTGTTTCAGTTTTTTTCCCATAAGCTGTACCTCCTGGATTTTTCAAGCGAGCTTCGCCTGGTATGTCTGGTTCGTAATCGTCTTTCCCTCGAAGAGCGTGTTGTAGATGTCCTCAAGGAGGTGAAGCCCTCCCTCGTACCCCACATAGCTTTTTGAGATGACGAGCTGCTGGTTTACTGGAGCCGAGAAATATTGAAAGAGGTTTCCACTCGCCTTCGTGTAGCCCTTCTCCCAGTCGCTTCCGAGAACGAGGGCGCGGTTCGTCTTCGCCAGTTCCGGCTCGATTTTCTTCCGTATGATTTCAGAATCCACCTCGAAGAACAGATTGTCCTTGTATTCAGGAAATTCGGACGCGAAAATCTTCAAAAGCTCTGTCTCGTTCTTCTGGTTCGGGTTGTCGGTCACGAACACGGCGTTCGGGATGAAGCCGACTTCGTTCTCAAGGTACTTCGTGACTCCGAACGACGACAGGCTGTCGCCCGTGACGAAAAGCTCGTACGGAAGGTTGTTCTGCAATGAGGAGAAGAAGTCGGCAGTGTCCACGAAATATTCGTAGTAGATTTTCTCCTCTCTTTTTACGACCTCTTCCACAAAGCTCTCGCTCAAGCCGGCGAATTTTCCGACTTCGCGGAGGAAGCGGCTCGACTCCGCTCCCCCGACAGGAAGAATCGGATAATGGAGGAAGGGCGTGCCGTATTTCTTCTTCAAGTGCTCGACTATCTCAAGGCCGACCCACGGAGAGACGAGAAGGTTGAACTGGGCGTTCGGAATGTTCTTCCATTCGGAGACGCCTTCCGAAATCACGCCGAAAAGGATGTTCACTTTGAGACCGATTTTTTCGAGCAGCTCCTTGAGCTTCTGGAAGTCACCGCGCCAGAACGGATTCTGGGAAGGAACATCGGCGAACACGTTCACAAGCCCATTCTGCACTTGAGGCTCGGCATCCCCCACGAACTGGTCTATTATCGCCTTCACGACAATCTCGTGGCCGTTGTACGCGCTGCCCTTGAAGCCTGGTGTTTCGGCACCGACAACCGGGAACCCCCGCTCGGCAAATTCCCTAGCAATCTCCACAGTGTTGTCCCCGATGATTCCTGCAGTGCAGCCCGAAAGAGCGACGAACAAGTCCCCCTTCATTATCTGGAGCGCGCCGTCTATCTCGCTCCTCAGGCTCTTCTCGCCTCCAAAGACGACATCGGTCTCGGTGGCGTTCGTGGACGGGACCTGGTTTCCGCCGGCATAGGACTCTCCGTGGTGGCCAAGCTTGGAAAAAGCCGAGACAATCGAAGAACAGCCGGGTCCCGCATGGACGACGGGAACCGCATGGGGAATGGCGAGCACTGTCGCCTGTGCGCCGAGCGCGCATGTGTAGCGCGGTTGTGAAATCTCTGGATTCATTTTGCACCTCCTACAAAATGGAACGCGTCTGTCTTTTCATCGAGCCACCAGTCCGTGTACGGAAATTCCACATGGCTCGCGATGTTCTTGTAGAGTTTTCTCGTCTTCAGGATTTTCTGTATCCTCTGGCCGAGTTCGATGATTCCGTCATAGCCCACGCACTTGTTCGAATCTCCTTCCATAATCGAAGGAATGCCGAGCTTGTAGCCGAGAACGGTGAGAGCCTGATGGCGGACGATGAGAAAGTCAGGATCGAGTTTTGAAAGGAATTTGATGACCTGATACGGCTGCTTGTTGCAGATTGTGTAGTTCGGGACATTTCCGATTGTGTCCGTCATGAATTTCACGGTGTTGATGTCCTTTGTGTCGTAGTTCTGGTCGTGGTGGTAGGTCGTGATTCCAATCACCTCGAGCCCCAAATCGTGGCAGACGCTCGCCATGTTGTGCGCGTAGGCGGCGCCTGAAAAAATGTAGACCTTCTTGCCCTTGAAGAAATTCCTCAGACGCTCAAGCTCAGGCCAGATTCTAGCGTGCTCTTTCCTTATCGCGTCCTCGACGATGCTGTATTTTCCGGTGAACGACGCGACGGCGCGAAGCCACCTGTCTGTCCATGTGATTCCGTAAGGCGGAGGTGAGATGACCTGCGGAACTCCGTAGAGTTTTTCAAGGCGGTCGCCCACGAATGTCGCGAGAGTCTCGCAGATTGTCGCTGTGCAGGCGGCCTCCGCCATCTGTGAAATCTCATCGACGGAACGGGTCTCCACAAGATAGTTCGGGCGGAGACCGATTGTCTTCAGAAGCGGCGTGAACGAGTCCACCCCCGAAAAGTTGAAGATGTTCACCAAATCGTTCTGCTTTTTCTTCGGCGGCTTCAATGCCGTCTGCAGGATTCCGTTGAAGGCGGCGTCGAACCCTGTCGACCAGATTCGAGATTTGAAGCCCTCGCATTCCACGGCGAACACGGGAATGCCAAGCTCTTCGCTCATCTCCTCCGCGACCGACTGGACATCATCGCCTACGATGCCCGAAGCGCAGGAAGTGGTGATGTAGATGACTTTCGGGTTGTATCTTTTGTACGCCTCCCCAACGGCATGGCGGAGTTTTTTCGCGCCTCCGTAAATCGTGTCCGACTCCTGGATGTTCGTGCAGAGCGAATGATGATTGAAGAAAGTCTTTCCGCGAATGGGCGCGACGTTCGACATTCCAAGGAACCTCTCGGCGACATTGGCGTAGCATCCGATTGGCGAATGGCTGATGACCGCGGCGTCGTGCACGGAATACACCTGCATGAAAGCGCAGCCCTCCTGACAGTTTCCGCATTGGCTGAATTTGAAATTCCCGATTTTCAGCTTGTTGTCCTTCGACGACTTGCCCAAGTCCTTTGCGTCTCCGTTGTACGTGAGAATCGTGTGCAGTCGAGTTTCGCGAATCTCGACTTTTTTTGGCAGTGGCAGTCCCATACTTTTTGCACCTCCGTTTTTCTGAACTGGTCTATTTATACAGAGATGAAAAAACTTTGGAAAATATTATTTTTTTATTGCACTTATAGAAAAAAATTATCAGTAACAAGCGGATTGGTAAAATCGAACAAATCCGCTTGCTCCGTTTGGATTTCCTTAAATCAATCCCATTACGATAATCACGCCGACGATGAGCGGAAGGATGAATGTCATAAAGCCGCGCATCCACTTTGCGACTTTCAGGCCGCGACCGGTATTTGCTTCCTGGACGAAATTGTCCCAGCCCCAGCCGAATCTGAACGTACAGAAAATGATGAAGATGAGCGCGCCGCACGGAAGAATCAGGTTCGACACGAGGAAATCCTCAAGGTCGAGTATTCCGCTGCCCTCGCCCATCGGCTGAATGAACGAAAGAAGATTGAAGCCGAGAGAGCAAGGAACTGAAAGCACGAACAATGATACTCCGCAGATGAGCCCCGCCTTTTTTCTGCTCCACCTCAAAAGATCCATCGTGCACGCGATAATCGTCTCGAAAACGGCAACGACAGTCGAGAACGCCGCGAATGTCATGAACAGGAAGAAAAGGCTTCCCCAAACGCGTCCGAGCGACATGTGGTTGAAGATATTCGGCAACGTGATGAAGATGAGAGACGGGCCGCTGTCAGGCTGGACTCCGTATGCAAAGCACGCAGGGAAGATGATGAGACCTGAGACAATCGCGACGAACGTGTCCAGAACCGCGACGTGAACTGCCTCTCCCAAAAGCGCGCGCTTTTTGTCGATGTAGCTTCCGAAAATCGCCATGGAGCCCATTCCGAGGCTGAGCGTGAAGAACGCCTGGTTCATTGCGGCAACAGTGACATTCAAGAAGCCGATTTCTTTCATCCGGGAAAAATCCGGGACAAGATAGAACGAAAGCCCCTCGCTGCCGCCGTCCATGACGACGCTGTGGATTGCAAGAACGACCATAATCACGAAGAGCGCAATCATCATCACTTTCGAGACGCGCTCGACACCGGCCTCAAGTCCGAGTATGCAGATGAAAGCTCCGACCGCAACGACAACGACAAGAGCTATGAGCATCATCTGTGGCGAAGAAAGCATCGACGTGAATTCGGCAGCAACTGCGTCTGTTGAGAGAGCGACGAAATCGCCGCGCATTGATTTGACGAAATAGGAAAGCATCCAGCCTGCGACGGTCGTGTAGAACATCATCAAAATGACGTTACCCGCCATCGCAACGTAGCCGTGAAGATGCCATTTGCTGCCGGGCTTCTCAAGCTGCTGATAGAGCATGACGGGACTTTTCCGTGAGGCACGTCCCAATGCAAATTCCATCGTCATGACAGGAATTCCGAGAATCACGAGAAAGAACACATACAGAAGAACGAATGCTCCTCCGCCGTTCTGACCGCACAAATACGGAAATTTCCATACATTTCCTATACCGATAGCGCAACCCGCGCTGATGAGCAGAAAACCCAATCTGCTCCCGAGGGACTCACGCCCTCCGTTAACATTTTCACTCATGGAATAGACTATATCACAAATATAAATTTTTCGGGATTATTTTTATTTCGTGTTCTGAATTTCTCTCAATATGTAGCCGAAATTGCTCGCGTACTTGTCGTAAACGGGCTGCATCGCATTCTGGAATTCTTCGAGAGAGCGCGAAGGAAGGTCGATTATCATGTTGCCGTTCGCGCGGACAATGCGCTCCGCACTCGCTTCCATCTCCTTCCATTTTGCAATCTCGAATTCCTGGGTGAGTTTTGCGGCCTCCTCGATTGCCTTCACGTCATCAGAAGGAAGCGACGAGAGAACTTTTTTCGAGGCGATGACAATTTCCGGGACGCGCGTGTGCTGGTCGAGGACGAAATATTTTGCCACGGTGTAATCGCCTGTGGACTGGTACGTCGGCCAGTTGTTTTCTGCGGCATCGATATTTCCGCTCTCGATGTTCTCACGGACGAGCGACATTTCGATTCCTGTCACGGGAACAGCTCCGAGAGCCTTGCACATATCGTTCATAAGCCCGCCCTGAACTCGGACGCGAAGGTCTTTCATGTCCGAAACGGAACGGATTTCTTTTGTCGAATAGAAATTCCTTGAGCCGGCATCGTAATAGCAAAGACCGACAAGCCCCACTCCAGCCTTCTCGACATCGCCCAAGATTTCCTGCCCGACTTTGCCGTTCAGCACATTCCACATGTGGCTTGAAGAGCGGTAGAGATACGGAAGCTGAATCGCGTTGATTTTCGGGACGTAAGTCGCAAGCGGAGTTGAAGAAATCCGGGTGAATGCGATGTCGCCGTTTTTAAGAGCCTCGATTGCCTCTGCCGATGTCTCCGTGAGCGCGCCGCCAGTCACAACTTCGATTCTGACGCGCCCAGCAGTTTTCTCTTCGACAAGACGAGCGAATTCTTTGTCCGCCAATGCAGCAGGCGTAGTGCCGACATGATTTTCGGCAAACCTTAGTTTTACAGTGTGAAATTTCATCGTCGCTTCTTTTTTCATCTGGCACGACGAAAGAAGAACTGATGTAATTAAAAACGCAGAAACAAAATGCAAAATCTTTTTCATAAAATCCTCATAACGCAAAAATCGATTCTGAAAAACTCAAATTCTATTCAGTCTTGAACCTGTCAATCTGGTCTCCGATTTTCGTAATCGAATACTGAACGTTTCCCGAAACCAACGCCAACGAAGAGCCGGTCTCGTTAATCTGTTTCGCGCCGACTGCCATCTCGTCCATGTTCGACTGGATTTTCATCGTGGCGTCCTGCAAATTGTTCATCTCGGCAAGAATATGCTCGTTCTGTAGCGACATCTCCTTTGCGGCCATGTGGACTTCCTGAGTGCTCGAATTCATTATCCTGAGCGAGTCCCCAATCTGCTTTGAGCCTTCGTTCTGCTCGTCCATCGCGCATTTAATCTGAAGGACAAGCTCGTCTGTTTTTCGGATGTGGTCGGAAACCGCGCTGAATGCCTCGCTCGCCTCGTTAGAAGAATTTACGACATCGGCAATCGAATTCCTGATTGTGGAAAGACGCGTTCCGATTGCGCTTGAATGGTATGCGGAAGTCTCGGAAAGCTTTCTGATTTCGTCCGCAACCACGGAGAAGCCTTTTCCCGCCTCGCCCGCATGTGCCGCCTCGATCGCGGCATTCATCGCAAGTAGGTTCGTCTGCTCCGCAATGTTCGCGATGATGTGGTTCGCTTCCTCAAGCATCGCGGACTGCATCTCAATCTGCTGGATTTTGTCGTTCACGTCGCGCTGCTTCTCGAATCCAATCTGCACGTTCGAATTGAGAGAGCCGAACGATTCCGCCATTTTTCCGACGGAATTTGTGACTGACGAAATGTTGCCAATCATTTCCTCGACAGCCGCAGAAGCTTCCGTTACGCCCGCCGCCTGATTCTCAACAAGTTTGTCGAGGTTCGAGATGTTTCCTGAAATCTGAGTGACGGCAACGGCAGTTTTGCTCACGCTGTCGCCCTGAAAGATAATCTGCCTGTGGATTCCGTCGATGTTCGAAATAATCTGTGTGATTGCGCTTGCAGTTTCCTCTGTTCCGTCCGAAAGCTCCACGCCCGACTCGCCAAGCTCCACTTTCGTCGATTTCACTTCCTGCATTATTCCCTGCAATTTGTCCAGGAAGAAGTCGAACTGAATTATCAAATCGCCGATTTCGTCGCGGATGAAAAGCTTGCATCTTTTCGTCAAATCCGCATCCCCACTCGAAAGCTCCTTCAAGAAATTCGTGACGTTGTAGATTCTCCACATGAGCCAGCTGACGAATCTCTGGCAGGCAAGGGAAAGAACGATTATCAGAATCACCGCAAACGGAATCACGATGACCAAAGTGTGGTTTCTGATTGCATTGACGAGTTCTGTGCTTCTCGCGATGAAGAGCATTCCGGTGATTTCCCCATTGCTCGACACGAGCGGAAATGAGACAGACATGTATTCCTCGTCGTTTATCGTGTTGTTTCCGTGGTACTCGTATCCTTTTTTGAGAACGGCATTCACAAGTTTGTCATCGCTCTGCGTAGTTCCGACGAAACTTTCGCCGAGAGTCGTCGCTACGCGCTTTGAGCCTTCGAACACGGTGCAGTGCGAAGCATACGCATAGCTTGCCTCACTCACGAACCTGCCGTCCGAAAGCGAATATGCGGCAATGACGCAGCCCACGACGGAATCTGAATGGCGAACCGGGGTCGCAGCGATGAGAGAATACCCGATATCGCCGACACGCGCGAAAGAATATCCTGCCGCGCCGCGCAACGAGCTTTGAACAGAGCTTATCGATACAAGGCTTTTTCCAGAAGCAATGCCCCTTCCGACAAGGACAGAGCCTTTTTCGTCAGTGATTGCGAGGACATCGACATCGAGAGTTCCAGTCTCCCAATTCAATATCGAAGTAAGATTCGCAACTGATTTTTCAGAAGTGTTCTCGGAAACGTCAGACCGCTTTGCCAAAAGAGAAACGTCGGCTTCAAGAGTTTTCCGCCAATCGTCCAGTTTCATCTCAAGGCCGACTGAGAATTTTTCAAGGTCGTCGTCAGTTGACTGCCTAACGCCTGACGAAAAAATAACAAGTTCAAGAAGAGCGACACCGACGACGCTCACGATAACGGATGCGATTATGACGCTCAGAAGCTTCACAACAATCGGCATATTTCTTCTGGACTTGGTGTCAAATCTGTCAAGTTCTTTTTTTTCCTTTGCCATTTGGAATCTCCAAAATCTCCATGAAATTTGAATGAGAAAAAGATTTTAATTATCTGTTTTTGCTTTGTAAAGTAAAAAAACGCAACGTTTGCAACGTTTTTCTACGATTTTCATTATTTTTCAAGGTTTTTAACACTCTTCAAAGCGTATTTTCAGCGGTATTTAAGACGGAGAAATGCAAAAACATTATTTACAACGTTGTAGACGGAATTTTTTTGACAACTGATATTTGCGATTTTACAATGGAAGAAAAACAAGCCGCTTGAGAAAAAAAGTTTTTCCCATCCAGACTTTAGGAGGTTTTATGGTAACGTTCTTTGTTGCTTTGGCCATCCTGATAGGTGGCTATATCATTTACGGTTCAATCGTCGAACGGATTTTCAAGCCGACAGACAATCCGACACCAGCAATCGCGAACCCGGACGGAGTTGACTACGTTCCGATTTCGACGGCAAAAGCATTTCTTATCCAGCTTTTGAACATTGCGGGACTCGGACCGATTTTCGGCGCGATTTCGGGCGCGATGTGGGGACCGAGCGTTTACATCTGGATTGTGGCGGGCACTCTTCTTGCTGGTGCCGTCCACGATTTCATGGCCGGAATGCTTTCGGAGAGGAATGACGGAGCCTCGATTTCGGAAGTCACCGGAAAATATCTTGGACCTGTGATGCACAACGTGATGCGTGTGTTCTCGGTCATCCTTCTTGTGCTTGTCGGAGTCGTATTCATGGTAGGACCTGCAGGTCTTCTCGCGCGGCTCACTCCAGATTGGCTCAATGTCAGGGTCTGGACAGTAATAATTCTCTGCTACTACTTCCTTGCAACGCTTCTTCCAATCGACAAAATCATCGGAAAAGTCTATCCGCTTTTCGGAATTCTTCTCATCCTCATGGCATTCGGAATCATCATCGGAACGATAATGCACTCTGGCGAACGCCCGATGATGGAAATGACGCTGAAGAATCTCTTCCCTGGAACTGTCGATGATGCTGGAAACGTCGTTGGAGTCCGCCCGATATGGCCGCTGATGTTCATCACGGTCGCATGCGGCGCAATCTCAGGCTTCCATGCAACGCAGTCGCCGATTGTATCGCGCTGCATCAAGAGCGAAAAAGAAGGAAGAAAGATTTTCTACGGAGCAATGGTCGCTGAGGGAATCATCGCATTGATTTGGGCGAGCGCGGCTGTCGCGTTCTTCTGGAACAAGGACGGAGACGGAACTGGACTTGCAGCCCTCAAAGCAATCGGCGGCGGAAACTCAAATTCCGTCTACGATATGTGCGTCGCGCTTCTCGGAAAAGTCGGCGGACCAATCGCGCTTCTCGGCGTAATCGTCTGCCCGATTACTTCAGGCGACACAGCATTCCGAAGCGCAAGAATGACAATCTTCGACTGGTTCAAGCTCGACGAAAAGAAAATCAAAGTCAGGCTCGGAGCCGCAGTTCCGCTTCTTCTTGTGGGCTATGCGATTTCGTTCATCAACTACAACGTCGTCTGGAGATACTTCTCTTGGTCGAACCAGACGCTCGCGATGATTGTCCTCTGGGCAGGCGCGGTCTATCTCGCCACGAACTACGAGAACAAAAACCGCTGCTGGATTGCGGCAGCCCCTGCAACGTTCATGTCGGCAGTCTCAATCACATATCTGATGTACGCGCCTGAATGTTTCAACCTCGGAGCAAAAGGCGCAAGCGGCCTGACAATCTCGTACGCAGTCGGAATAATCGCGGCAGTCGTATGCCTCGCGATTTTCCTGTTCACCGCGTACAGAAACCCGGAAGCGAGCCTTGAAAGGCAGAAGAAAACGGTAATCGGCCGCAAGTAGTTTTTACAAATAACGCTAACTAAAAAAGAAGGCGCATATTAATATATGCGCCTTCTTTTTTCTATCTAATAATCATTATCGTCAGTTCGTGTTTGTTGTAGTTCAAGTGGACGATGCGCGAATTTGGAATTGATTCGAATTCGGATATCAGTTCCCAGTTGATTTCGCCCTGCATTTTTATCGTGCAGATGATGTTCTTCACTTTTCCTGAATCGAGCCACATTTTTATCCACTCAAGGAGACGCTCCGGGTAGCAGATTACGTTGGAGAAGAGCCAGTCGAGTTTGCCGAAGTTTTCTTCGATGTATTCCGGGGTGAGCGTGAATGCGTCGTGGGCGAGGAATTTGACGTGGCTGTCGCTCATCAGCGACGGTGCAAGCTCCGCACGGTCAACTGCGAACACGTCCGCACCGAGCAGGCGAAGAACGTATGTCCAGCCGCCAGGGCACGCGCCTGCCTCAAAGCATTTGTCGCCCTCTTTCGGCAAATCAACGCCGAAGAAAGTGTGCGCGAGCGTAAGCGACTCCTGGATTTTCAGATAGGCACGGCTCGGCGGATTCTCGTGGTCTTCTTCGAACTGGATTCTTCCTGCAGGGAGCGG
The DNA here is from genome assembly GCA_017525605.1 of Treponema sp. GTDB lineage: Bacteria > Spirochaetota > Spirochaetia > Treponematales > Treponemataceae > Treponema_D. Next base: position 137,738 of record JAFXSM010000030.1, on the reverse strand, counting down.
GCTTGAAGTGACCGCGCTTGCAATCATCGTCTTTTCGCCTGTCAGAGTGTAAAGCCCCATCGCACTGTTCGGAATTTCGCACGGGAATTTCCTGACCTTGAGATTTATGTGCGGAAGCTTATCCTGAACGAGAGATGCGCGCCTGAAAAACTGATACTGATACGGTGCCCAGTTACGCTGAATTTCCTTGAGCGACTTTGCGGCTTCGCCAATCGAGTCGAAAGAGATTTCAAGCGGAGAAAGAAGAGTCGTGCTCGCCCAATACGGAACGGAATCTTTTAGGGAAGAATCGACAACCTCGTCGAAATCCGGGCAATAAAGCAAATCTCCGTACCAGACCGCATTTTTCTCTACAAAAGTCCTTCCCTCGATTGTGGCTGAATCTGAAAATTTTCCATAATGGAATCTGTTGACAAGCTCCGAAACGAGCATGTTCCTCATTTCTGGAAAAGCAAGGAACGCCTTTCCGGGTAATTTTTTCACAGAAATTGACATTCGCACTCTTCCTGCAAAAGATAATCGTCTGGCTGACTGCCGCTCTCGTCGTCCGAAAACTGCACCGTTATATCGACATCGACTGTTTTGTTCTGTTCTTCTTCGTCTTCCTCAACTTCGTCGCTCTTCGAAAGCTCGTCGATGTATGAAGAAAGCTTGTCGTACTCAAGAGAATGCTGGATTTCAAAACCAATCTGAACAGAAGAAGAACCGCCTGTTCTTCCGTCAAATCTCCATACAGGAAGAACGAGGAGCTTTATCGGGTCCCCGCTGCGCTTTGCAAGACGAATCGAAGTTTCGTAATAAATATTCATGTCAAAGCTGTCGAGAGAATCGAACGTGACTTTCATTCCGCTTATGCTTATGTTGCTGAGCACGCCCGGAATGAGAGAAATTTGCCTGCATTCGAATTTTCCGAAATCTTTGAACCGTGAATTTTTTCTTAGCTCATGCATAACCGATAGATTATGACAGATTCCAGAAGATTCCGCCACAGTTTGAAAATGTCGAATTAATGCTAATTGTAAATATTGGAAACAAGCTCCCGGCGAGAACCCACCCTCAAAAACGGCAGTACCGCTACGCGGTGGCTGAGTGTTTTTGAGGGTGGAACCTCGCCTCCGCTTGTTTCCATCTTTCATTTGTAGGTTTCGACACTCTACATAAAGAAAGGTACGAGCGTCAGCTCGTGCCGTGAACGGTTGCATCCACTGCACAAAGATTAGAACACAGTCGCACATCGGCAACCGCTACTTAACTACCATGACTTTTCGCGTCTCGTCTATTCCCGTTCCGCTGACACGGACGAAGTATAATCCGCGGGCGACGGGTTTGCCGTTGGTGTTGGTGCCGTCCCATTTGTAGTAGTGGGTGCCTGACGAGGTTTTGCCTTTTGCGAAACGCTTGATGACGTTTCCGTCGAGGGTCATGACGTACACGTTCAGAAGTCCGTCCGACGGCATATCGACTTTTATGACGACATTTTCTTTTTCGTTTGAGTTGATGACGTTGTTGAGGACTGAGACTCCGCCGCGCTGGCTTTTTATCGAGGCGAAATGGAAGCTCCACAGGTCGAGGAAAGAGAAATCTCCCGCGCTGATTCTGCTTTCCGGCATCGTAAGCGCGTAGAACGAGGTGACATTCGTGCCGTCGCCGTCGTGGTCGATTTCGGTGTCGCCGATTTTGAAGATGAACTGAACTTCATCGCCCGATTTCCAGTTTCGCGAGTCGGAATCGGCTTCTTCGTTTTGGAAAATGTAAATCCACTGACCAGAAATCTCAGATTCCGTCGGATATTCGCCTTGTAGCGGAGAATCGTTGTAAGAAGACGAAACGGATGTCACAAGCTCAGGAAGCCACACTCGCCATGAAACGCCGAGCTGCGTGTTGATGTTCGAGCTTATCCAAAGCGGGTCAAGCTCGCTTTTCAAGTCCGGAATCAATTCAAGCGTGGAGCCGTCACCGTCAAACGAGACGTGGAGCGCAATGTCCTTCGATTCGCGGAGTTTTCCGTAGCTTCCTGAATCTGCCGTGAAATCGTGGACAGAATAGAGAGTCGAATCCGTCCTGTCATCTCCGCCGCCGTAAATGCCGAACGAATCGAACCAGTTCTCCTCAGTTTCTCCTTCCGACGGGGACGTGAACGCATAGAGCGGCTTCACAGCATTCACCGCAAAATCCGAGATGATGTGCTTAGTGGAATTCTCAAGGACGTTGCCCATCGAATCTTTTATATAAGACTGATATCCGCTGATTTCCGCAATGTCCGAGTTGTCAAGCTCAATGTACGTTCCAGGAATGTCATCAAGAGAAACCTCCCTGTCGAGCGTGGCTATAAATTCCGTGTAGTCACCGCTGCTTCCGCCGAATTCAAGTTTCTCAATCGTGAAATCGGCATTTCCTGAAATCTTCATGTTCTGCCTGATTGACTCCATCGCGCTGTCGAGTCCGCCCTCCTCTTTGAGCGTCGCAAGTGATTTTCCGCCGAAATAAATTTCTTTCGAGAAAACCATGTCGATTTTGTCGTGACCGATTGGCGCAAGAGTGAGCGTGAAGTTCGGAGGAGCGATATCGACTGACTGCATCGTCTTCATATCGGAGCCGTCGTCAGTCATAACGAGCCTGTTTCCTGCCAAATCCGTTATGAAAGATTTCGGGTCGTCGGCAGTTCCGGGTTTGTAGTAGACGATGAATTTCGTCCTTAGCGAAAGGTGTCCGTTCTGGTCCTCGGTGCAGAGCGGAATTGCGATGTAGCTTCCGTCGTCCTTTGTGGTCGCAGAAGCATCTCCTTCCTCGAAAAAGAGATTTCTAAGAACGCTCTGAGAAATTCCAGTCGTGTTGAATGACTTTTCTTCCGAAATTGCAGTTCCGACAACGCTTTTGTAAGTGAACGCAGAAGAAGCTCCGTCAAGGCTCGACTTTCTGATTCCGCCCGAAGTTGCGTTTGCAGAAGAGACATTCGACTGCGTGACGAACATCCTTGAGCCGCCCGAATATTCAGGAGCCGTGACGACAGTTGTGCCTGACTCCTGCCAGCCCGTTCTCGTAAGCCATGAGAATCCGGAATCGGAATAGACCGAACGCGCGTTGTCGTGAAGGTGCAGTTCGACGTTGTAGAGATATGTCGCGCTTCTTGAATTCGTCATACCGATTATCTCGTACATTTTCGAGTCGCTGTCCGAATCCGAGAAGAGATTTTCGCTTCCGTCAACGTAAAGTGCGAACACAGGCGCGCTAACGTCCCACGAAGAATAGAGAGTCGAATCTGAACTTTCAAACGAGACAGAAGAAGACGCGTCTGGCATTCCGTTCACGACAAGTGCCGGCAACGGGTGAACGCTCGTGCTCACTCCGTCAGTTCCGTTTTTAAGAGCATTTCCGTCAACGTCAACTGCAAGGTCGGTTATAAAATCGTTTGAAAGCCGCGTGATGTTTCCGCTTGGCGAAACTGCGCTTTCGATGTAGCCGAGGTAATTGTTGTAGCCGTCGATTGGGTTAGCCTCGTCAACGTAGCCCGCGACAGACAACCTTATTCTGCATTGCTGGACAGTGCTTTCTTCGCCAGCCGTGAGCGAGAACTTTCTGTAAAGCGCGTGCGGTTTTGCTTCGTCGATTGCGCCGCTCCAGCCGCCGTTTCCGTCCGAAGTTTTTATGCCCGCGCTCACTTTTCCGTTTTCGATTCCAGCAAAGCCGGTCACAGTGAATCCGCTCGTTCCGTTTACGATTGCGCCTCCGTGAGAAGCTGCAGAAGCGAACGAAGATGAAGTCTGAACATTCACGTCGCCAGCATCGTGCGGAAGGTCTCCGATATCGACTGGTTCTGAATAGACGAATTCGATGAAGTTGTGCGAGTCGAAAAATTCCTGCTCCGTTCCGTCCGAATGAAGCTCCTGCCCGATTCCGACACCAACCAAAACGGCTTTGCAGTGGTCTTCCGTGTCGTTATAGCTTTCAGCGGAAGAATAGCTAGCGGAAGAATCCTTTTCGAGGTTCGTTCCATAATTGCGGCTCATCGTGTGACCTTCCGCCGCGTAGAACATTCCTTCGCTCATCGACAAATCTGTCGTGACCGAATGTGGAATTCCGCTTCTGTCAGTTGATTCAGAGAAACCGGAAGAAGAAGCAGTTGCGTCGGTGTTCCATTTTTCCGCCGAAGTTTTTATGTAGATTTTCGGATTTCCGCCTGAAGTTCCGACAAGGTCGGTGTCGGAAGCAAGAAGCGACGTGCAGTCTGCGTCCGTGTAAACGTCGCTTCCGATTCTGAGCGATTTTCCGCTGTACCAGATTCCGCCGTTCTCGACCGAAGACGACGAGAGTGTTTTCACCGTTTTTCTGATTTCGTCGTTCGAATTCTCAATCGGCATGTTGAACTCGATGCAAATCACGTCGTCGTAAACTGAATACGCGCTCACGATTTTCGGCACGTCGAAATTCACGTTCGTGTTTCCGCTTGAATCCGTGCAGTTCTGCGCATTTTCCGCCGCCGCAAGATAGCTTCCAGAAACGCTCACGTTGCCTAGCGCGCAGTTGAACGCGACCGCATACGGCTTTCCCCACTGGGTCGAAGTTGCAGAGGAAGTTGAATTGAAGACCGGAGAGGAAGATGAATTGTCGCAAAGAGCAATCGAAATTCCCGACAAATCCGCGCCGTTGACGTAAAAATCGGAATCGCAGGTGAAAGAGCCGCCCGAAAGAGTTGCGGAAGTTCCGCTCGGCGTGTACGAGCCGTGCAGGAACATTTCGAACCTTGTGTCGCTTCCGCTGTAACGCGGGTCGTCTGCACTGTATGACGGGCCGAAAATCGCAAGCGGGCTTTCAAAAGTGAAGTCGCCGCTCCAAGTTTTTGAGTCGTCCAAATAAATGAAAATTCCGCCGTCCGCACTAAGAGTTTGCGAAGAAGAAGCCGCATAATTCACAAAGAAAAATTCGATTTTCGAAGTTGAAGATGACGCTTCAATCGCAACCGCTGAATTTCCGCTCACGTCGCCGTAAAAATATTGGTTTCCGGCAGAAACGAAATTCGCGCAGCCGGAATCGAATGTGACAGTTTTGTGCATCGTTATTTCGTCCGCCGAATGAACGTCCGCATTCACCTGAGCGTCGCCGAACGCTTCGATTTTTCCGACTTCCGTTGTTCCGCCGACAATTCCAGAGAACACGACGCTCGTTTCGTTCGAGCTGTTTCCGATTTGCATTCCGAAGTTTGAAGACGAAGCTGAATCAGAATCAATCGGAGACTCGAATGTGATTGTGTTTGTGCCTGAAACACATGCAGTTTCCGAAGCGAGAATGACTTTTGTGAGCGAAGGAACCGAATACGACGAGGAAATTCCGAATATGACAGAAGAGACAGACGAACCGCCGAAAATGAGTTTTTCAATAGGGTTCGTCGAGTCGAAATCGATTGTGCTTGCGCCAAAATCAGATGCGAATGTTTTTGACGCGATAGAATTTCCGAGAGCGTTCACGACAACATCGCCGAATAATGACGAAGAGGAATCTCTGATTGTTCCCGTTTCGCTCGAATATGTTTTTGCACCGACCGCAATTCCGCCGAGCGTGAGAGTCTGACCGTTGTGAGTGTAAGTTCCCGCGACAGTGAGATTTCTTCTAACGACGATTCCGCTTCCGTTTGTGACGCTGCGCCCCGAAGGAATGTTCAAATCGTAGAAAATGCCGGAGAAAGTTCCGTCCGCACGAATCGTAACGTTTTTCTTGTTGAACGCAACATTTGCGGCATTCGTTCCCGTGACCGAGCCCGAAAGCGAAAGAGTTCCGCCTTTCTCGGTCGAATCCCATGCGCAGCTTCCCTCGTTTTCGATTCCGTAGACCGACTGAATATTTTCGCTTCCTGCCGAAGTTCCGTCGCTCGTGTTGATTCCGCTTTGGACGAACGAAGTGCCACTTTCAGTTCTCAATATTCCCGCATCGAATTTTCCGATGCCAACGTTCACAGTTCCAGATTCAACAGTGAAATATTCCGCTTTGTCCGTCTGCGAGAAATCCGCGCTAGCCCCGAACGAGACAGTTTTCGTGGACGCAACATTGAAAGTAACAGCCGCCGAAGCCGTGAGGGGAGAAGCAAAACTTATAGAAGAAGATCCGCTTTTGAACAAAAAATCGTTTGCGCTCTGCACAGTTCCCGAATACGTCTGGCTTCCGCCTGTAGTAACGCTCGCCGCATTGAAAACGCACTCTCCGCTAACCGAAAAGTTTATAGAAGTTGAATTTCCCGTTACTGAATTTGAACTATCGCTTCCGAATGTGGGCTTTGCGTTTATCGAAGTCGCCGAAGAGAGAACAACGTCGCCTTTAAAATCGATTGCGTATTCGCTGCCGTCGTCACCCGAAAGCGTGAACGCATTTGTTCCGTCGCCGAGCGTTGTTAGTGCATTGAATGTCGATTGTTTGTTTATCGTGACTTTCTTGTTCGCAAGTTTGATTTCCGCCGCCGTAACAGAAATTGCGGAAGACGAGCGAAGATTGAGAGTTTCGCAGGTGCTTTCGAATTTTCCGTCGGTCGTGTCGAGCGCGATTGTCGCATTCAGCGTTGCCAATTCTCCGCCAGTTCCGCCTGCGACCAAGAAAGTGCCCTTTCCGCTGACATTGCAAACGGAAGCAGAGGAAGGCTGAATGGAGAGTGTTTTCTGCACGTCGATTTTTGCAGCGAGAGAAGAAGAATCCAAATCGAGCTCCACCGAATCGGCTTTCACTACAGAATCGTCGGAAGCAGTCAGTGTTACTCCTAAAGATGTCGCGCTGTCCTTTTCGAATGTGAGTTTTTCGCATTCAAGTTCCGCGCCGAGTTTTCCGCTACCTTCTATTACTACGTTCTTGAACGAATGATTTTCGATATTGCAGACAGTGCCAGTTCCGGTCGAACCGCCGAAAAATCTCCATGTTCCGTTTTCAGTTACAGCCGAAGTCGAAGCCGAAGTCGGCATTACGATTGTCGGTGCAGCCGAAGAAAGCTGAGTTCCATAAAGATAAATGTCGCCCGAATTCGAGAACGCATCGACTAATTCCATTCCGTACGAGTCCAAATGCAATTTTGAATCCGCGCCGACCGTGAGCGAAGAAAGGTGAATGTCGTCAGAAAGAACTGGAAACCTCGGAACATCGGAAGACGTGCTCGGGTTCGTTTTAAGAACAAAGGCTTTGCAGTATTTTGAAACATTCGATGAAACGTCGCCAGGATAATTGACAGAAGCAACATAGCCGCCGCCCTTCCCTTGCAAAATCCAGTTTCCGGCATTCTGCCAGTCGGAAGAAGCGTCTCCCGTCCAATAATAGTCGAGATTAAAAAGCCAGCCGTAAGGAATTGCGCCAGTCGGAAATGAATTCCATGCCGTGTAAGTGATACTCGCCTCGCTTCCGTCGTTCAGGTCGACTCCAATCGTCACGTTTTCGCCGACCTCAAGGAATTCGCCGTTGTCCTGCGAAGAAGAAAGCGTGATAGAACCAGTTCCGTCGATTTTCAAAGGGGAACTTGGCGAAGTACCTGTAAGAGTCAAAGTATCATCAACGGAAAAATCGCCCATGAAATCTATCGTTTTTCCGCCGAGGTTTTCAGCTATTAATTGATAGAATTTAGAATTTCCAGAGAAAGAAATTGTATCTTCACAATCAGACGGAATTTTTACAATTGAATTGTTGTGAATGAAATTATCATCCGAAGTATCATCCATATCTGTCCAATAAGATTTCACGCAGATTGTTTTTCCCGAAGCACCTGCAAGATAATTATCAGAACCAATAGTGATGGAAGATGCCGTAAAATCATCAGTTAGCGTAAGACCACCAGAAACGGAAGTGCCACCGATAGTAAGATAATTCGCATCAGTTGCAGAACCTATTTTCACATATCCTGTCGTTTCAATATTAAATGCCGTTACAGATGATTCTTTTGATATCGAATTTACAGTAACCAAATACGAATCCGAATCTCCACCGTTCAGTGACACAGTTCCGCCAAGTGTCATCGCCGTCACAGAGAATGTTCCGCTCGAGCTGTTTGTCAAAGTTCCGCCAGAAGGAATCTCAAGATTCGCGAATGAAACTGCGCCGCTTCCGGCATTTTCAATTGTCGCTCCAGAAGCAAGCGCAACCGTTCCGCTGGTGCTTGTCGTTTTTCCTTTGAATGTTGTGTCCGAAAGGAACTGCACGTTTGAAAAAATGCATTCGCCGCTTCTTGTGCCGTCCGTGAGCGAGCTGATTTTCGATTTGTCGGAGCGGCCAGTGAATGTAAGATTGTCCGTCGTCATGTTCGACAAGTCGAGCACATACTCATTCGAAGAATCTGAATCTTCCGCGTCGAAAGTGACATCAACACCAGAATCCGCAAAAACAATCGTTCCACCACTGCCGAAAGTCCAAATTCCGTTGTCGTCGATGTCGTAAATCAAAACTGAACGATTGCATTCGATTGTTCCGTTGTTCGTGATTTTTTCCCAAAATGCACAACTTCCCGAACAAACGATAGTTCCCTCATTCGTGATATCGCTGTTTGTAATTCCGCCTGCAAGCATTTCAAGCGTTCCGCCAGAAACGACAGTGAACGTTCCGCCCGCTTTTATGTTCGAACCGATTTTTGCATTTTCGATTTCAAGATTGTTGTAATCGGCAACAGTGTAATCGGTGGTATTAAAATCAGTAACGGTCGCTCCGCCAGAGTAAATGACAGTTCCGTTCTCATTGTCCATTATCATCTCAGCAGAGGAATCTTTAATTCGTCCGCTCCCTGTGAATTTCACATATCCGTGATTGACGAACAAATCGGCTGTCGAATCCGTGGAAGAGCAGACAATGTTTCCGTCTTTCAAAACAACGCAGGGCTTTTCGTTTGTGCTGTCGGAAGAGGAAGAGCCGACTGTGAGAGTTGATATTACAACGTCCGAAGTGTAATCCGAGATATCAAGCTCGTTCACGGCATTGTCGCAGATTATTATTTCCGAAGTTCCGCCAGTGTACGGAGGAAAAGAATCGGCAGGAAGAAGATTCGCCCCGTCCTCGTCTATCGCCCAGTTTTCGCCGGCAGCGTTGAGCCATGAAGTGCTGTTCTTTCCGAGCCAGTAGAATTTCGTTGTGAACCAGTTCGTTGTGTTGCCGCCGTCCGCAATCGTCGCGGAATCGCTGTAAAGAGAAAGCGTAGTTTCGCATTTCGAATTTTTCACTTCGGCATATTCGAACGAAGAATTCATAGGCGAGGTTGTAAAATTCGCTTTCCAGACGGAAGAATCTGTCGAATCAAGCGTCACGACATTTCCGCTTGAACCTTTCACGCTGAATGTTCCGATTGTCTGCGTCTCTCCGCCTTCGAATTTGATGCTGGAAGCAGAGCCAAAAGAGGAATTGTCTATTTCGACATCAGAAAGCGTGTTAGAACCATTGATTATTGCATTTCCAGTAAGTTTGAGCGGAGAACCAGATACTAATCCAGCATAAAAGCCAGCTGTTCCGCTCGTTTTTATTGAAGCATTAGAAGCAAAATAAACAGGTCCCATTGAATCAAGCCCTGCAATTTTCGTGGAACTTCCGACATCGGCATTGAAACTGACAGGCGAAAAGTGCGTGAATCCGAGCGTATATCCGCCATCGACAGTCGAATTAAAATCAACGCCGCCGACAGCTTCTATGTAAGTGTTTTTCGAAAGAACTACGGGGCTATCAAAACTCACAGAACCAAAACTATCTGTATCTATCACCACGTCCAAATTTGACGACTCGTAATTCAGAATGATTTTTCCGCTAGTTCCATTTGCATTCAAAGAAATGTCGCCGTCGGTCGTTTTAAGCGGATTCGACAAAGTTATGTCGCTGCTTGTCGTTATTTCTATGTTACTTGCCGTTTTAAGCGTGCCCAACAAGGTTATCCCGCCGCTTCCGCATGAAAATTCACTGAGCGCGCCGTCAGTTCCCACAGAATCCTCGAAAGTGACAAGCCCCGTGTTTTCAATTGTAAGCGACGGTGCTGCGGAAGTCTGTGCATTCACTTTGCCGGAAAATAGCACGTCGCTCGCTCCGCTTTTTATGCGCAGGTCGCCTGTGAGAGTGACTGCCCCCATGTACGTCTGCGAAGTTCCGCTTGAAGCCGAGCTAGTGTCAATCGTTCCCGCAAGCAACGACGTTCCCGAAACAGCAATTGACGAAGCGGAGATTGATTTTTCGCTTTTCAGAGCTCCAGCCGAAATCATGCCCGCGCCGCTGATTTCGGAATTTTCATCGACAGTAAGAGAAGATATGCCCTCAACGATTGCGCCGCTTTCAATAGTCAATGTTGCGCCGTCGATAATTTTCAAAATCGTAGCAGAGAGCGTCCCGGACGAAAGAACAGGATTATTTGCGCTGAAACCGATATATACAGTTTTCGTTTCCCAGCTCGATTGAGCCAATGTCCAGTTGTCGTCGTCAGAGGCATCTGTTCCGTTTGCGCCAGTCCAGTAAACGTAAGTTGCAGCGTCCGAATAAATTGCGTGAGATGAACTTGTATCAAGGATGTTGGCAGCAACCGCGCTTGTCGTGATTATCGTGCCGTTGTCAACGACTGAATTAGCCGCGCCGACGAGAGTTCCGGTAGTGACAGTTCCTGTTGAAGAAACCACGAGCGTCAAAGCAGATGACGTATTCAAATCGATAGAGGTTGAAGTGAGAGAGCCGTTTACAGTCAGCGTTGTAGAAGCATTTCCCCAGTTCACGACATTAGTTATGTTGCAAGTTCCGTTTAGCGTGATTGATGCGCCTGAATGCATAATCATCGTATCTGCGGTAACGTCGCAATCAAGGGTAAGCAAACTCGTATCAGTAGTCTCTAAAGTCGCACGAGATGTTTCTATTGTTGTCGCAGTTAAAGTGTAGCTCCCCGAAATCGTCACGGAATATGAATCAGAAGCAATTGCGGGAAGCTCAAGTTTTGCAATCGTAATGTCAGAAGTGAGCGTTATCGAAGACTGAATGTTTATATTGGCGACATCGGAAGAATCCGTGCCGGGATATGAAGTTCCGCCGTCAGAGGAAGACCAGTTTGCAATGTCCGTCCATGAAGTGCCGTCGCCGCTGCCAGTCCAAAGATATGTGCTTGCGAAAGCATGAAAAGTTCCGAGGAAAAGAAAGAGAAAAAAGAAAAGCGAATATTTTACAGCCGTCTTAACAAGCTTCGATTCATCAAATTCAAAAAACTTCATCTTTACATTTTCGGCAAAAAAGAAAATCTGACGAACGGAACTACATTATGACGGACTTGTCCTCCGGGACTTCGAACACGTTGCATTTTCCGTCTTCGTCAAAGAAATCAGAGACTTTCTCGACTTTCACCGCGCAATCAAGATTCTCGTCGTGCACGATGCCCAAGTCGGCAGTCGAGACGGCGGTATCCCACTTCATGCTGTTGAACGCTTCGAGAAATTCTGCGTCCGAAAAACTGAATTTTTTTCCGACGCGCACATTTATGTAAGCAATTGGAGATTTACATTCCCCGACCGTATTCACTGCAGTGCGACAAATGCACATGCATACAGTTTTTAAATCCATAAAAATCATTATAATTCAGCTTATGGAATTTATAAAATTGATTTTTAAAGGAATTGCGCTCGGAGTCGCGAACGTGATTCCAGGTGTGTCAGGCGGAACAATGGCTGTCGTCTTCAACGTGTACGACAGGATAATCGACCTTATCTCGCCTGATTTGAAAAAAATTTTTTGCGCATGGAAATTCTGGCTTCCGCTCGCAATCGGAATGTGTGTCGGAGTTCTCGGATTCAGCAAAGTCATAACGATTCTGCTCGCAAAATATCAGATTCCGACGACGTATTTTTTCATCGGACTCATTTTGGGTTCGATTCCGCTCATTCTGCGCAAGATGAAATCTTCTCAGCAACAATCGGAAAATGCGGAAGGCGCAAAAGAAGAAAACACGACCGAATCGAAAAAAAGAAAGGTGCTTCTGAAATTCGCTTTCCTAATCGGATTATTGATGGTTCTTTCGATGAAATTTTTTGGCGGCGACATCGACGCAAGAAAGGCTGCCGAAAAAAGCAATGCGATGAAGCAGAAAACAGAATCTGTCGCAAAGGCAAAATCGGAGCCGCAACCGGAAAAAATCACGGAGGCAATCACCGCACAAACGGAACAACCAGCACAAGCAGCGCAGAACGGAAACGACGCTTTCAACCTTGAACTTTCGGAAGGGAATTTGGCGGAAGAAAACGACGGCAGAATGACGGTCTCCACAATCGCGCTTTTGTTCGTCGCAGGTGTCGCTGCCGCAATCGCAATGATTATTCCAGGCATTTCAGGCTCGTTCCTGATTCTCGCGCTCGGAATGTACGGAACTATAATTTCTGCAGTCGCCCGTCTTGATGTTCTTTTTCTTTTGCCGTTCGCACTCGGCGCGCTCGTAGGGATAATTTTCGGGGCATCGCTCGTCCGCTTCCTCATGGAAAAAATTCCGTCGCACACTTACGCGGCGATTCTCGGACTCATCGTCGGCTCCGTCGTGATAATCTTCCCGGGGGTCGGAGAAATTGCCGTAATGCTGATTTCAGTTGCCGCGCTCGCACTGGGATTTTCACTTGCGTATTTCTCTTCGAAAAACGAATGAAAAACGAATGAAAATTTGAACAGGACAAAAAAAACCGATTCGGAGCATCGGAGAGAGAGTTTATGAACCGAATCGGAAAAGCTTGTTTTTTTATTGCTGTGACTACAGATTAAAACATTGCAGTTAATCTGTGTGTGTCAATTTTCGCTTTTTTTATAAAATTTTTGTATTTTTATCAATAATTTCAACAAGTCACGAGAAAGAAGAAAGCATCTCTGCCTTTCCCTCTGCCCAGCTGTACTGAGAAAGATACTCGCCGTTGAATTTCATCTTCGCGCTCTCGTCGCCGTCAAGATAATCGTACACGTCGCAGTTGAATTTCGTCACGTCAACGGAATACGAATTCTCGCCGCGCACGAAAATCTTCTCAACGCCGTACTCGGAAAGAGTCTCCTCAAGGTTCTGCACGATTCTCGTTATGTAAACCTGGTTGCTCCTCGTGTATTCCTTGTCCATGAAAATCACGGCCGCAAGCTCCTTTCTTGAAACGCTCGCTCCCCTTCTGTCAACGAGGTACGCGAAAAGCTCCTTCGACTTTGACCATTTGAAATTCACGTTCTTGCCGTTCACAATCAAATCGAAATTTCCGAATGTGCGGACGAAAACGCCGAAATTCTCGTGCTTTGCAATCACAGTAAGCTCTTCCTCAAGGCTCTCCTTGTTCACAGGCTTGAGAAGATATCCGCTCGCACGAACCTTGAACGCATCGACCGCGAATTCAGAGAATCCGCTCAGAAAAATTATTTCGATTCTCGGCCTGATTTCCTTGAGTTTTTTTGCAAGGTCAAGACCGTTCATCTCAGGCATGTCGATATCGAGGATTGCAACGTCGATTTCGTTCGCGCCGTCCTTCACGAAATTTATCGCGTCGGAAACTTTCGTGAAGCTCTCGACGGAACATACTGAATCGATTTCGCGGCAGACAGAAACGAGGTCCTCCAAAATCAAAGGTTCATCATCAACACAAAGCAAATTCATATTTACTCTCCTTGAAAAATATTGCAAAAATTTTTTGTAACTACTTTTTCGGAATGCGGATTGTGATTTTCGTTCCGACTCCGATTTCGCTTTCAATTTTCATTTTTCCGTTACATAAAGATTCTATACGATTTTTAACATTTTTTAGACCTATATGGGAAGAATTTTCTTTATTAATTTCAGGAATCATGGTCTCCGTGTCGAATCCGCAGCCGTTGTCCTGAACTTCTATTATATGAAATTTTCGCTCGGAATATGTCGTAATTTTGACAAATCCGTCCTCTTTTCCGCGGATTCCATGGCGGATTGAATTTTCAACCAGAGGCTCGACGGAAAGGAACGGAATGTGAATGTCCGAATTCTGAATGTCGAATTCGACGGAAATATTCGGAAAACGCAGCTTTTCGATTTCAGTATACACGTTTATGTGCTTGAGTTCCTCGGAAAACGGCATCAAATCCTCATGCTGCAGCTGAATGTTCCCGCGGAGATACGTCGAGAAATTGTTGATTGTCTTCGCCGCAAGTTCCGGGTTCCTCTTGCAAAGTGCCTGAATCGTCGCAAGAGTGTTGAAAAGGAAATGCGGCTGAATCTGCGCCACGAGAACCTGATTCTGCAGAACGTCAAGCTTCCTTCGCAGATTGACCTGAACGCACACATGAACGACGACAACCGCAAGCAGAAGCGCGATGTATGTGACCGAAAGCCCCGGAATCGCAATCTGAATCATGCTTCCGATGTACGGCGCAATGTTCAGCATCAAAAACGCGTATTTTATGTTCCGGTTCGCCTTCCGAAGATTCACATGAACGAGAATCGTGACAAAAAGGACGAAAACAGGAATTATGCTCAAAAAATAATATTTTCCGCGCGAGTAGATTCCGGTCGCATCATCAACGACAAAGTAGAATTTGAAGAATGCGTTGAAAACAAGCGAAATCACATAAAGAGCGAAAATGCCGATGAAAAACGTTCCGAGCACTTTCTTCGATTTGTCGCGCACCTGCAGAACTTCCATCTGATAGAACCAGCAGACAATCGGCATGAGAACGGAGCTCAAATAGAAAAGAGAATACGCCATGACTTCCAGGACATAATATTCCGCCCTGCCGAAAAAAAGCCACGAGGACGCATCGCAGAAAAGGGTCTCTGCCTCAAAGAAAACGGAGATTCCGAAAAGCACGTCCTCTCTTTTGCGCTTCGGCTCAAGGCAGCCGCTCAGGTAAAGGCAGACGCAGACAATCATTCCGAGAATGTCGAACGAAATGTTCACAACCTGCATCGGCTTCAGCGAGGACGGAAAATTGAATTTCAGGCAGAAATGAAAAGTCAGCAGAATGAAAACAATCTGCATGAAAAATCCGATGTGTTTTGACTTCACTTTCATAAAATCTCCCTCCAGTTTTTTATAGCGTAATCGGACAATGCAATGATGTGCTCCCAGTCGGTTTTTCCGTCAGGGCATTTCTCGTTTGCGCTTTCGTCAAAAACGGCGCAAGTCAAAAAAGAAGCTTTTTTCGCGGTCGAAATGCAATGGTACGCGTCCTCGAAGACAACGGTTTTGTCGAATGAAGCTCCGCATATCTCGCTCGCCTTCTGGAAAATCAGCGGCTCGTGCTTGTTCGTCTGCAAGTCAAGGCAAGTCAGAACGTCGGTGAAAAGCCCCGCAATTTTCAGACGCGAAAGGCACGCGGAAACGCATTTCCTGTTCGTGGCAGTCGCAAGCACGCACGGAATTTTCATTTCGTTCAGCCAGACGAGAACGTCGAGCGCACCGTCTTTCAGCTGCAACTTTTTGGCGTACTCTTCGAAAATTATGCTTTCGAATTCGGCGCAGATAACGTCAATCGAATCTTTTATGCCGAACTTTTCCTGAAAGTAAACGGCAGTCTGAGTTTCCGTGAGCCTTTTCACTTCGTCCCAAACTGACGAGCGCAAGGAAATACCGTGGGACTCAAGGTATTTGTCGGAAACTCCGTGCCACATCGGCATTGAATCGAGCAGAGTCCCGTCCAAATCGAAAACGGCACACTCAAACCCGCAAAAATCTTCTGAAAGTCTCAAATTTTTCAATTTCATACAAACCATGATAGAATCTTTTGCATGAATAAAAAACAGAGAGAAAATTCAAAAACACCAGTTTTTCCGACTTTGTCGATTGTCGGACTGACTACAGAAATGGCTTGTGTGATATTGCTGCACCAATTCCTACATGATTTTTTCATACCATGCACAATCGCTGCCGGTGTGATTTTCATAATCTTCCACACAATATTCTTCAACATTCCGATTATCCGTCTCGCTGCCTACATCGATTCGGTCTATCTCGGCGACTTCTCCAAAAAGAACAAAGTCAAAACACCGATAAAAACGATTCAGCAGCTTTCGGACAAGCTTGAGGATTTCATCGGGAACAGGCTCGTGAACCTTCTGAACGAGCTGAAGATAAACGTAATCCACACGCAGGACAGCTCAAGCGAATTCATGATGGAAGTGCAGAACGCAATCACGAATTCGTCCCGCATTTCGCTCGGAGCGGATTACATAAAGGTCAAAGTGCTGAAACTTGAGCATCTTGAGAACGCCACGATGAGCGAGAACATGGAAATCCTGAAGAACATCTCAAGCTACAAGGAATTAGTCGAGGAACAGTCAGGCGAAATCGAAAAAACGAAAAAAGTAATCGAGGAAGTTGCTGACGCGCTCAAAGAAAAAATCAGCCTTCTGAACGGAAAGCAGACACAGTCGGAAAAGCTTGAGGAACTGACGAAGACCGTTGACGAGCAGGTGAAAACGACGGAAAGCGAGGTCGGAAAAATATCGGACGGCGTGGAGCTTCTGAACAACACGATTTCGGTAATCGCATCTGTCGCGAACGAGACGAACCTTCTTGCGATGAACGCTTCGATTGAGGCGGCGCACGCAGGAGACGCGGGCAAGGGATTCGCAGTCGTCGCCGACGAAATCAGGAAACTCAGCGAGCAGACCGGAAAACACGCAAAAGAAATCACGGGCGCACTCAAAACGATGACGAATCTGATAATGAGCGCGACGGAATCGAGCAAAAAGACGAACGCCGCATTCACGGAGATTTCGGAGCAGGTGCTGATGTTCGTCAACTCGTTCAAGGAAATCATCGCCGACTACAGAAACGTCGTCGAGAGGAACGGAGAAATCAGCGACCATTTTTCAGCAGTCGTGGCGGCAGAAGAAAAAATCGACGTGCAAGTCGGAGGAATCACAGAAAGCATCGAGCGCAACAACAGAAGCCTCGGCGACATCGAAAAGTGCATAAAAGAAATTGCGGAAATCGTGAAGCGGAACACGACGCAGGCACTGGAACTGAGCCACACGCAGGATCCGATTTATTTCAGCGCGGTCGAGAACGAGAAAAGCCTTGAGGAAATCAGGCGCGACATCGACTTTTTCAGGCTGGCGAACGTCTCCGAAAAAACATGGAAAGCCGACAAAACGGAGCTTAGAACCGTAATCGAGGCAATCCAGTCGCACTTAGGCTGGACTGCGCTTCTTTTGAAATATCTGCACGGAACTTCCGACGAGATAAAAAGCCAGACCGAAAAAGGCGCATCGAAATTCGACCAGTGGCTCTACGGCGACGGCACAAAGAAATTCGGCCGGATTCCGAACATCATAAAAGTGAAAGAGCTGAACGAACAAATCAGGCAGAAGGCAATCACGCTCATTAGGCTGAAAGACGCCGACAAGGAAAAGGAAGCGACAATCGAATTCTCCGAAGCACTCGAAATCTCGCGCCAGATGATAATCGAAATGAAAGAAGTGAAAAAATTCGTCGTGGCAAACATCGCCGACAAAAACAAGCTCATGGAATTCAGCATCACGGTCAAAAATCCGGAACAACGAGACGAAAGCGAACCAGAAGAGATAGAAGAACTGGAAGAAATAAGCTGAAAGTCGAGTTTTACGGATGAAAGTTGGAAACAAGCGGAGGCGGGGTTCCGACCACAAAAACACGGAACATCGCAAACGATGTTAACGCCACCGCGAAGCGGTACTGCCGTTTTTGTGGTCGGGTTCCCGCCGGGAGCTTGTTTCCAGCATTTACAATTTGCATTAACTCGACATTCAAACTTTTCTGTATGAATTGAGAACTAACCGATTTTTCAATAGAATCAACTGCATACTCAATTTTTATGGAGAAAAAAATGGCAACACCATTGGAAAACTACCTCTCGTCTTGCGGCGGAAAACCAAACGTCGCTATGACTGCCTATGTCGCTAATCTTCAGCAGGTCGCTTCTGTGAACCCGTCAATCGCAGCTGATGTCGTTAACGAAATCGAAAACCAGAGGAGCCACCTCAAGCTCATCGCTTCAGAGAACTACTGCTCGCTGGCTGTTCAAGCTGCAATGGGAAACCTTCTCACCGACAAATACGCGGAAGGATACCCGGAGCACAGATACTACGGTGGTTGCGTCAATGTGGATTCAGTGGAATCAACGGCTGCACGCGAGGCAGAAGCTCTCTTCGGAGCTGATTACGCTTATGTACAGCCGCATTCCGGTGCCGACACTAACCTCGTCGCATATTGGGCGATTCTTTCGGCAAAAGTCGAGACACCTACATTGGAAGAGCTCAGAGTGAAGTCGCTCAACGACTTGACCGAAGAGCAGTTCAAAGAATTGAGAGCAAGATTCGGAAACCAGAAGCTCATGGGACTCGACTACTCATGCGGCGGACACCTCACACACGGATACAAGATGAACGTCTCTGCAAGAATGTTCGAATCTCATCCGTACGGCGTTGACGAGAAAACTGGCCTCCTCGACTACGACGCAATCGAAAAGCAGGCGATGGAAGTGAAGCCGCTCATCCTCCTCACAGGATATTCGGCATATCCTCGCGCAATCAACTTCAAGAGATTCAGGGAAATCGCCGACAAGTGCGGAGCAGTATTGATGGTCGATATGTCGCACTTCGCAGGCCTCGTCGCAGGAAAAGTCTTCACAGGCGACGAAGACCCGGTGAAATGGGCTGACATCGTAACGACGACGACGCACAAGACTTTGCGCGGTCCACGCGGCGCAATGATTCTCTGCAAGAAAGAATTCGCTGACTACGTGAACAAGGGCTGCCCGATGGTCTTGGGCGGTCCGCTCCCGCACGTCATGGCTGCAAAAGCATTGGCATTCAAGGAAGCGAACACGAAGGAATATCAGGATTACGCTCACCAGATCGTAAAGAACGCACAGGCACTCGCAAAGAACCTTGCAGACCTGAACGTTCCTCTCCAGACAAACGGAACTGACAACCACCTCATGCTCGCAAACGTCTTCGAGGCTTACGGTCTCACAGGAAAGCAGGCTGAGGCAGCATTGTTCCAGGCTGGCGTTACTGTGAACGCAAACGCATTGCCTTACGACAAGAACGGCGCATGGTACACTTCAGGACTCCGCCTCGGAACTCCTGCCCTCACGACGCTCGGCATGAAAGAAGACGACATGAAAGAAGTCGCCGCAATCATCGACCTCGTTTTGAAGGGCACGAAGCCTGGCGTCACAAAAGACGGCAAACCTGCAAAGCTCAAGATTGTCCTTGACGAGTCAGTGAAAGAAGCCGCCTCAAAGAGAGTTCAGGCACTCCTTTCAAAGTTCGTCCTGTACCCAGAGCTTGACCTCGACTTCTTGAAGAAAGAATTTGTAAAATAGACCGCGCACAGGACGTGCATAATCGTAAACAAACAAAAAATCCCAGCCACACGCCCCAAAAAAACGCGCGGCTGGGATTTTCTTTTTCAGAAGCGATTTTTATTCCGCCGAAGCAGATTCCGCATTTTCAGGATTTGCATTTTCCTCTGCGGATTCCGTTTTCGCTTCGGCATTTTCAGACTTAGCCGATGAGACTTCCTCAACGACTGGCTCTGAAATGCTTGAAGCTGCTGTTTCCTTCCGTTTTTTCTCGTCGGCTTTGTCGAATTCTATCACAGGATTTTCAGCGACAGTTCCCTCAGGAATTTTTTCCAATCCCATCTTCGCAAGTTTGTTGTACGCGCCGGGCAGCTGTCCTGGAAGCACGTTCGCATACAAATCAACAAGGTCGCCGAAAACTTTTTTTGCATAGCCGTATTTTTTCTGCTTCATGTAGATGTGGCCGATTTCGTAATTCGCCTCAACGAAAATAGAAGGGTCGTCCGAGCCATAACGCTCCAAAGTGGTGTAGTAATATTTGAGAGCCATTTTGTAGTTCTTGGACTCAAACGCATCCTGCCCGTTCTGAATCAGCTGCCTTGCCGTCAGATTGTCGGGAATGACTTTTGTTGAAGAACATGAAACAAGGGAAAAAGAAAAGACTGCTAAAACCGCAGAAATTATTTTGATAAAATTTTTCATAACGAGATTTTAACAGTCTATGATAAAAAAAGATACGGATTATCAGACGAGGCTTGTTGTCTCGTCGATTCCCATCGAAATGTTCAGGCACTGCACTGCAGCACCGGAAGCACCTTTTCCGAGGTTGTCAAAGCGGGTTGTCACCATGATTCGCTCGTCGTTTCCGTAAACGAAAATCTGCATGTCATTCGTGCCAGCAAGAGTGTTCGCAGGAATGAACTGCTCAGGAAGAACCCCCTCACCCATAAGAGGCGCGACTTTCACGAAAGAAGAGCCTGCATAATGCTCGGCGAACATTTTCTGAACGTCGGCCGCAGTCACTTTTTTTGAAAGCAACCGAGAATGAAGACCGACAGTCACCGTCATTCCCTGAAAGTAATCGCAGACATACGGATTGAAAATCGGCTCATAATCAAGACCGACGATTTTTTTCATCTCAGGAAGATGCTTGTGAGACTGAGTGAGAGCATAAAGACGCGGAGAATCGAGTTCCGGATTGCGTCCTTCCGCCTCGTACTGCGCAATCGCCTTTTTTCCTGCGCCGGAATAGCCCGAAACGGCATGAATCACCACAGGATAATCCTTAGGCATTATCCCGCTTTTCACGAGCGGATATCCGATTGCGATGAAGCCAGACGCGTAGCATCCCGGAACCGCAATTCTCTTCGACGTTCTGATTTTTTCCCTGAATTCAGGAGAAAGTTCCGGGAATCCATAAGCCCAATCAGGATTCGTTCTGTGTGCAGTCGAAGCATCGATGATTACGGTGTTCGGATTCGTGCAGAGATTCGCGCTTTCGATTGCGGCAGCGTCAGGCAGGCAAAGGAAAGTGTAGTCGGAAGCGTCAATCATCTTACGCTTTTCTTCAGGATCTTTTCTTTTGTCCTCGTCAATCTGCAATATCTCGATGTCATTCCTATTCGCGAACCGCTCATAGATTTTGAGACCAGTCGTCCCCTCTTTACCATCGATGAAAACTTTCACAGCCATAATTTCCCCCAGGAATAGCAGACAAAAATCATCTGCAAAAAATTTATTCTACTAGCGTAAATGTTGAGTTGTACGAACGAATGGCAGAAAGAAGCGGAAGCGAGGTTCCGACCGCAAAAACACTCAGCCACCGCGAAGCGGTACTGCCGTTTTTGCGGTCGGGTTCTCGCTGGGAGCTTCTTTCTGCAACTCAAATTTGCATTAACTCGACATTTGCCCTATTAAATTATAAACGACATCACCATCTGCCGCGGTCGCTCTTGTTATCGGGAACGATGATTGTATCGATGACGATTCCCTTCGACTTTGACATTTTAGAGACAAGCTCTTTCGTGTATTTTTTCGAGCCGCGCGGAGTCGGATGAGGTTCGGCATCTCCAATCAGGATGATTTTTTTCTGCGCGCCGCTCCGCCATTTGTAAAAGTCAATCGAGCCGTAGAGAGCTTCGTAGACCGCCTCAGGCAAGTCACCGCCCTCGCTACCGTTTATCACGAAGCGATTCAGATTTCTCTTGAAAGTCTCAACATCGTCCGTAAAATCGAAGAATTTCACAGGAAGCTTTTTATATTCGTAATCGTCCTCATAATCCCTGTAGAGCAGCAGACCGAGCCTTACGGAGCCGCGAGTTTTCCCGTCGCCATTCAGCATTTCCATGAGTTTCGGAACCCACTGGTCGCGCAGAACTTTCACGTCGTCCTTCATGCTTCCGGTCGTATCAATCGCAAAAACGATATCGACAACTTCATTTCCTGAAATCCGCTCGATTGAATCCATCACGTCGTCCGACAATTTATCCAGATTCGAGATGACCATCTTTCCGCCGCTGAATTCGGCAATATCGGAGAAACTTGCTGCTGCTTCCGGGCTGTAATTGTCTGTCAGAATCGGAACGAAATCGGTCGAGCCTTCTGGAATCTGCAAATCGAACATGAACGGATTGTCAGCGAATTCGCCGTCGTAATCCGCATATTTTTTTGAGAACGCACGGATATTGACGAACGTTCCCCGCTTCACATTGATTTTTCCGTTCCTCGACCACGGATACCCGTAAGTCATTTCCATCGGAATATAAATGTGAAAAGCCTCCCCGAATTCCTCATCAGGCTCAGGCGTGGAATCCGCAAGCCTGTATTTCGCATATTCAGAGACAAGCGGCTTTCCGTTGAGATAAGTCACCTCGTCGCCGTTCACCGAGTTGTACTCAAGTGCCCTGTACGAATAATTGTCGTTTTTTCCGTCAGGATCCTTTGTCGTGTCGCAAAGAAGGACTGATTCGATTCCCTCTTTTTTTCTGATATACAGATGAAAGCCTGAAATCTCATCAAAATCATCATTCAGAGATGCGCCCGAAGATGCGCTTTTCGAAGAATCTTCAGCATCATCGGCGACATAGACAAGCCGGAGGTCATCACCGCGGATAAGCAGGCTGTCATTGGAAAAAGCCGACAGTCCCAGGGCAAAAAGCCAAAATGTCAAAAAAATTTTCTTCATGATTTTCCCTTCCACTCATAAAATATCGTACCCATATTCTTAATCGGCAATTATG
This sequence comes from Treponema sp., assembly GCA_017525605.1. GTDB lineage: Bacteria > Spirochaetota > Spirochaetia > Treponematales > Treponemataceae > Treponema_D. The sequence goes on along the minus strand of JAFXSM010000030.1, from coordinate 115,266 downwards.
AAAGTTGAATTTAGAAAGTCATGTGGTATAATGGCGAACATTCAAAAAATATCCAAGAACACGAAATTCTTGTAAAATTCCGATATTTGAGGTGGGGAAAATATGGATATTACATCAAATTTTGAGACAGTAGATTTAAGCGAATTTTTTACGGAAGAAGAAAGCAGCCAAGAACCAATGCAGACAGGCATCATTGTCTTCACGAACAGACAGCAGGCACTGATTGACGAGCTAAAGCAGAAACTCTCTAAAATCAAGTACAATCATTTCGAAATACTCGAAAAGCGCGTAAGCGACCTGAAACAGCTGGCAAAGGCGATTGCGGCCTTTCCTTCCCTGCTCGAAAGGGCGGATCTGACAGTCGGCTCAAGAACGCCACATTCACTCATACGCTCTCTCATAGACTCGACACGCGAAGGTGACACAACATTGCAGCTGCCGTCAAAAGCCACGCTCGGCAAAGGATTTCTGGTTTCGAAGCTGCACACTTTCTCAAGCCTCGAAAAACTCGCGAAGCAGGCGGAACTCGACGAATCGCTCTGCAAGGAATTTCACGACGAGACAGTTTCAATGATGTTCCTCCTTCTTGCCGAGGACGTTTATCTGAATCTGATTCACGACACGAGCCTTTCGGAAGACGCAAGATGGCAGCTCGCAACATCGCTTCTTTTGCTTTGGGAGCACCGCGCCGACCAGAACATCGCAGATATTTCTCCGGTCCTTCAGGCAGTCTGGAACGCGAGAGCAAAGCTGGCACCTGCATTCGGAACGATGATGGGCACGAGCGAGCTTATGACGATTACGTTCGCATTGGACGAGCAGTGGGTCAAATTCATCACCACCAAGCTCTCCGACGACAACGTGAAAATGGCAATGGAAGAATTCCTGTTCGGCATTTCGCACGAAGATATCCTTCGGCTGAAAAATATGCTTCGCGAAAAGGGAATTTCCGCAATCGGACGAAACGAAGTCCCGAAATATTTGGGCAATGAATTCATAAAAACGGAATTCTCGGATTACAGAGACTTTTTCCAGCAGTATTCGATAAGACGTGACAACGCACGCGTCAGAAACAGGCTCAAGCTGCCTGGACCTCACAAAACACTCGAAGATTACTTCATCTGCTTTGTGATAGAGACGAACATCGAAATACAGAAAAACGATGCCGCGGCACAGAAAATTTAATCTGGAGATTTATTGGCGAGTTCGAAAAATTCAGTTTCATGACAAGTTGACGAGTTTTAGAAAATCTGTCATACTCACCGAACTTACGGAAATTCTCCGGGTTGGGAGGTGAGAACATAATGGCAACAATCGAAGTCGGAAACGATGAGAACCTTGAAAAAGCAATCAAACGTTTCAAGAGAATGGTTGAGAAAGAAGGAATCATCCGCGAATACAAAAAGCGCGAATTCTACGAGAAACCTTCTACAATCCAGAACCGCAAGAACAAGACTCTTCAGCGCAAGATGCAGAAGAAGACTCGCAAAACACACGACCCAAGATCAGCTTACTAAGCCGATTCTTGTCTAAATCATGTGATTTGACAAAAACCTCCGAGAACACCTTGGAGGTTTATTTTTTATATGAGCACAAAAACGAGAACAAAAAAGACATTTTCAATCCTCTCTTATTTAATCTCATTTGTTTTCGTCATTTTTTTGCCCGTTTTTTCTTGCGCATCAGCTCCGATTTCACAAACTGACGATGATTTTCTGAAACCGAACACAGTTTTATGGAAGAAATTCGGAGAAAATTCCGACATCGAATTTTTCACTTTCCGAAACGGGAAAATAAAATACCACTGCGCAAAGATAAACCTGCAGAACAAAAAGCTCAAAATCTTAGCCTACCCCAACGCAGATTCGGACAATCAGGATTCAATAAAATTCAGAAAATTCATAAGACATTCGGGCGCGAAAATCGCCATGAACACGAACCCGTACATGAAAAGCGGAAAAATAATCGGCGTGCACATTGCGGACGGAACAAAAATATCGCAGGAATCGAAAATGTACAGCGCGCTTATTTTTAAGGAAGAAGACGAAGGATTTTCGGCAAAAATCATCGGGACTCAGGAAGAAAAATCGCTTGAGAACGCGAAATTCGCATTCGGGGGCGCATATGCGATTCTGAAAAACGGAAAGGAAATCCAGTTCAAGAACACATCTTACGACGCGAGAAGCGCGGCAGGGATTTCAGCAGACGGAAGAACGCTCTATCTTCTTTCCGCAGAGAAATATTTTTTCAAACGCGGGCTTTCATATCAGGAATGCGCAGAAATCCTGAAAAATCTGGGAGCGGCGGACGCGCTGGAATTCGACGGAGGAAGCTCCACTTCGTTTTTTTTGTCGGGCGAAATCCGAAACACTGAAATTCCGAGAAAAAATCCCGCATACATGGGCTTTTCGTTTTGAAACAACGCACATCTGAAATTTGCAATTCAATAAAACTGATTCAAAACTGATTTAATACTTTCGTTGACGAGTAATTTTTTATGGATTATCATTACATTTATGGGAATTGCTACAAGTCAACAACTCACGCGATATTACGACCAATACCGCGATCGGGAAGTTATATTCAACAAAGACATCATAAGATCATTGAAACTTGATCCGCGGCAGATTCAGATAAAGTATTCCGTCGAGTCTGATGTGAAATTGTGCCCGTGCATATTGAATTCGACTTCTTTTCAGAAGGCAAAAATAATCATCAATACAAAGACTGAAGCTTTTGAGGTTCTCGTCGGAAAGGAGCCTCCTTCGGTTCAGCTGAAATTCGCTTTTTTTCAGGATAGCGGGCAGTTGGTGACTTTCTTTGTCTCGACAAAAGTTTCGGACAAACAGCTTCTCCAAGGCCAGGGCGATTTGGCACTCGTGACTTTGCAATACACGCAGAGACCGCCGGATGATTTGATAGAAGTCATCGGAAGAATGCTTGAGGCGAACACAAATGCGGTGCGCAGAAAGGAAGAGCGCATTGTCATGAGCGAAGACAGCAAGAGAAAGCTCGGACTAGTGAAGGAAGAATGCGTGCTCGTCGTTCAGGGCGTTCCGCGGCACTGTATCATCAGGGATTTGTCTTTTTCGGGCGCAAAGGTGTTCCTCGTCGGAATCCCGCATTTCATGATGAACAAGGAAGCCGAGCTGAAAGCAAATTTCACAGACCCGGACGAAGTTATTTCCGTGAAGGGAATGATAATGTCAGCAGAACCGATAGAAGGCAGAAAAGATATCTGTGCTGCCAGCATCAAATTCGATGAGAATCAGGTTCCGCTTTCGTATAAAATCCACATAAACAGTTATCTGACGACAGTGCGAAAGGCTGCCCTTTCGGCAAGCGACCAGATAGCTGCACAAAGAGCGGCTGCAAATCAGAACTCTTAGAAAAGGAAATTCTAATTTTTCGCAAGATATAAGCCCCAGTTTTTTGGGGCTTTTTCATTCGCATAAAATACAAACAACAATTAATCAACTAATAAGGAACAGAGGTTCAAAATGCTCCAGAATTCACCACTTGAAACGATTTATTACATACAGTTGCCAGAAGATTTCAAGCCGTCGGCAAAAGCAATGCACATCGACCCGACGATTCCGCTGCCAGTGCAGAAGAAAGATGCGGACGCGCCGGGAACGTTCAACATGAAGGAGCTCACGGAAGAGCAGATTCTTTCAGGCATCCTGACTGTGATGGCGTATGACCCGAAAAACGCGAACATCGAATATTACAGGCGTTTTCTGAAAGACGCTCGGCCGAACGTAAAAAAAGAACTTTCCGAGGCTGCAATCCTCAAGGCAAAGAACGAAGATTTCGAGCTTGCGGAGGAAATTTTCCGCGCACTCCGCGGATTCGACCCGGAGGACATGATAACGGTTCTGAACACCGCGCTTTTCTTCGACCAGAGAGCAGACTCGTACAGAAAATCAGGGCTTATCGAAGATGCGGATGCGTATGATGCGGACGCGCTCGTCTATTATCAGGACGCGCTCAATGCGGAGCCGCCGATTCCTGACGCATTCTTCAACGCGGGATTCTTCTTCCTCAAAAAAAGGGATTTCAAGAAGGCAAAAGACAATTTCGAGACGTACCTTGCTCTCATCTGCGACAAAAAAGAAGAAGACCTCGGCGACAACGGCGAATACAAAAAGAACCGCGCACAGCAGATTCTGGACGACATCGCAAACAGGAACATGGAAGACGACCACTTCAATGCGGCATACGACCTGATTTCCCGTGGCGAAGAAGAGAAAGGCATTGAGGAGATCCGCGAATTCATCGAGAAAAATCCTGGCGTTTGGAACGCATGGTTCATGCTCGGCTGGGGACTCAGAAAGCTCGAACGGTTCGGCGACGCAAAGCTGGCATTCGAAAAAGCACTTTCGCTTGAGGGCGGGGAGACGAGCGACACTTACAACGAGCTTTCAATCTGCCTCATGGAAGAAGGAAAATTCGACGAAGCGAAGAAAATGCTCGAAAAGGCACTTTCGAAAGATTCCGAGAACACAAAAATCATCTCGAACCTCGGATATCTTGAACTCAAAGAAGGAAATCCGGCAAAAGCGGCTGCGTATTTCCAGACTGTGCTCGAATACGACCCGAACGACAAAATCGCACTCGCCGAGCTGCAAAAACTCGATTTCTAACTCACAAAAGCATGTCATGCTCAAGGAAAGAAAAATAGCTGTTCTTTCCGAGTATGATGTGGTCAAGAAGCGCGATTCCGAGAAGATGCGAGGCTTCTATAAGCTCGTGCGTCGTCTTGATGTCGGCATCGCTCGGAGTCGGGTTTCCGCTCGGGTGGTTGTGGCTCACGACAATTGCGGATGCGTGTTCTTTCATCGCCTCCGCAAAAACATCTGACGGACGAAGAATCGCCATGTTGCCAGAACCGACGCACACGACGCGTATCCCGATAACCTCGCGCGCACCGTTCAAACTTACGCAAAGGAAATGCTCCTGCGGCTGCATCGAATATCCCTGTATATACGGAAGAATGTCGCCGGGCTCGCACATCGTCACCTGCGGAGTCCTGTTCAGGCGGCGACCGAGCTCCATTGCGGCGGCAACCGCCAAAGCCCTGTTCTGCCCTATTCCGCTTATCTTCGTCAGATTCTGCACCATGTCCTCTTTGTTGCTCTTCATCAAAACAGAAAGCACTTCTTTCGACAATTTATCAACCGGCCGCTCTTTCGTCCCGCTTCCGAGCAGCAGCATTATGAGTTCCTCGTCGCTCGGAAACGAAAGCCCGTTCAGCAAAGTCAATTCTCGGATTTGCAATTTTTTTTCACTCTTTTTCATACAATCTACTTATCGCGAATTTTTCATGGATTACATTTTTTTCAAAAAATCTTTAAAGTTTTTGCATGAAAAAACAGATTTTTATTCAATTTATACTATTATCTTCTATTTCACTATTCTCATGTGTATCAACAAAGAACACAGAGCCGACAGAAATCCCCGAACCAGTAGAACAAGCTGAGGAAAATTCCCAGACAGAGCAGGAACCGGAAAATCAGACGGAAGGCGAAGAAAATTCCGAAACCGAGCAACAGAACGATGTGGCTCAGAAGGAAACGGAAACCGTGACAGAACCTGAGAGCGACACAGAAAATGAAAGCGACAAGAAAAATGTTGAAGTCGCCGAAACAAGCGCAAAAAAAGAAGAAGTGCAAGACGACGGAAAGATTTCGCGAAGCTTAATCGGGGTCGGAAAAAAGACGCAGAAAGAGCTGTACAAATTTTTCATGAAGAACAACAAAAAGGCGAGCAAGCGAAAAGTGAAGCGTCTTGCAAAATATTACATCGAAGAAGCGAATGCGGAAGGAATCAATTCGGACGTTGCGTTCGTGCAGATGTGCCACGAGACTGGTTTTCTTAGATTCGGCAATCTCGTTTCCGAGGACATGAACAATTTCTGCGGACTCGGCTCAATCGACGTGAACAACAGGGGCGCGACGTTCGAAACGGAGCAGCTTGGAGTGAGGGCGCACATCCAGCATCTTCAGGCGTATGCGACAACGGAAGAAATCGAACTCCACAGGGAACTCGTTGACCCGAGATACGAATGGGTTCACAAGACGAAGTTCGTGACAGACATTTTCGGACTTACAAAAACATGGGCAACAGACCCAAACTACGGCGCGAAACTCGACGCGATACTAACAAGGTTGGAAGGAAAATAAAAATTCGAATGTCGAATTAATGCTGAATGTAAAGATTAGAAACAAGCTCACAGCGGGAACCAGTCGCTTGCCACAGAACAATACGTACTAAACATTTTTCTGTGTATGCGAGCGTTCACGGCACGGCTTACGCCGTACCTTCATTGGAGAATTAGTCACAGTGATGTGAACATCGTTTACTATGTTCTGTTTTTTTTCATCAGCGGATTGTAGTTCCGACGTATGATTTGCCTTCGAGGATTGACTTTGTGTTCTCGATGTTTTTTCCGCCGGCGCAGATTACGACGAGTTTCAGCTCCTGTGCTTTTTTGCTTGCAATCGGGTCGAACGGACAATTTTTTCCCGGAACCCACTCGTCACCGACCATTTTCCTGAAATCTGCCCATGAAATTTCATCGAGCGGTTTTGCGTCAGGATTTTTTCTTGGGTCGTCAGTGTAAACTTTTTCGATGTTCGAAAGGTTCACAACGGTGTCGGCATCGAATTTCTCTGCGAGGAGAACTGCGTCATTGTCAGTTGAGAAACCAGGTTTCCAGCCGGCAGCGACGAGGACTCTTCCTGAGAATTCGTTGGCCTGGGTCGGGTCGGTCACGACTGCTTCCTTGCACAATTCGCCGAAGCAAGCCTTGACGAACTGAGCGTTCAGCCTTGTCGCCATGATTCCAATCCAGTCGGCAGCGTCAGTTCCGTCGTTCTCCGCAATCTCACAGACGCTTCTGAAAGCCTTCTGGTAGATTCTTGCAGGGCCACCGCCGCCGACGACAAGAATCAATCTGTCGTTCTTGTTCTCCTCAAGAAACTTCTTCACCATTTCGACAAATTTCTTGACGAAATCCGTATCAGGATATTCAGGGGCAACGATAGATCCGCCCACAGACAAAACTTTTGTTGACATTTTTTCTTTCCTCCATGCCATTTAGCCATTTCAGCTATTTTAATAGATTCCAGTAACGATTGGATTGTTCCAAAGCGAACTGTAATTTACGCGTCCCTCGCTCGTCTCTTCCCAAATTGACTGGAAAGCGAAGGTTTTCGGGCGATAGACGATTTTTCCGTTTACAAGCGACTGTTTGATTTCGTTCCAGCCACGCGAGAAAGCGACGTGCTGATTTTCGATGTTTCCGAAGTAGAAATCAGCCGCAGTCGTATCAGAAAGTTCCTTGAACGCGGAGAATTCCAAGCCGAGCGCAATCGAAACATCGACAGGAACCCATCCGAAATTCTCAATGTAAAATTCGTTCCACCAGTGGTTCTTCGACGACATATCCGAATTCACAAGGATTCCAGCAACAGGAACGCACGGAATTTTGAGCGCGCGAAGAACTGACGCGTACATGACAGAAAAATCATACGCGTCTCCAGCATTTTTCTTGCCGTGCTTTGTTTCTTTCAGCAAATCCTTTGGCGAAGAAGTCTGCTCACGCTGGTACATCAGCAAAGTACAGTTCTGGACAAAATAATCGTACACGAGCTTTGCCTGAAGATACGGATTCTTCTCTTTTCCGACGATTTTCTTCGCGAATTCGACAACATCTTTGTCATCGCAACTCACAAGCGCGTCCGGCGAAGTGAATTTTTTGAAAAGAATCTTATTTTTGTCGTACTGCTTCACGTCTTTTGCCCTGATGTTCGTTTTCACAGAATAGAGAGTGACGACGAAATTCTGCACGAATTTGAATTTCTGCGCATTTTCTGCATTTCCCTTGTTTTTGTCCGCACGCTGAAGTTCAATCTGATGAATGAGAGTGTTGTTGAAATTCGCGACGAGCGGCTCCGGCGATGACTCGTTCAGCTCGACTTCCGGCTGCGACGAAGAGACGACAGGACGCGGAACACGAAGCGTTATGCTCGATGCATTTTTCGACGCGATTGAATCGACATCTTCGTTGAGTTTTATCGAATACGTTTTCTTCGACGAATAATTTTTCGTTCCGGCACTGAATTTCACATCGAGTTTTTTGTTGCCGCTCACGCCCTTGTCAGTTTTCACGAACACAGTCCCGGACGCAGCCCCGTCAGGCACACGCACGCGGATTTCGGTGTCGGTCCATGACTCGTAGTCGAATTCGTCTTCGTTAGCAGCAATTGAAGGAAGTTCTTCGCTCGAATTTTTGCTCGAATTGCCCTCGCGGTTCGCAGTGAAATAGACGAGGGAATTTCCCCTAACGCTGCCGAAATTCATTCCGGTTATGACAACGGAGCTTCCGACGGATGCCGACGCAGGAGAAACAGACGAAATCATCGGCAGGGAAGACACTGTGTCAGGCGGAGCTTCTATCGGAATGCCCGATTCGTTTGCGAAAAAAGCAGGCTTCGACTTGCCGGAACTCGTCACGACATTCACAAGCCCGTCCTGAACATTTGAAGGAATTATGATTTTGATTTTCGCATCGTCCCACTCGACATACCCGCTTGCAGTTATCCTGCCTCCGCTAAGCTCCACATACGAATTGTTGCGCATTTTGCCGAAATTGGAGCCCGTGATTGTCATTGTGTCGCCCGCACTTCCGACGGCCGGGCTGATACTTTCGATGACAGGAGTTTTCTTCACCTGCTTGGTAACGACAGAAACGACTCCCAATGCGCCAAAAATTATCAGCGCATAAAGAATCGTTCTGAAAAGAGGAGATTTTCTGAAAAGGAGTGAGAACATCTTTATTTCCGTTTAAATTCAAGATTGATGCCCGGAAAAATGAACTTTCCGAACACCTTTATTACTCCTGCTGAACCGGAATCTCGCCGAATTCGGGAACACGCATCTGCATTGAGCTGTTGCTCGAAAAATTCGGCCTGAAAACGTCAACAGAAGTCATCTGAGAACCGAAATTGCGCGTTCTGCTCGACACAACAGCCGAAGCCTGTATCGTCTTCTGCTGAACTGCATCGTGCGTTTCGGAAGCTGGATTTTCCGACAAAGCAACTTTCGGTTCTTCTGAAATATTTCCCATAGATTTTACAACATGTTCGCTGTTCTTAGAAGAAACTGCGGTTGAAACCGAAGCTGAAACTGTTTTTCCGGCTGCCGACTCGGCTTTCGCGACTGCAGAGAAAACTTCCGGGAGCTTGTAGCTGTCGATGTTTCCGTCGATTTTCACGTCCGCATCGGCAACCGGCTGCAAATCAATGTGGGAAATCGCATTGATTGCAACGTTATCGTCAGCAGAATTGCGCGAGCTTAGAGGAACAAAAATCACGGCAAAGACAGCAGCGGCCGCGGCGAACGAAACCGGGAATTTCATGAAAGAAAACGCGTTTTTCTTCGGAGCAGCCATCTCGACTGTCTGAGAGAAACGCATCTTGCTCTGCAATCTCCTGAAGCTTTCTTCCATAAATTCGTCAGAAATTTTTGAAGACTCACTTTCGGCATCAAAACTGAGCAAATCGTGAATTTTCTTCATCCGCTCATAATCGGCCGAACTCTCCGAATCGCTCTTCAACAGGCTTTCATACTCAGGCACGAAAGTCTCAGGCATTTCATCGTCAATGTAAATCGAATGCAAATCTTTTTGACAAGCCATATTTTTCTCCTCGCATTAAGAACAGATTTTTAATTGAAAGAAACCGAATCGACATCGCCTATCAAGTTTTCAAGCTTCTCGCGCGCCCTGAACACCCGGACTTTCACGTTGCCTTCCGTTATGCCCAAGATTTTGCCGATTTCCTTGTAGTTCAAATCCCCATATTCCTTGAGGATGAGAACTTCCCTCAATTTTTTCGGCAGTTTGTTCAGTGCATCAACAGCTTTTTTCCGGGCTTCCGTCTTCAGAACTTCCTGCTCTCCGGTCTCAATCTTGCGCGTGTCCTCGTAGAATGCCTTGTGATAAGCCTTGCCTTCGCGAGTTTTCCGCATCGCATAGTTGAGAGACGCATTTTTCACGACACGAATAAGCCAGAATTTTGCGTCATCCATGCTCGGGAAAACCATGCCTTTCGAATTTGCCTTGATGTACGAATCGTGGACCAAATCCTCGGCGGCCTCCTCATCATTCACGACACGCCATGAAATCGTGTACAGAAGTTTGAAAGTTTCTTTGTAAATCGCCTTGAAATCAGCTGGATCAGATGCATTGTAAGACCTGACAGACGACGGCGTTGATTGCTCTTCCAATTTTAAATCCCTTTCTTAAGAAAACACTTATTTGTCAAAATAGTTTCAATGCACTATTCAGTTTCTTTTCCATGTCGGACCGTTCGGAGTATCGACGATTGTGATTCCGCGTGCCGTCAAATCGTTTCGGATTTTGTCGGCTGTGGCAAAATCCTTGTTCTTCTTCGCCTCGGTTCTTGCTGCAACAAGCGCGTTTATCTCATCAGCCTCAGGGTCGAGCGCATGAGAGTCGGTTGCGGATTCAGCGGATTTTTCGCTCAGGAGCGCGAATGCATTTTTGATTACGTCAAGCGAAAGGACTTTGTCCATGATGAAAATCGCGGCGAGGGATTCTGAAGCTTTCCGGCCTTTTCCGTTCGATTCTTTCTGCATTGCGGAAAGCGCGATTGGTGTCGCAAGGTCGTTTTCAAGCCCTTCTCTGAACCTGTCGAGATTGTCGGTCACGGTCGGGGTTATTTTTGCAAGAATCTCCGCGAAATTTTCTTTCGTGAGTCCGAGATTTTCTTTCGCATTTGCTTTTTCGATGAGTTTTGCGACTCTCTGATTCAATGCAAGGCGGCCGTTCTTTGCGGAATCAAGACCGTTGAGAGAATAGACGAGCGGCTTTCTGTAATGACCGCCGAGGAGGAAGAACCTGTAGTCGAGAGGAGCGTAGCCCTTGTCCTTGAGGGAATATCCCTTGCCGGCATCAGGAGCAATCTGAAGAGTGATGAAATTTCCTGACGACTTGGACATTTTTCCGCCTTCGAGAATCAGGAATTCGTTGTGGAGCCAATATTTGACCCACGGACCTTCTTTCCTGTCATCTTCCGAAAATGAAGATTCCGACTGAGCGATTTCGTTTGTGTGGTGGACAGGAACGTGGTCGATTCCGCCAGTGTGAATGTCGAAATGCTTTCCGAGATATTTCATCGACATCGCGGAGCATTCGATGTGCCAGCCCGGATATCCCCTTCCCCACGGAGAATCCCATGTCATCGCCTGGTCCTCGAATTTCGACTTTGTGAACCAGAGGACGAAATCCCCAGGATTTCTCTTGTTCTCGTCGATGACGACTTCCTTTCGTTTTCCGGCACCAGCTACAAGGTCTTCGATTTTGAGATTCGCGAGCTTGCAGTAATCGGGATAAGTCGTGATATCAAAATATAGATTTCCGCCTGCCTGATAAGTGTGGCCGTTCGCCTCGATTTTTTTGATGAGCTCAATCATGTCGTCGATGTGCTCGGTCGCCTTGCAGATTACGTCAGGATGACGGATGTTCAGCGCGTCGAGGTCGCTCATGAACGCGTCCGTGTAATATTTCGCGATTTCGAGCACGGACTGGTGTTTTTCCTCGGCAGTCTTTACCATTTTGTCAGTTCCGTCATCGTTGTCGCCGGAAAGATGGCCGACATCAGTGATATTCATAACGTGCTTGATATCGTAGCCGAGATAAGAGAGCGTCTTGTCGAGAACATCAATGAAAACATAAGCGCGGAGATTTCCGATGTGCGCATAATTGTAGACGGTCGGTCCGCAACCGTAGAAACCGGCAAATCCAGGTTTTATCGATTTGAATTCCTCAAGTTTATGTCCCATTGTATTGAAAAGTTTCAGCGACATTTTTATACCTCCATGACAATCTGATTCTTCGATTCTTTAGATTAAGAAATACTTAGCTTAAGATAGCAATTCTATATGATTCGAAGAAAATTTACATTCGATTCGGAGAAATTTTACAAGACCGAAGCATAGATATTGTTATATAATGGAACACGTTCGATAACTGAGTTTTATTTCGGTAAAGTACTATTTTAGAACGGGGATTTATTTTGAGTTTCAGAGAACTTATTCCAGTATTCAGTGCACCTCTTTTCAATGGATTCGCAAGGTTGGACGAACCGATGAAGAACCACACGACAATACGAATCGGTGGCGAAGCACCAATTTTTCTGGAACCGACAGATGAGAATTCGCTGGTTTTCGCAATAAAAACATGCATCGACAAGGGCGTGAAATTCTTCGTAATCGGAGGCGGAAGCAACATCGTCGTCGATGAGAAGCTCGATTTCGCAATAATCTCAACGAAACAGTTCAACAAAGTCTATCTTTCGAAAACACCCGGAAAAGCAAAAGGATTGTTCGAGCTTGCCTCAAAAGCATTCGACGAGTCAAAAATGGAAGGCGACGACGGCAAGAGGTTCATGAACTGCGACGCAGGCGCGACATGGGGCAACGTCTGCAACGTCTGCGCAAAGAACGGAATAAAAGGATTCGCTGAATTTTCAGGAATGCCGGGCACGATTGGCGGAGCGACATACATCAACGCGACATGCTTCGGGCTTTCGGTGTCGGACAAGATTCATTCAGTCCGCTACCTCGACCTTGAGGATTTGCAGATAAAAGAATACAAGAATGATACAAATGACTGGGGATACAAAGTTTCTCCTTTCCAGACTTCAAAACGTGTTATACTCACAGTTGAATTCGAAGTTGAGAAAAACCACCTTATTCCAGAAGAGGAAATCCGAAAGGAATACTACGAGTATCTCAAGCAGCGCGCATTGAAGAAGCACTTTGAGAATCCGAGCGCGGGAAGCGTTTTCAGGAACATTCCCGACAAAGGAATAATTGCGGGGAAAATCATAGATGAATGCGGTCTGAAAGGGCTGACAGTCGGAGGTGCGAAAGTTGCCGATTATCACGGGAATTTCATCATAAACGTCCATCACGCGACTTCTTTAGACGTGCGGACTTTGGTCAAAATGATTCAGGAAAAAGTGAAAGAAGAAAAAAATGTCGATTTGAAGTGCGAGATTATATTCGTTCCTGAAAATGTCGATATTTGTAGATAGGATAGCATTTATACAAAACGGATGGGAAATATGCCACAGATTCAACAACCACAACAGAGACTTCAATTAAGAGCAGCTAGATTTCCGAAAGGCGCGGAGATTTTGGTAGCTGATGACCCTAAGTCGGAATTTTTCTACATCATTCAAAGCGGATTCGTCTATGTGAACATGAACACTGAAAGTTCAGCGAACACGAACAAGAAAGGTCCGGGCGACTTTATCGGAGTCATTTCATGCATGTCCCACAGAAGCCAAGTTGAAAAGGCTATCGCATTGACAGACGTTATCGCCATCGCAGTCCACAGAACACAGTACATGGATCTTATCAAGCTCAGTACGCCTACGGCTTTGAAAATCATCAGAACGTTCTCCAAGAACACAAAAGAGATGAACGAGCTTCTGATGCTCCAGACGACGAACAAGAAAGTCAGCGAGAACAAGGCCCTCATCTATCAGGTTGCAAAATATTACGACGATGACGGACAGGATTACATCGCGGCATACGCATTTGAGAATTTCATCAAGCTCAACATCCAAAGCCCGGCCCTCGAATATGCAAAGCGAAGATACGCGGAACTGAAAAACAAGATGAAAGTCTATCCGAATCCGGCTGAATCGCTCAGAACATATCCGCGAGGAACGATGGTCTTCTCGGAATACCAGAGCGGAGCCGAGATGTACGTCATCCAGAGCGGCTCGGTGAAAATCACTAAAGTTCTGAACGGAACGGAAGTCACATTGGCTGTTCTCAAACAGGGCGAAATGTTCGGAGAAATGGCACTTCTGAACAACGATTTGCGCTCGGCTTCGGCAATAACGCTCGAAGAATGCGAAATCCGCGCAATCAACATGGCGAACTTCCAGAAAATCACAGAGTCAAGCCCGGACATGATTACGACGCTCACGAAGACATTCGCGGAAAGACTTTGGATTATGCAGAGGCAGCTCATCAACTCGAAGCTTCGCGCAGACCCTGTTGCAAAGATGATTGACATTCTCTCGCTCCAGCTTGAGAAGATGAACTACACTGACAATTCAAACGTGGAATGCCAGACGAATTTCTCGCCGAATGACATCGCGACGATGTGCGGACTCACAAAGAGCGAGCAGAGCAAATACATGTTCAACTTCTTGAATTTCAAATTCATCGAGACGAGGAAGAACAAGATTTTCGTTTCGAACTGCTCGGAAGTCATAAAGCAGGCAGCATTCTACAGAAAGAAGCTTCTGAGAACCGCGCAGTAGCTTTTGAAAAAAGGTGTGGCAATGAATACAAAAAAGATTTTCGGCATTTCGTTATTTCTGTTCGCATCGCTTTCCGCATGCGTCTTTGCATTGCCGTCCGGCTACGGAAAAGTCAAGCTCGGAATGAGCGTGGACGCGGTGAAGGACGCACTGAAAAGCGACCATCAGTTCGGCTACAGGGGCGACAGGGACGTAACACTTTCCCCGAAAGACCACGAGACTGTCATAGAGACAGACCCAACGAGATTCGCCGCATTTTCTTTTTTCGACAGATGCTGGTTTCAGTTTTCGGACGAGAAACTTTCGGTGATTACGCTCAGCATGAACAGGGACATGATTGACCACTACGCAATCTTCTCCGAGCTTTGCGAGAAATATGGAAACCCGAACGAAATTTCTCCGAAAAAATCAGTGTGGAAATCTGACGACGTGACTCTTTCGCTCGAAAAGCCGCTAATCATCAAATACGTTGATGCAAAAGTCTTCAAGGAAAAGCAGGATGCTTCGAATGTCGAAAAGACGACCTCGGAAAAAGCAAAAGACGAATTCCTGAAAGGTCTGTGAGTTTGAATAGATTTTTGAAGGTTCTGAGATGAAATTTTTCAAATTATTTTCCGCATTTATTTTCTTCGCATTTTTTTCGATTCTTTCATGCTCGTCAAAAAAACTTGCCACGAAGGACTTTGAGATAATCAAGTCGAACGGCGAAAAAATCACTGTCAATGCGGAAATCGCAGACACATACGAAACAAGGCAGCACGGATTCATGGAACGCAAAACGATTCCTGACGGAACGGGAATGCTTTTTGTGTTCGAAAGCGACAGAATCCTGAGCTTTTGGATGAAGAACACGCCTACCCCGCTTTCAATCGCATACATCGATTCGAGCGGAAAAATCAGGGACATATTCGACATGAAGCCGTTCAGCCTTTCCGAAACAGTGAGCACCGTGAGCGTAAGATACGCGCTTGAAGTTCCGCAAGGCTGGTTCGAAAAAGTCGGCGTAAAAGTCGGCGACACGATTCCTGAAGTGAAAAACGAGACCGCAAAAGAAGAAATCGGACGAAATGAGCGATAAATTTCTGAAAAAGTTTCTATCGATATCATTCAGCCTGATTTTTGTCTGCTCGGCACAGATTTTTGCATTTGCACCGCCAAAGGAAATTTCGGATTCACAAAATCCAGATTCGCAAGATTCAAATTCAGCAAATTCAATAGCAGATTCTGAAAACGAAATTACAGATTCGGAAGAAATTCAATTTGCGGTTCCAGATGAGACTTCACTCCTCGAAAGCGGGACGAAAATACAAATCCGCACGCAGAAAAGCGAAATTCCCGTTTTCATCAACAACAACTTTCAGGGAAAAACTCCGCTCGTCATAAAAAATCTGATTCCTGGCTCGTACATCTTAAAAATCGGCGGCAAAAAATTCGAAATCGAAGTTAGCGACAAACATTACGACAAATATTTTTTTTAATCCGTTAAAAATCTATAATAGAAAGCATGAAACTTTACTCAAAAACAGAAATGATACGAAACATGCTGATTGGTATCGCAGTCGGCGCGTTTATAGTCGGCAGCGGCACAATGCTGCACCAGGAATTGTCGGAAAGAGCGAATGACGAGGAAATCGCAAAGGCAGAATCAGCTCAAGAAGAAAATGCAGATTCGAGCGAAAATTCAACTTCGGAAGTTGCCGCAAAAAGCGAAGATTTGCCTTCGGTAACGCAGACGACGAACGAACAGAGAATCGATGAGCTGACGGAAAAATACGACGCATTGCTTTCTCAGGTGAAGACAATCGCAGCGTCAGAATCCCGATACACAATTGACGAACAGCAGAACATCGCAGTCTACGAAAAATGCAACGAGGCAGTCGTCAACATCACGACGCAGGAAATGGCTTACAACTGGTTCTTCGAGCCTGTGCTGCAGGACGGCGGCTCCGGCTCAGGATCGATAATCGACAAGCGCGGCTACGTCGTGACGAACGTCCATGTAATTGAGAAAGCCCAAAAAATCAACATTTCACTTTCGGACGGCTCGACTTACGAAGGTCAGGTCGTCGGAAAAGATGTGGAGTCCGACATCGCAGTTCTGAAATTCGACCCGGGCAACAAAATCTTGAAGACGATTCAGTTCGGAAACAGCGACAATCTCAAAGTCGGGCAGAAAGTCATCGCAATCGGAAACCCGTTCGCGCTCGAAAGGACGATGACGACGGGAATCATTTCAGGACTCGGACGACCGATCCAAGAAAGACAGAACGTCATAATCAGAAACATGATTCAGACAGATGCGGCAATCAACCCGGGAAATTCAGGCGGGCCTCTTTTGGATTCAAGCGGAAGAATGATTGGAATCAACACGATGATAATTTCGAATTCAGGAAGCTCGGCGGGCTTGGGATTTGCGGTTCCTGTCTCAACGGCGCAGAGGGTCGTGAAAGATTTGATTCAGTCAGGAAAAGTAACGCGCGGCAGGCTCGGAATTTCTGCAGTGCAGATGTCGTCGGACATTGCGAACTACATCAACTCGCAGCGGGGACAAATGTCAGGTCTTTCGAGGGTCGGAATCAACTACGGAATTCTCATCAGCAACGTGGACGAAGGAAGCTCCGCTGAAAAATCAGGACTGAAAGGCGGAACAGTCGCAGTCAGGAACAACATGCGCCAGTCATTCAATCTCGGCGGCGACATAATCGTTGCAATCGACGGCATTTCAGTTTCAAGCTACGCAGATTATCTTTCCGCGCTGGAATCGAAACGCCCGGGCGACACAGTAACAGTCACCGTCTACAGAAACGGCGGAACAGAAAAAATAAAGACAAAACTGGATTAATCCATAGTATAAAAATCAAATATAGAGTTTTGAAAAGTAATGATGGAAACAAGCGGAGGTGGGGTTCCTGCATGAGAAAACACGGAACATCGTAAACGATGTTCACGCCACCGCGAAGCGGTACTGCCGTTTTTCATGCAGGGTTCCCACCGGGAGCTTGTTTCCAATTTTTACATTTCAATTGCTTTGAGAGGAATATGAAAAAGTTTTTTGCGATTGCTTTTTTTTGCGCGGCTGCGATTTTGTCTGCCGAAAAAAAGGTGTTTCCGGTTGTCGGGCTTGTCACGGCGAACAGCACTCCGGCCGAACTTGAAATCGATTGGGACGAAAAATGGTTCGGGCGGGAAACGTCGCACAAATACGACCACGACATCGCAAGGATTTCCGCGATTCTCTCAAGCAACGCATACTCGAAAGTCGAGAACGCGCTGAAAGACGGCACTCTCGAAAAAAATCCGCTTCGGAACGCATACAAAGTGCTCGGCGTAAATGACGAGGACATTTTCTACGATTACGACATCGACTACGAAAACCCGATTTACGCCCACGACCAGGCGGCATACAGCATCGCATCGAAGACAATCGACAGCGCAATCGGAAAAAAGACGCTGATTTTCCTTACGGTTCGCGGAACGACATTCACTTTTGAGGAATGGAATTCGAACGTGAACATTGCCGACTCGAAAAAAGATTATTCTTTCATTCACGAAGGATTCCTAAAATGCGCGGCAAAAATCACTTCATCGTTCGAGCATTACATAATCGAAAAGGGAATCAATCCGAAAGACTCTTTTCTTTTGCTCTCTGGGCACTCGCGCGGCGCATCGATAATCAATCTCATCTCGGCGCAAATCGCGGACGACGGAATATTCGACACGAGCAAAGTCTATTCGTTTCCGATTGGATGCCCGAAAGTCATAAACGACATCGACAACAAAGTTGACACGAAAAGCGAAAAATATTCGTTCATCTGGAACATCAGCAACGAAGAGGACATAGTGACATCGATTCCGCTGGCGTTCGGAACGTGGAACTACAAGCGTTACGGAAACAACATCGTAATCCCTTGCAGATGGAACACGGAAAATTACGACGATGAATATGTTCCGGAAATGAACGGAATCTACACGACGATAATGAACAGGAAATTCGAGCCGTTCAGGAGCGGAAGCTTCATACCGTCGCAAATCGTGAGGGGAATCTGCACTCTCTGCCCTACCACCGACAAATTCTACAATGCGATTTTCAAGCCGCGGAAGAAAACCGAAAAGATGATGCACAGGATTTTCTACAACGCAAACGAAAACGCCGGCGACGTTACGAAATTCGGCGCGCTTCCGAAAAGAACGGGCGACATGGAAAGGGAAAAACTTGAGCACCTGCTTTTTCTTTTCATCGACATGCACACGCCGGAAGCGTACCTTTCGTGGATGCTCTCGTTCGACGCGGAAAAACTGTACAAGGATTTGGAGAGCAACGTGCTCGCGATAAAAGGCAGTTCGTCTGTCGCAGTGCTGGACGAAAACGGAAAAGTGATTCTGAAAGCCGACGACGGAAAAATCAATTATGACTCGATAGAGCCGCCAACATTCGCATTCAACACCGCAAACATGATGTACATCGGGCTTCCTTCAACTGAAAATTTCAGCGTGATTCTGCAGAAGAAAACGACGCTGCCGACACCAGTGACGATAACTTTGGAGAAGTACGACGGAAACGGAGTTTTCGAAGAAAATGTCGCGTCGAAAAAAATCTGGCTCAGGAACGGAAGCTCCAAAAGGTTCTCGGCAGGAAAAATCTCGCTCGAAAAAAAAGCGGAATCAATAGAATGCACGGCGGAAGAAGAATTCGCACCTTTGAGACGGTCGCTCGAATTTTATTTTTCTGGAGAATTAAATCTGTCGCTGAAAAAAGAATTCCAATTCGGGCTTCATGCGGGTGTCAGGGCGATATACGGAACGCTTCTGGTCACGATGAACGACAAGAACGCGCACACGGACACCGATGCGGAAGTCGAAATCGGAATCGGAAGCATGAAGAACATTTTTTCGAGATTCTACATCGACCCGGAAATCTTGTGGAACATCAGGGCGAAATCCCCGAGCGCGAGAGTTGCACTTTCGTACCAGCCGAGAAAAAGAACGCACATTTTCGTCGCGGGAAATTTCGATTTCAATTTTGACGACGGCTTCGACGTAGACCCGACTGTGCAATTCGGTGTGAAGTTTTGAAAGCGGAAAGTGGAAAACGGAAAAACAAACGGATTTGTTCACCGCTAACGCGGTTTACGGAAGAAAGAGAAAATTGTTAGGGCGGTGCTACTCCGCCCAGTTTTCCAGTTGAATTTCTGGCAGGCGGGACAAATGCTTTGTGTTGTTCGTTACAAGAATGGCTTTTTCAGCAATTGCAAGAGAACCGATAAGCAAATCGCCGTCTTCAATCGGAGTGCCAGCTTTTCTCAAAAGAGCATAATTTTTTGCGGCAATTTCTAGCGACCAACGAGTTTGATAAACAATGTTGCACCGCCGCTCAAAATCCAAAAAAGTTGACAACTGATTTTTCGGGTCGATGTAATCAAAACCTCGCTTGATCTCGTAAAAAACAATGTCGGGAATCCGCACAATTGAACTTGCATAGCATTTTTTGAATCGCTCTATTACAGTCTTGTTGTTGTCAATTATGTCGATAATGACGTTCGTGCCAAAAAATACATCATATTTCGACCTCTCGGAAATTCAGATGACAATGCTTTCTCATTTCATCAACTTCCTCGTGAGATAAAATCCCGACCATATTATCAACAAAGGAAAAGTCTATTTCGTCCTGCTTTGCTTCTTTCTTTGCTATCAGAGTTTTGACTTTTTCCAGAATCTGCTTCAATGACGGCACGTCCAGCTTGTCCAATTCAGTATTGAAATACGACAATGCAAAATCACTCATTTTTACACCTCCACAATGATTATACCCCTAAGTATAAAAAAATTTAACAAACGGATTTGTTCACCGCTAACGCGGTTCACGGAAGAAAGCGAAAAACGTTAGTTTTTAACCAAATAATAAGTAACAAACTTATCACAAAATGTTAGCGCAAGCTCACCGTTTACGTTTGCGAATGTTCCTGTGACAGCGTTGCCGTTCATAGAACTATCAGCCCGTTCTGTTTGCAGACACAATTTTTTTGTTATAATGCAAAACCCAAAATTCTATGAAGGTCTAAAAATGTCAGAATCAAATCAATCGGAAATAAAAGAAATCACCGTGCTTTGCAAAGTGCTCGACAACTTCGGCGACATCGGCGTTGTTTACAGACTCTGCCGTTCTCTTTCGGACATCGATTCTTCTCTGAAACTGAATCTTGTCGTGAACGATTTGGAAACTTTCGGAAGAATGGCGGAAGAAATCAATCCACAAAAAAGTTTTCAAACGTACCGAGGCTGGAACATTTTTGACTGGAACGACGAAAAAACGTGCGGAAAATATTTTTCGGAAAATCCGCCGGAAGTCGTTTTGCAGACGTTCCAATGCGGGCTTCCCGACTGGCTGGACGAAATCATTTACGGAGAAGAATTTTCTGAATCGAAAAAGCTCTGCAAAATCGTGAACATCGAATACCTCACGGCGGAAAAATGGGCGGACGACTTTCATCTTTTGCGAGGGGCGGCAAGGACGGCAAGCGTTCGAAAATACTTTTTCATGCCGGGCTTCACGGAGAAAACGGGCGGACTCATTCTGGACAAAGATTTCACGGATTCGCTTTCGGACGAGAATTACAGAAAGAACAAAATTGCAGACTTGGCGGAGAAAATTCAGCTTTCGGAAGACGAATTCAAAATCCTCGTTTTTTCTTACCCGAAAGATTTTTCGTTCTTTTTTGATGCGGTCAACGAGTTTGCGGAATTTTCCACGAAGAAAGTTCGAGTTTATGTTGCTCCGGGTGCCGGTCTTGAATCGTTCAGGAAAACGGAATGCGAACATCAAAAAAAGAATTTCAGCGTCGATTATCTTCCATATTTAAGTCAGGAAGTTTGGGACGCATTCTTGTGCTCGATGGATTTTCTTTTTATCCGCGGAGAGGACTCTTTCGCGCGCGCGACGCTCTCAGGGATTCCGTTTTTGTGGAACATCTACAAGCAGGACGAGGAATTTCATCTTGTAAAGCTCAAGGCGTTCCTTGACATTCTGAATTGCAAAAAAATCAACGAAATGTCATGGCTCTACAACAGGAATTTCGAGCTTGAATGCGGTTCGGAAGCAACCGATGCGTGGGGAAAAATCTCAGAGTGCAAGAACGAAAACGAAGCGCAGAAGAGAATGTCGGAACTTTTGAAGGAAATTCTCTTCAATATAAATGAGATAAAACCAGCGTTCCATGATTTTGCGGAAAAGACGCTCGGATTGGGCAATCTCTCGGAAAAGCTGCTGGATTTTTTGCCATTGATAAAATAGCAAGTATTAAATACAATTTAGGAATATCTCTTAACAAAAGGAACTCATCATGGGTAATAAAATTGCTACAAACGAAATCAAAGTTGGCACAGCTTTTATGTGTGAAAATGAGCCGCTCATCGTTCAGAAGAAACTTGGTCAGAAAGGCGGCCGTCAGGGTATCACAGTCAATCTCCGCGTAAAGAATATTGTAACTGGTTCAACAAAAGACCTCGGCGTTGATGCAGGTGACAAATTTGATGAAATCGAACTTGAGAAGAAGGCAGTGAAGCTTTCTTACATCGACGGTAACGATTATCATTTCATGGACGAGAACTGGGAAGAAGTCGTTCTCACAAAAGAGGATTTGGGCGACAACGCAGGATACCTCAAGCCGTCTGAAGCAGAGGGTGACGACGACGACTACTCTCTCGAAGTAACATACTACGAGGGAAAAGCAGTCGGTGTTGACCTTCCAATCAAAGTCACACGCAAAATCACTTACTGCGAGCCAGGAATCAAGGGCGACACTTCAGGAAAATCAACAAAGCCGGCAACATTGGACACTGGAATCGAAGTTATGGTTCCGTTGTTCTGCAACAATGAGGACAGAATCGTAATCGACACACGCGACGGTTCATTCGTTGAGCGCGCAAAGGACGCAAAATAATCCGTTCTGATTCGTCAAAATGAAAAAAGCTTGAATCTGATTCAAAAAGATTCAAGCTTTTTTTTTGCTTCGGCTACGCTCAGCAACCGACTTCGACTACGCTCAGCAACCAACAAAAACGTTGCCAGCAAGCGTTGTCGAAACGTGGTCGGTGAGCGTAGCCGAACCGTGGCCGGTGAGCGTAGCCGAACCGTGGCCGGTGAGCGTAGTCGAACCGCTACCACAAAAGCTCGGCTTCGAATGAAACGCCCTCTTCTGTTTTTCCGACGAGGAAAAGGCGTTTCGCCTCTTCATTTACGTTTCCGAAAACCTGAACTTTTTGTCCGAGTTTCGCTTCTTTCGCGTAGTTCAGCCTGAAATCCTTGAACTGAACATGGCGCAGATTTTCAGGAAGCGCGTCCGCGACGAACGCACCGTAGCGGGCGTTGTTCGTGTGCCCGTTTCCGTCCAAATCCGAATATTTTATGATTCGCTCGTCGAAAAGTGAAAGCTCGTTTTCGTCTGGATATGCGATTTTTCCGTATTTCAGGCAGTCGTGCTCCGTTTGCAGTTCGACAGGCGGGCGCATCTGGAACATCTTTGACGGAACGATTTTGTGCCCGTCGGGATTCACCGCAAGCCAGCCGCTCAAGCCGCTGATGAGTTTTTCGCCGTCCATGCTTTCGATTTCGTATGCGCGGACAAGCTGCAACGCCTCGGATTTCTCTTCCCACGTTTTGAGCACAATCCGCTCGTTTTCGCGCGGAAGCCGGTGGAATCTGAACGAAAGGCGGCTCACGAGTATCGCAAAGTGGTTCTCAAAAAGCACCTCGCGGCTCATTCCCTGCTGGTTGTAATCCTCGACTGCGCCGTCAGACGTTATCTTCAATAAATCGTAAAACGAAAGCTGCTTGCTGTCGTTCGCCTGTGAAAAATAGACCATCGTCTGAAAATTGAATTTCTTAGACGAATCGTGAAACTGCTTGTACTCTTTCATCTGTTTTCTCTTTTCTCTTTCAAAAATTGAATTTCTAATTTGTTGATTTTATCGCATTGATTGTGCTCATGTATGCGCTTCCGTACTCCTCGTAAAGAGGTGCCATCGCATTCTGGAACTCCTCGTACTGCGCTTGCGTCAGCTCAACGATTGTGTTTCCGTGTGCGCGGACGATTTTCTCGGAAGCCTGCTCCTTTTCCTTCCACCTTTTGATTTCGAACGCGCACGTTTCCCTCGCGACCTGCTTGATGATTCGTAAATCCTCTGACGAAACACGCTGCATCGCGGCTTTTGACGCAATCAGGATTTCAGGGATTCTGGTGTGCTGGTCGAGAATGTAGTAATTTGCGACTTTGTAATCGCCCATGCTCTGATATGTCGGCCAGTTGTTCTCCGCGCCGTCAATCACGCCGTCAACAATCTTGTTGTAAACGGTATCCGCACCGATTCCAACAACGCCCTCCGCGCCAAGATATCTGCACATATCAATCATCATCGGGTTGTTCTGCACTCGGATTCGTAAGCCCGCAAAATCAGCGACGGAATGGACTTCTTTTGTGAGATAGAAATTTCGAGAGCCGCCGTCGTAATAGCAAAGGCCAATCAAGCCAGAATCGGACTTTTCGATGTCGTCGAGCATTTCCTGCCCGATTCTGCCGTTCAAAACGTTCCACATGTGCTCGGAAGATTTGTAAAGATATGGAAGCATGATTGCGTTCAGTTTCGGAACGAATGTTGCGACAGGAGCTGCGGAAACGCGGGTGAACGCCAAATCTCCGCTCTGCAACGCCTTGATTGAGTCGGTCTCTATGCTGGAAATCGAACCGCCCGTCCTGACTTCTATTATGACGCGTCCGTTAGTTCTTTCCTCTACGAGCCTTGCGAATTCCTCGTCGGCAAGGCTTGTCGGATATCCTTTTGCATGGACTTCGGACAAACGGAGCCTGACAGGACGCTTTGAGATTTTCATGTCGTCTTTTTTCAGAAAGCATGAAGTGAACAGAACTGAAACAGAAGCGATTGCAAAAAATGCGGCAATATATTTCTTCATAAAAATTTTCTCCCAAAAATCACAGCAAAATCACGCAGTCTTGAAACGGTCAATCTGGTCGCCGATTTTTCCGATTGCGCCCTGAACGTCAGTGGAAATCGATGAAAGCGCGTTTCCGGTCTCGTTGATTTTCCGTGCGCCGTCTGCCATGACGTTCATGCTGTCCTGCATCGTGCCAGTCGCATTCTGAAGCTCACGTATCTCCGCAAGAATCTTCTCGTTTCTGAGCGACATGCTCTTTGACGCTTTCTGGACTTCCACCGTGCTGTCGTTCATGTCCTTGAGAGCCGTGCCAATCTGCTTTGAGCCTTCGTTCTGCTCTTCCATCGCAGCCTTAATCTGCACGATAAGCTCGTCGGTCTGTTTGACGTGGCCGGAAACTGCCGAGAACGCCTCGCTCGCTTCGTTCGACGCGGAAACGACTTCCACAATCGAATCCTTGATTTTCGTAAGCTGCTCGCCGATTGAGCGCGACTGCTCGCCTGATGTCTCCGACAACTTCCTGATTTCGTCCGCAACGACGCTGAATCCCTTTCCGGCCTCGCCAGCATGGGCAGCCTCGATTGCGGCATTCATCGCAAGAAGATTCGTCTGCTCTGCGATTGAAGAAATTGCCGCGTTCGCTTCCTCAAGCATCTGCGACTGGATTTCAATCTGCTTGATTCTGTCGTTCACGCCCTGCTGCTTCGTGAATCCGAGCTGCACGTTTTGGTTGAGCGAATCGAATGACGAAGCCATCTTGTCAACTGAAGACGTAACGGAAGAAATGTTTCCAATCATCTGCTCTACAGCCGCGGAAGCCTGAGCAACACCAGAAGACTGATTTTCGACGAGCTTGTCGAGGTCTGTTATCTGACCTGCAATTTCATCAACGGCAGATGAAGCATGGTCAACGCTGCTGCTTTGGGTCGTAATCTGAGAATGCATTCCGTCGATATTCTGCAAAATCTGCGAAATCGCATTCGATGTGTCACGAGTTCCGTCAAAAAGCGCCAGACCTGAATTTTGAAGCGTCTGCTTTGTTCCTTTGACTTCCGACATGATTTGCTGGAGCTTGTCCAAAAACAAATCGAAATGCACGATGAGGTCTCCGATTTCGTCCCTGATGAAAAGTTTGCACCGCTTCGTAAGGTCAGCGTCCCCGGTCTCAAGTTCTTTGAGGAAGTTCGTGACGTTATAGATTCGCCACATGAGCCATTTTACGAATTTGAAAGTGCAGAACGAAAGAATGAGGATTAGGACTAGCGCAATCGGAGCGACGATTTTGATTGTGTTCCACCGCAACTGCTCGACGACCTCAATGCTTCGGGCGATGAAGACCATTCCCGAAATGTCTCCCCTGCTCGACTCAAGCGGAAAGTAGATTGAAAGATAGTCAGTTCCGCGGATTTTGTTCTCTCCGTGATATTCATATCCGTCGCGGAGAACGTAATCGATAATCTGCTGGTTGTCGAGCTTCGTTCCGATAACGTCCTCTCCCAAAGTCGATGAAACTCGTGTCGACCCATTGAAAACAGTGCATTCGGCATCGTAAGAATTGTAAACCTGATTCACGATGTCGCCGTTCACGAGCGAATATGCGGCAACGAACGCGCCGGCATTTTTTCCGCCAATGCGAACAGGTGTCGCCGCAACGATTGAAAATCCCGCATGGCCGATTTCATCATACGAATAGCCGGCAATGCTCCGAAGCGCAATCTGAACTGCCTGAACATCAGCCACAGAAGTTCCGACATCGACACCTTCGCCTGCGATTACGATTCCGTCGGCATCAGTCACGGCAAGAACTTCGACATTCAATGTTCCGTTCGCCTTGTTTATTGCTTTCTGGATTTTTGATGTATCACTTTCGGAAAGACCTTCGATTATGTCGGGACGCTCTGCAATAAGCGCAACGTCGGACTCAAGCGTGTCGCGCCAGTCCTTGAGCGTCATATCAAGACCATTTGCAAAATTCGCAAGATTATCATCCGTGTGCGCCCTGAAACCGTTGCCGAAAATATTCAGTTCGATTGAGGCAACGCCCAACACGCTCACAACTACGGATGCAATGATTATTGTAAGCAGCTTCGTTGTAATCTGGACATTCCGCTTTCCCTTCAAGTCGAACCTGTCCAATTCCTTTTGATTTTTTGACATAAACCCCTCGATTATTAATAAATTGTATTTTTAAATATTCGGATAATTTTTGTATAAACGAAAGTTACAAAAACGATAAAAATCATAACGATTCTTTCAAAAAACCGATTTAAAAAAGTTTTTTTAAGTTCCCGCTATAATTTCCCCCATGCTCGTAAAATTTCTTTTCACCTGCAACGCAGTTTTTCCAATAATAATTGTAATCGCGACAGGGTATTTTCTCAAACGAATAAAATTGCTCCCGCAGAATTTCTTCCCTATGCTGAACAAGCTCAGTTTCAGATGCTGCCTGCCGTGCCTTCTTTTTTACAACGTCTACAACGTCGAAAACATCTTTGACATCGCCGAATATTCGTCTGTCGTTCTTTTTGCAATCGCTTCGATTCTGATTTTCTATGCAGTCGGATTTTTTGTTTCCGTGTTCGCAACGAAAGACCCAAAACAGAAAGGCGTTCTTTTGCAGGCATCCTACAGGTCGAATTACGCGATAATCGGGATTTCGCTTGCAACGAGCCTTTGCGTCGGAAAAGACCAGACTCCAGTCATAATCGCATCGATTCTCTCGTCAGTTTCGATTCCGCTTTTCAACGTGCTTGCCACAATCGCGCTCACGATTTTCGTTGAAGAATCTGACGAAGCATCTGACGAAAAATCTAACAACAAAATAAAATCGTTTTTCTCAATGTCGGTTTCGATTTTCAAAAAGATTTGCACGAACCCGCTGATTCTCGGAGTCTTCATAGGAATTGTCGTGCTCGTAATCAGGAATTTCATTCCGAACGTTGAATTTTGTGATGTGGACGGAACGGTAAAAATCAGGAAGCTGTTCACGATAAAGCAGAATCTTCCGTTCGTGTACAAGTCGATTCAGCCGCTCGCAAGCGCAGCTTCCACAATCGCACTCATCGCGCTCGGAGGAAATTTCGAATTCACCGCAGTCGCAAAGCTCAAAAAGCAGATTATAATCGGAACTTTCACGCGCGTAGTTCTATGCCCGGCTGTCTGTCTTGTCGCCGCATACAAATTCGGCTTCCGCTCGCTAGAATTCCCGGCACTCATCGCGCTCTACGGAACTCCGATTGCGGTCTCGTCAGTTCCGATGGCAAGCGAAATGGGCAACGATGCGGAACTTGCAGGGCAGCTCGTAGTCTGGACGACGCTCGCATCAGCGTTCACGCTTTTCATAACGATTTTCGTCTGCTCCGCGCTCGGAATATTCAACGTTTAATTCCCAGAATAACTACGGCAAAAAATCCGTTTGTTAACACAAAAATTCGATGTTAAAATGATTTTTATACATTCGGAGGTATGCGGTTATGAAATCAGTGAAAAAATATTCATTTGCTTTTGTCGGGATTCTTTCACTTTTTTCTATAATAATGGAAACTTCATGCACCAACAAAAGCAAAGACGAAAAGCCAATAACGCTTGTCATGGCGGAAGTGAATCCAGAGGACTCAATCACGGGTCAATTCAGCACGGCATTCAAGAAAAAGGCGGAGGAGCTTTCGGACGGAAAAATCAAAATCGACTTGCAGTACAACGGAATTCTCGGCGACGAATCGCAGATAATGAAACTCATCGTCTCGCCGGACAGCTCGATTCACCTTGCAAGAGTTTCGGCGAGCCTTGCAAGCTACGGCGGAAAAAAATCAAAGCTCATAACGATTCCGTACACATTCTCAAGCACGGAGCATTTCTGGAAGTTCGCATCTTCGCCGATTGCAAAGGAAATCCTTGACGAGCCATACGAAAACGGTCTTGGCGTAAAAGGAATCTGCTACGGCGAGGAGGGATTCAGGAATTTCTTCGCGAAAACGCCGATTTATTCGATTGACGACATGAAAGGAATGAAGCTCCGAGTATCGAACGCGAAGACGATGAAAGACTTGGTGAAAGCACTCGGCGCGGAACCTGTCCAGGTGAATTTCACTGACCTCTACGCGAAACTCCTCATCGGCGAAACGAACGGTGCTGAGCAGCCGATTGCAAATTATTACTCGAACGCATTCCACAAAGTCGCGCCGTACATGATAATGGACGGTCACAATTTGGGCGCGGTGCAAATTCTGATAAACGCAGTCGCATGGGATTCCCTTTCAGAAAACCAGAAGAACATTCTGACGGAAGCAGGGCAATACGCGACGGAAGAATGCAAGAAAATCGCAAAGAAAGCTGAGCAGACTGTAATCGACAAACTCGTTGAAGAAGGCGGAACTGTAATCGAAGTTGAAGACAAAACCCCGTGGCAAAAAGCGTGCAAGGACGTAATCAGCGAATCATCGAAGGACTTTCCGGAACTTTATCAAAAAATTTTAAACTTAAAATAAGAATGAGACCGAAAATAGAATAATGAGTGAAAAGAGCGAAAAAGGAATAAACATAAATTTTCTCAACACATTCTTAACAGGACTTACGGCATTTGTGTTCTGCCTGATTCTGCTTATTTCAGGTGCCGTGAACAAAAAATTCGACTCGACACAAGAATCAATCAAAAAATTCATAATCTGCGAGCAAAGCTCAACTGCGATAAAAGAAGGAGTCGATTATCTCACCAACGAGGCGCGTTTTTTCGTCTGCACACAGCGGATGGAGCACGCATTCCACTATGAGACGGAGATAACCGAAAAGATGACGCAGGAACGCGCGATGGAAAATCTCAGGCAGGTCTGCTCCGAAAAAGATTTGGCGTACCAAAGGCTTAAAATCGCGCTCGACCAGACGAGAATACTCATCGACATGGAACTTTACGCAATGCGACTTGAATACGAGGCACTTTTGCGGAATTCGGAAAAAATACAAGTCCCCCAAATAATATCGCAGGTCGAAATAAGCGGCTCCGACAAGGAACTTTCGGCGGAGGAATTGCAGAAAAAGGCGATGGAAAGTCTTTTCGGCGACGGATATTTAGTTTACAGGATGCGCGTCATCGAAAACTGCAACATAACGATATCGAGCATCGAGAAGAAAATCGAGGACGAACTCGGCGCGAATGCGGGCGACCTCGGAAAAAGGCTGTTCCATCTTCAGGTTCTTCTTTGCGTGCTTCTTGCGGTCGACATCGTGATTTTCGGCGCGCTAGCATTCCTCGTCCTGAACCCGCTAAGGAAATTCGCAAGGTCGATAAAGAACGACGAAAAACTCGAAAGCATCGGCTCTTCCGAATTCAAAAATCTTGCCGCGGCATACAACGAAATCTACGAACTGAAAGCGAAGACGACGAAGAACCTTCTGATGAACGCGGAATACGATTCGCTAACCGGAATATTGAACAGACGCGCATTCGACCAGATTTGCCAGACATCGGCAGAAAAGAAGCAGAAAATCGCCCTTCTGCTGATAGATATGGACAAATTCAAAGACATAAACGACACGTTCGGGCACACAATCGGCGATGTCGTCCTCAAGGAGCTTGCGAAAATACTGAAAAACACGTTCAGAACCGACGACTATGTGGCAAGAATCGGCGGCGACGAATTTGCGGCAATCCTGCAGGACTTCAACTTTGAGGCGACAAGCCGTTTGATTGAAAAAATCAACGATGTGAACGAGCAGCTTTCAAAAATCAAAGAGAACATTCACCCGATTTCGATTTCGGTCGGAGTCGCATTCTCGCCGTTCGGATTCTCAAAGGAGCTTTTCGTCAGGGCGGACAAAGCACTGTACGCCGCAAAAAGAAGCGGAAGGCACACCTGCAAAATCTACGACGAAAAGACAATGCACTGAGCCATTCAGATTTTCTTTGCGGCATTCCAGAACGCGACCATCTCGGAAAGGTGGTTTTCGTCCATCGGAATTGCGTTTTCTTTCATGCTGTTTTCTACAAAATTGAATCTTTTTTTGAATTTTCTGTTCGCCCTTTCCATTGCGACAGTCGAATCCACGCCGAGAAAGCGCGCGTAATTCACGACGGAAAGGAGCAGGTCGCCGAATTCTTCCTCAAGATGCGAAAATTCAGCCGAATCAAGACGCATTGCATCCGATTCGTTTTGATTTCCGCTTTCGGATTCGAATGTTTTTTCGTTCAGCTTTGAAACCGCATCCTCGACTTCGGAAAGCTCCTCAAAAACTTTCTGGCGAACGTCATGCACGCTCTGCCACTCAAATCCTGTTTTTGCAGCCTTGCCAAGCATTTTCGAGGCTTTCAATAGCGGCGGAAATCCGTCTGGAACGGAATCGAGGGTGCATTTCTCTTTCCGCCCCTCGACATTTTCCTTTATCTTGTCCCACTGGCGGCCTAAATCGGAATCGCTCTCGGCTTTTCCTTCAGACTCCGCAAAAACGTGCGGATGACGGCGAATCAGTTTGTCCGCGACTGCATTAAGGCACTCGTCAACTGAAAAATCGCCGTTGTCCTCGTAAATGCACGCATCAAAAACAAGATTGAAGAACAAATCGCCAAGCTCTTCTTTGACATGGAGAGAATCCCCTTGCGTTATCGCATCGACGGTCTCGAAACATTCCTCGACCATATACCTTCGGAGAGTCAACGGTGTCTGAACTTTGTCCCACGGGCATCCGTTTTCGGAGCGCAAAGTTTTGACGACCTCAAGAAGCTTTTCGAATCCGCTCAATTTTTTTCCGGCATTCGTTTCAGCATTCACTTCGATATTTGAATTTGAATCCGACATTTTTTCATTCCCTACTTTTTATGTTTCCGCTACTTCTCGACGATTTTCTTCTTCGACCACGCCTGAAGAATCCGCTTCTGGTTCTCGTCATTCGAAAGCAAGAATTTCGCGAACATTCCGTTCGTCTCAGAGAATTCCTGCGAAAGGATTATGCGCTCTTCGCCCGTGAACGGCGAAAGGACATAATCGGCAATGTCGCGGTCAACAGGCTTTGTGAGACCGAAACGGAGCCGCCAGAAATCGGCAGAACCGAACACAGCCTTCATCGAGCGGAGTCCGTTGTGGCCGCCAAGCCCCCCGCTCCACTTGAGGCTCACGGTGCCAATCGGCAGCTCAAGCTCGTCATGCACCACGAGGATTTCGTCAAGGTTTATCTTGAAGAAACGCGCAAGCTCGCCGACAGATTCTCCGCTCAAGTTCATGTAAGTCAGCGGTTTCAGAAAATAGATTTTTTCCGGTGCTCCGTCAGGGATATTCGCGACGGAGCCGTCTTTTTTCGCATACATTCCGGTCTCCGCGAACCATTCCGCAAGTTTCTGGGTCTCGACGACTGCGTAATCGCCTTTGAATTTCTGCTGAAACGAAAGTCTGCCATAAAAAGGAAGCTGTGAGGCGAACTGCCACGCAACGTTGTGGCGGGTAAGCTCATATTCCGAGCCATAATTTCCGAGAAAAGCTACAAGTTTTATCATAATGATAGAGTTTAGCATAAAAGAGTAAAAAACCGCAAAGATTTCAATAGTTTTCAAACAGAATTGCACAATGACGATTAAAGAGTTAAAATGAACAAAATCTTTCTCAAAAATTCATTAAACGAGGTCAAAAATGCCGTATTCTGAACCAAGTAATCTTGGAGTTATTGCCTGTCCTGGTGGCGCAGTTTTCGCAGATGAGGTCATCACGCACATCCGGCAGATTTACAAACATCGCTTCGCATTGAAGACTGATGTTATTTCAAAGCGTTACAATGTCGATAAAGAGAAGCTAGTTCAGGATATGAACTTCCGCAACGACCTTGCAACATCTGATTTGGTCGTGCGCGAGGCAACTGACAAGTATCGCCCGCCGGTCTTCAAAGTAGAGACGCTCTTCACATGGTTTGCGAACGGAGAAGTAAAGGCAGAAATCCTTGAGTGCGTGCGCGGAAAGGACATCTACATTTTCCAGGACGTTGAGAATCACGAGCCGATAGCAATGAACG
This sequence comes from Treponema sp., assembly GCA_017525605.1. Taxonomy (GTDB): domain Bacteria; phylum Spirochaetota; class Spirochaetia; order Treponematales; family Treponemataceae; genus Treponema_D. The sequence goes on along the minus strand of JAFXSM010000030.1, from coordinate 82,959 downwards.
GAGGAAAGAACATGGTCAACTTCTCGGTGAACGACCACGTTATGACGCTCCTCGTGACAATCGACGCAGTTCAGCAGGCAGGCGCGAAGTCAATCACGCTCGTCGTTCCTGCATTCCCGTATGCGCGCCAGCACAAGAAAAAGACACGCGAAGGCCTTACAGCATCGCTCCTCAGCCACATCTACGAGCTCAAGGGCGTAACGAGAGTCGTGACGCTCGACATCCACTCACGCGAAATCGTCAACGCATTCAACACAACATACTTGGACAACCTCCACGCTTCGTACCAGATTATCAGGGAACTCACGAAAATCGTGAACCTCTCAGGCCCGAACAAAGAGGATTTGGTCGTCGTTTCACCTGACACAGGCGCAATCGACAGAAACAAGTTCTACGCATCGGGACTCAAAGTTCCGCTCGCTATGATTTACAAGGAAAGAGATTATTCGGTCGTCACACAGGATGCAAAAAATACGAACATCAAGTCGATAAAGCTCCTCGGCGACGTGAAGGGCAAAGTCGCATTTCTCGCAGACGATATGCTCGGAACTGGAGGAACACTCCTCAAGGCGATGGGATTCCTGAAAGAACAGGGAGCTACGAAAGTAATCGCAGCAATCTCCCTTCCGTTCTTCACAGGAAACGCAATCGAGCTGTTCGACCAGGCATACAAAGAGGGATTGTTCTACAGGGTAATCGGAACGAACGCCGTCTACCATTCGAACCTTGCCGACAAAGAGTGGTTCATCTCGACAAACGTCACGGGACTTTTCGCGAACGTAATCACGAGAATCCACCACGACCAGGGATTGAGCGACCTCCTCGACAACAGGAACATCATCGACAAGCTGATAAAGAAATCGGACATGGAAAAAGCAGAGTCTGAGAAAAAATAATCGGCCATAAACAAGGCGAAAAAGCTTCGGAGAAATCTGGAGCTTTTTTGTTTTTGAAAAACACCACAAAAAACTGACAAAATGACAGATACAATTCTTTGCATCGACATCGGAACGACATCATTGAAAGCAGCCCTCATTTCCGACAAGCGAAAAGTCGAGGCAATCAAGCGGATAACGCTCAGCGAAATAGAATCGGATTCCGAAAGCAGAAACATGACGGCGAAAAAATGGATGCTGGCACTCAAAAAAGCGATTTCCGAAATGAAAGCGCAGAACGAAGACGCGGCAGTCGAAGCGATATGCGTGAGCGGAAACGGCCCGACGATTGTAGCGGAAGACGGAACGACACTTCTCTGGAACGAAGAAACGGACGAGGCGGAAAAAAACAAGCGCGAAAAAGAGACAAAATCAATCTACATTCCGAGATTTTCCGCGTTCAAAAACAAATACAAAAAAACGTGGGATTCCTCAAAAAAAATATTCTCCGGTCCTGAATTCCTGATTCACGAACTCACAGGAAACGCGATTACGATTCTGCCGGAAGAAAGATTCATCGCGGCGTACTGGACAACTGACGAACTGAAAAAATGCGGATTTTCGGAAAGCGAAATCGAAAAATTCCCGCCGATGAAAAAAATGGGAAGTTTCGCGGGAAAAATCACGGAGAAAGCCGCAATTGAAACAGGAATCTTCGAAGGCACATTCGTTTTTGCGGGCGCACCAGATTTCGTCGTCGCGCTGCTCGGGACGGGGACGATTTATCCTGGCACACTTTGCGACAGGGCTGGCACGAGCGAAGGGCTGAACCTCTGCACGCAAAAACCGATTTTTGCGGACGGAATACGGACGCTCCCGAGCGCAATCCCTGGACTTTGGAACGCCAGCATCCTGCTCGGCGAAACCGGCAAAATGCGTTTTGAAAACGAAGAATCCGTTCTGAAAAATTTCTCTGACGCAGTGAAAAAGCTCAAGGCGGCGGCGGAAGAGAACGGCGAATACTTTCCAGACAGAATGACGATGACAGGCGGACAATGCGCAGATTCCGAGTGGGTGCAGAAAAAAGAAAAAGCCGCGGGAATGAAAATCGACATTCCGTACTGCAAAGACGCTGAGCTTGTGGGCGACCTCGTACTTGCACGCGTTGCACTCGGAGATTATGACGACTATGAAGAAGCATGTTTCGTTTTGTGCGGAAATGCCTAGAAAAAACAACGAAAGGAAAATGCAAAATGAAAAAATTCAACATACCAAAAAATCCGCGCCTGCTGATTTTCGACATCGACTCGACGCTTTACACCTGCCCTGCATACGCGCACGAGCAGATTGACTGCCAGATACGCCACTACGCAAAGCTGAACGGAATGACGGCGGAAGAAGCGCGGAAGAAAGTTTCGGATTTCAGAAAAAAATGGGCGGAAGAACACGGCGGAAAAAAAATCAGCCTCGGAAACCTCTTCACGCATTTTGGAATTTCAATCGAGACGAGCATCGAATGGCGGAAGACGCTTTTCGACCCGTACGATTATCTTAAGAAAGACGAAAAGCTCATCAAGTCGCTGGAAAACTTAAGAAAGCGTTTCATAATGACGTGCATGACGAACAACCCTGTCGAACCGGCACGGAAAACGCTCGAAGCAATCGGAATCTCGTCTTTTTTCCCAACGATTGTCGGTCTTGACACCTGTATGCTCTCAAAGCCGTCAAAAACAATTCTGGACACGGCAATCGAAAAGGCATACGAAGATTTCGGCGAAAAAGTCGGATACGAAAACTGCATCTCAATCGGCGACAGGTACGACATCGATTTGGATTTAGCGATTCAGCTTGGGATGGGCGGAATTCTCGTGAACGGCGCGCAGGATTTGTACGAAATTGAGATTTAAATTTTAAAAAAAGAATTCTCAAAAAGAAGTAGAATATCAACCGAAACTTGAAACACACATTTAAGGAGGGTAAATGTTGAAATTCACAAAATTGACAGCAATTGCCGCATCTGTTTTGGCACTCGGGATTTTTTCATCGTGCTCCGATTTTTCGGAGGGTGAAAGAACTGCAATCGTAATCCAGCTTCCAGGCTGCTGCCAAGGAAGGTCCGTAACGACAAAAGGCGACTTCAAGAACAGCCTCAGCTACGAAATCTATCTGACGCAGGAATATTCCGACAGCTTAAACTTGGCTGGAACTGATTCAAGCACATTCTTTTCCGCGGTCGAGACATTCTTCAAATCGTTCACGAACGTCCAGAAGAAAACGGGCAAGGCAAGCGACATAATCGAATTCACGGATTTGGAAGAAGGAACGTACACAATCTCAATCTATTATGCCAGCGAAAAATACAAGGCGACGGGTTACGACTCAAAGACAGTTTCCATAAAGCAAGGAAAAGTCGAGAACGTCGGATTCAATTTCAAGTATCCTGAAAGCGTGCTTTTTGCTGACTACACAGCAATTTCAAACGCAGAAGACATCAACAACGCGATTACGAACCTTTCAACACAAGGCATTGACTATCCAAACGAATCGACTTACACGAAATTCTATCTGACACAGGACATCGAGATAGACTCGCAGATAAAAATCGAAACGCCGGAATCCGACTCATACGGAATTCTCATCGACCTGAACGGACACACCGTCAAAGGAAAAGTGAGCGACTCCCCTCTTCTTAGCGCAGGCGAAAACACGAACATCGTCATAAAGAACGGCACAATCGAAACTGAATCGGCGTTCATCGAAATCCAAAAGACGCAAAGTTCGAACGGAGCGACGACGCTCAAATTCGACGGAGTAAAGGCAACGGCGGCAAACGGAAATTTCACGATGCAGAATGACGGAATAGTCGTTCTGACAGGCGGAACGACAATCAATTCCGCAAAAGTCTCAGGCGGACTTTTCCTGATGCTCGGCGGAACTACTGGAGAACTCACACAGACGACAGGAAGCGTTGCTATGATTGAAAGCGCGGAGACGGAAGGAGTCACATTCGACACGACAGGCGCGAACACAATCGGAACATACAATGCGGCTGCTGACGGACAGTGGATGCTCTTCTACTTCGGCGGAGACGCGGCGATAAAAGAAAAAGTCACAATCACCCAAAGCAACATCGACTGCCTGAAATTCATGCAGCTTTCGAAGTGCACTTCGGAAAGATTCGCTGAGCTGAACATCGACACGGCAACAGCAAGTTCGATAAATTCAACTTCGCCACTTCTTCTGACAAAATGCGATATTTCAACTTACGAAATAATGACCGAACCGGAAAGCGACAGGTTCATTATTTCAGACGGATATGCATTCAGCAATGAAGAAACTACGAAAGACAAAATCAGCGGCTACACAATAGAAAAGAATTAATTCACAAAATTCTTCTATTGTCTAAAAAACGAAAATCAGCTAAGCTATAGAAACTTGATCCTGTAGCTCAGCTGGATAGAGCGGCTGCCTCCTAAGCAGCAGGTCGCACGTTCGACTCGTGTTAGGGTCAAAAAAAAGAACCGGATGTAACAATCCGGTTCTTTTTTTTTTGCACTGATTTTTTTGCAACTTACAAAAATCAGCTTCTTGTGATGAGAAGTGCAGCCAGAACAATCAGGTGACTTGCGAAAGTGTAAACCCACGAAAGGAAATTGCCGAAATCGCCGTTCAGAATGTCAGCGATGACGATTGCAAGTGCCCAGATGACGCAGATTATGACTTTGAGCACATAACCGAGCTTTCCGAATCCATCGTTGATGAAGCACTGGAGGATGATGAAGATTCCCGAAAGAAGCTCCACGATTCCGAATGCGATTCCGAGGATTTTGACGTTGCTTCCGCTTGCAAGTCCCTTGAGCGCGTCCGCAGCGAAATCTCCGCCGCCCTGCAAAGCCCATACGCCGCCAACAGCGAGCATCGCGCCGACAGCAAGGTTCAGGACAATCCAGAAAATCGGTGAACTAGCAGAATGTTTTGCCATTTTTTATCTCCCAAGCCACGAAGACGTTTGATTTTTTTTCTCTCTCCGGGCTTTTTTCCATTGTTGAATATTGAATTTTTTATTGATGATGAATTTTTATTGAAGACGCAGAATCTATCTGTAAATGACCCTGAAAATTTCGCAGACGACTTTTGAAGAATCGTTGAATTCGAATCCGCAGATATCGCCCTCTTCTTCCATAAGCTCGCGCGTCTTCTCGCGCCACTCTTCAAGCGACTCGTCCTCGCCTTCCCTGCTCGCAATTCCCCACGAGACTTCGCCGAACGGAATGAGATTCACGTCCGTGACCTCGATAATGCACACAGGTTCGCCCGAAGCATTCTCGACGATGTACAGTTCGCCAGAAACAGGAAGCTGCTCGCGGTTTATCCCGTAAGAATCGAACGCAGTGAAAACCGCAGTTTTCTTGTCGTTTAGGACGAGAGTGAGCCGCTCAGGGCCGGAAACTGAATTTCCGTCAAAGCTAAGTTCGCCAGAAAAACCGACCTCATCGGGATTCTGGTTCGTATCTTTCAAGAATTTTTCCCAGTACTCAGAAATAGACATGAATTCCTCCAATATTTTTGAATTTTTCAGCCCGGCTTAAGAATCTCCCAAAATGAATTCAAAAGGAGATTACGAAACGAGTTCGGAATGACAACTCATTTGTTTTCACTTCAATTTCACCAGCATCAGAATCAGCGCGACGATGATGAACAGGAGCGGAACGGCGGTGAAAACGAGCGTGAAAACGGGAATTGCAGTGTTCGGAACGACAAGGTTCTTCGCGAACACGATTCCGATTTTCACGAGAAATTCACAGACGATGCCGGCATACCCAGTGACCGCGCCAGCAACGATGCACATCCACGAAGGCTCGCGGGTGCGGCTCCAGAGCATTATCGCAAGGAACGCCGCGATTCCGCCGAGAAAGAGTTTGATTATGCAAAGAATAACATCAGAATCTGTCATTTTTCAGAACTCAAAAGGATTTTTTTTCAGCTTCGTGAAATTTCCGAAATCCGCGCCGAACGGAACGATGCTCGGAACGTCATAATCAGGCGAAATCACAAGGCAGTTCTCAAGGCAGTGCAGGACGAAATCCTGATATTTTTCGAGCGGCACTTTCGGATAGAGATACGGGCCTTTCCGAACCCAGTATTTTGTCAGAACGGTGTCGTAGATGAACCAGTTTTTTTCCTCGCGGCACTGAAGCTCTTTTATCAAATCGTAAATCGCTCTCGTGAATGCAGCGCAAAGCGGAGCCGGAATACGATAGACCAAAGAAATGATTTTTTCATAAAGAGTTTCGTTTTTTTTCAGTTCGGCAAAGAAGTTTTCTTCAAGAGCGAGTATGAAAATGTCCTCGTCCCATGCGAAAGTCGGCTCAACGATGACGGCTTTTTCATTCCGCCAGTCAGTTCCGTCCTGATTCCACGGAATGTATTTTTTCGCATCGATTCCGAATTTCTCTTTCACGAATTCAACTGAATTTTTGCACTCGCCGACCGAATTGAAGACGAACACGGCTCTGCCGCGATTCTCTTCCGTGACGATTTCGCCAAGAAGCTCCGAAACGGCTTTCGACAGCCTTGATTTCTCGTTGTCAGCTTTCGGGGAAAAGTCAGTGTCAAACGCGCCGGTTATTTTGCGCTCAAGGACATTCTTGAAGACGGTCGTGGCACTTCCGCTGCCCCAGCCGAGAATCGCCCTTCCGCCAGCCTGATACATATCCGTCAGCCTGATATTTTTTTGGGTGTACAAAAAGCAGCCGCGTGCCCTTCTTACAGTTCCGTATTTTTCAGTGATTTTTGATATTAAAAGAATTGAATTTTTTAGCATTTGCGGCAATTTTACCATTTTTCAGACCGTTGATAAATCGACCTGATTTTTATGATGAAGCAATGAGTCCGAAAATCGATTTTTCTGAATGACAAATTCCCAATCGAAAATCCCAAACGGCATAAAAAAAAAGCGACTTGGAAAGTTCCAAATCGCTAGAGCGGAAAACGGGATTCGAACCCGCGACATCCACCTTGGCAAGGTGACGCGCTACCTCTGCGCTATTTCCGCAAATAAAAACACCCGAACGCTTTCACATCCGGGCTTAACTTGAGCGACCGCAGGATCGAACTGCGGACCCACAGATTAAGAGTCTGTTGCTCTACCAGCTGAGCTAGTCGCCCTTGTGATGTTTAATATATTACATGATTTGCGATTTTTAATCAATAGCTTTTCAAAAAAAATCTGCATTTTTTTTTATTTTTTCGCAGCAGCATTTTGTACCCATATAAAAGATTTGATAATTCTTATATAATAGCGAATTACACCTATTGAAAAATTCTGAGATTTTAGGATAAGAAATGCGTCAAATCATAGTTTTCATTTTCAAAATCATCATGAGAATTCTCTACACGCCGAAAGTAATGTTCACGAACAAAGCCGTGCAGGGAACAAAAATCAATAGTCCGTGCGTCATAATCGCGAACCACACGCACCTTTTTGACCCAATTTTGATAGAAACGACATTGAGAGGAAAAATGACGGCTGTCGTCGCAAAGGACTGGTACGAAAAGAAAAACGTCCATTGGCTTCTGAAACTCGCAAAATGCATTCCGTGCGACAGGTACAATTTGGACACGGAATGGTTCCTGCTTGCGAAAAGAGCAATCGACGAAGGAAAATCGATAATCATATTCCCGGAAGGAAAATGCAACACCGACGGGCGGATTTCCGAATTCAAATCCGGCTACGCATTCCTCGCGCGAACATACAAGCTTCCGGTTCTATGCCTCGGGATAAACGGAATTTTCAGCATTCTCCACAGAACAAGAATCATCATCGACGTGCCTGAAAAAGTCGAGAGGACAAAGGGAATTCCGTCGTCGAAAGATTTGGAAATCAAGAACGAATATTTCAGGCAGAAAGTCATAGAGCTGAAAAACAGGGCGTTGAAAGACACGATGGAAAACGAAGAGCCGACACCCGGAGATGTCATCAGCGTGAACAGAGGCCATTACAGGCACTTCGGCATTTTCATCGGCGACAATCAGGTGATTCACTTTGCGGCTGAGCCAGCAAAGGAAATCGACCCAAAAACTGCGGTTGTGAAGCAGACAACATTGGGCGAATTCCTCCGCGGCGACCCGCTTGAAATCCAAAAGCCGCTCAAACGAAAATCATTCTCACCGCACGCCACAATAAGGCGCGCAAAATCGCAGCTCGGCGAAATGAAAGGACGCTACCGACTTGCATGGAACAACTGCGAGCATTTCGCAATCTGGTGCAAGTACGGCGTAAAACGCTCAAAGCAGGTCAAAAAGATATTCAGCTACGTCTTCATGGCGTTGTGCCTTGTGGCGATGTTCATTTATTGGGGAAAGAAAGTTATTTTCTGCTAGGCTGAATATCGAGTTAATGCTGAATGTAAAAGTTGGAAACAAGCTCCCGGCGGGAACCCACCCACAAAAACGGCAGTACCGCTTCGCGGTGGCGTTAACATCGTTTGCGATGTTCCGTGTTTTTGTGGGTGGAACCCCGCCTACGCTTATTTCCAGCATTAGTTCGTAAAACTCAATATTCAATCTGAAAAAAATTCAGAAACTACTGAACGACAACTGACACTTTCACTTCTTTCGCACCGGCATTTGGTGTTACTACAAGCGCGTTGCATGTTGCGTTATTGTCGCATGAAAGCGTTACGGTGCCGGCGTTGTTTCTGTTGTCAACGTCGATTGTGTACTTCACGCCGCGGAAAATGCGGACGATTGTCGCTTTCTTGACGTGAGACGGCAGGCGCGGCTCGATGTACAATCCGTTGTAGTCTGGGCGGATTCCGCAGATGTAACGCGACAGAGCGACCATGTTCCATGCGGCAGTTCCTGTAAGCCAGCTGTTCTTTGCCTGACCGAAGTTGCGCGCTTCTTTTCCTGCAATCATCTGAGAATAGACATAAGGCTCGGTTCTGTGAACTTCGCTGAATTCCTCGACCCATGCAGGAGCGATTTTTTTGTAGTGCGAGAACGCGTCCTCTGCCCTTCCGTTCACGACTTCGCCGATGATGACCCAAGGATTGTTGTGGCAGAAGATTCCGCCATTCTCCTTGTATCCAGGCGGGTAAGACGAAACTTCGCCAAGCTCCACATGGTAGTTTTTGTACGAAGGGGAAAGAATGACGATTCCGTATTTTGAATCGAGATATTTCTTCACGCTGTCGAGGGATTTTTCAGGAAGACCTTTGTCCTTTCCGATTCTAGCCATTGTTCCGAAGCCCTGAGTTTCGATGAAGATTTTTCCGTCCTCGCATTCGTTAGAACCGACTTTATTTCCGGCATCGTCGTATGCGCGGAGGAACCACTCGCCGTCCCAGCCAGCCGAGCAAATCTGCTCCTCCATTTTCTTCGATTCAGCTTCCGCGAATTTCGCTTCTTCCTCGTCGCCCATGAGACGGCACATTGCGGCATAATCAGGCGTTACGAAAACGAACATCTGCGCAATCATCACGGATTCAGCCCTGTTTCCGTCCTTGTTGGTGCAAGTCTGGAAAGAATCGTTCGGATTCATAGAGAAGCAGTTGAGGTTCAGGCAGTCGTTCCAGTCAGCGCGGCCGATGAGCGGAAGCCCGTGAGGTCCCTTGTGGGTCGTGATGTAGCGGTAAGAACGCTTGAGATGCTCGTACATCGTTGCGGTGTTCTTCTCGTTGTTGTCGAACGGAACCTGGACGTTCAGGAAATCAGCGTCGCCGGATTCTTTGATGTAGTTTCCGACCCCGAGAACAAGCCAGAGCGGGTCGTCGTTGAAATTCGAGCCGATGTCAGCGTTTCCCCTTTTCGTGAGCGGCTGGAACTGGTGGTACGCGCTTCCGTCCTCGAACTGCGTCGCCGCAACGTCGAAAAGTCTTTCGCGAAGACGTGATGCAGGAAGCGAATGGACAACGCCGAGCATATCCTGGCTCGTGTCCCTGAATCCGATTCCGCGTCCGATTCCGCTTTCGAAATACGAAGCTGAGCGCGCAAAGTTGTATGTGACGACGCACTGATACTGATTCCAAAGTGCCATCCTGTCGAGTTTTTCGTCGCCAGTAGAGATAGTGAACTTGGAGAGGATTTCCGTCCAGGAATTTTTGAGAGATTCAAATTCCGCAAGGACTTTTTCTTTCGTGCTGAATTTTTCCTGCATCTCGTGCATCTTTTTCTTGTTCACAGGGAACGATGCGTTGTTCGTCCTAAGAAGATTTTTCGTGTCCGCATTTTTGTCGAATTTGTCATTCTCGTCGTTCTCGATGTACCCGAGCAGGAACACGAAAGTCTTTTCCTCGCCTGCACCGAGAGTCAATTCGATTCTGTGGCTTGCGACAGGTGACCAGCCGTCCGCGACAGAATTCCTGCTTTTTCCTTCGATAACTGAAATCGGCTTGTCGAGTCCGTTGTAAAGCCCGAGAAAAGATTCCCTGTCAGTGTCGAATCCGTCGATTTTCGTGTTGACCGAGTAGAATGCGTAATGATTTCTTCGCTCCCTGTATTCAGTTCTGTGGATTATCGAGCTGCCCTCGATTTCGACTTCGCCGGTCGAGAAATTCCTCTGGAAATTCGTTCCGTCGTCCTGCGCGTTGTAGAGACACCATTCGACAAACGACGTGAGCGAGAGTTTTTTCTCCGCGCTGCCCTCGTTCTTCAGAGTGAGCATTTCGACTTCCGCGTTGCAGCTGTCAGGCACGAAAACGAGAAGCTCGGACTTCACGTCATTTTTCTTTGCGGTGAATTTCGAATATCCGAATCCGTGGCGGCACTCGTAAAAATCGAGCGGAGTCTGCGTCGGCTGCCATGCAGGATTCCAGATTGTGTCGCCGTCCTTTATGTAGAAATAGCGTCCGTTAGAGTCGAGCGGAACGTTGTTGTAGCGGTAACGTGTGAGTCGCCTGAGGCGAGCGTCCTTGTAGAAAACATAGCCGCCTGCTGTGTTCGAGATTATAGAAAAATACTCGTTCTTTCCGAGATAGTTTATCCACGGGTACGGAGTTTCGGGTGTCGTGATGACATATTCCCTTTTTTCGTCGTCAAAATGTCCGAATTTCATCTTTCATGCCTCCTAACTTACTACAACGTTGTAGTAATTATAAACAGAGTATATGACACATCATTTTTTATTGCAAATGAATTTGCGCTTTAAGTTCAAAATAATTCGGAAATTAAATTTGCGCGACAGATTCGCCTTCGATAAGTTTTCCCGAAATGAAAGTCGTGCGTTCGCCTTCCGTTCCTTTAATCTGCGAAATCAGACTTTTTACGAGCGTTGAGCCGAGTTTCTTCGCATTTTGTGCATAAGTTGTGAGCGGCACGGAAAGAAGCGACGACAAAAGGATTCCGTCGTATCCGACTGTGCTGATGTCATTTCCCGGTTTCAGACCGAACTTGACGAGGGTGCGCAATCCGCCGAGATACGCGAAATCGTCGGGATAGAAAATGCAGGTCGGGCGGTCGCTCTGGCAAAGCAGAGTTTCAGTTATGCGCTCGCTTTCGGAAGCGTCATAGTAGCGCGCAGTTTTTATGAGGGACTCGTCAACTTCGATTCCGTGATTTTTAAGCGTGTCCGTGAACGCCTTCAGCCGCATTTCTGTGACCGCGGAATTTTCCCCGTGAATGAATGCGATTTTTTTGTGTCCTTTTGAGATTGCGTATTCGACAAGCGCGGTCATTCCGCTGTAGTTGTCGCTCATCACTGCCCTTTTTTCAAGGCACGCCGAATAATCGAGGACGGAAACTGGGATTTTGCTTTCGAAGATGCTTTTTATGTCGTCGCGCTCGAAATCCTGTGTGCTGACGATTATCACGCCGTCACAGCCGCGCTGCAAAGCCTGCCCCATGTACGAGCTTTCGATTTTGTTCATCGAGTTCAGAAAAGTGATGCTGTAGCCCGCAAGGTTCGCCGAGACGTTTATCGAATCGAAAATCTCCGCGAAATACTGATGCTGCAAGCCAGAACCGGTGCTGTCCTCGAAAACGACCCCGATATCATAAGAGCGGTTTGTCCTGAGTGCCCTTGCGGCTGAATTCGGATGGTAGCCCATTCTTGCGGCAGTCTCCACCACAAGTTTTATTGTTGCCCGCCCGATTTCCGGGCTTCCTTTTAGAGCCTTGCTGACTGACGAAAACGAAACGCCGCATTCACGCGCGACATCCTTCAATGTGACCGTAGACATACCGATAGACTACAACAAGCAGGGGAAATATGAAAGAAGAGCGGGAAGATGAAATCTGAAAACTGAGAACTGAAAAATTGCCACACGGATTCGAGATCTTTTTCCACATAAAAAACTCCTGTATTTTTCATAATTCCCCATTGACAAAGTAGGTAATTAATTTTACCCTTTCCCTATCTTTTTAATAGGAAATACCAAAAAAATAAAGGAGTTTTTTATGGCAAATTATAAATTTGAGACTTTGCAGTTACACGTTGGACAGGAAAGCGCAGACCCGGCAACAGACAGCCGCGCAGTTCCTATTTATCAGACGACTTCGTACGTGTTCCACAATTCGAAACATGCGGCTGACCGTTTCGGACTTGCGGACAGCGGAAACATCTACGGACGACTTACAAACAGCACTCAGGACGTTTTTGAGAAAAGAATCGCAGCTCTGGAAGGAGGAAGCGCGGCACTTGCAGTTGCTTCGGGAGCTGCGGCAATCACTTATACGATTCAGGCATTGGCGGCGAACGGCGGACACATCGTCGCGCAGAAGACAATTTACGGCGGAAGCTACAACCTTTTGGCGCACACTTTGCCGCAGTACGGAATCACAACGACTTTTGTTGACGCACACAACCTTTCAGAAATCGAAGGCGCAATAAAAGACAACACGCGCGCAATCTATCTTGAAACACTCGGCAACCCGAATTCCGATATTCCAGACATCGACGAAATCGTAAAACTCGCGCACAAGCACGGTCTTCCGGTCGTCGTTGACAACACGTTCGGAACTCCATATCTTATTCGCCCGATTGAGCATGGTGCTGATATCGTTGTCCACTCCGCAACAAAATTCATCGGCGGTCACGGAACGACGCTCGGAGGAATCATCATCGAAAGCGGAAAATTCGACTGGAAAAAAAGCGGCAAGTACAAGAACATCGCCGAAGCAAACCCGAGCTACCACGGAATCAGTTTTTACGACGCTGTGGGACCGGCCGCATTCGTGACTTACATCCGCGCAATTCTTCTCCGCGACACGGGCGCGACGATTTCTCCTTTCAACGCATTCCTTCTTTTGCAGGGAACGGAAACTTTGAGCCTTAGAATCGACCGCCACATCGAGAACACAAAGAAAGTCGTGGAATTCCTGAAAAACCATCCGAAAGTCGCAAAGGTGAACCACCCTTCTCTTTCCGACCATCCAGACCACGCTCTTTACGAAAAATATTTCCCGAACGGTGGCGGCTCAACCTTCACTTTCGAAATCAAAGGCGGAAAAGATGAAGCATGGGCATTCATCGACAACCTGAAGATTTTCAGCCTTCTGGCAAATGTTGCGGACGTAAAGTCGCTCGTAATTCACCCGGCAAGCACAACCCACAGCCAGCTTTCTGATGCGGAACTCGCCGATCAGGGAATCACTCAGAGCACAATCCGCCTTTCAATCGGAACGGAGCATATCGACGACATCATTGCAGATTTGGAGAACGGATTTGCAGCGATAAAGTAAGCGAAAGTCGCAGATTGCGAACATCGTTTGCACTATCGATATTGAACGGCATAAAAAACAGACTCCGCAATAGGAGTCTGTGCAAGCTCAGAATCTGATAATTTCTTTTCCTAGAGAATGTTATTTTATTGATGTTCTTCCCCAGCGTATTCCAGGCGCATCTTCAAAAAATCTTTCATGTCCTTGTAAAAATCCATTGCCGGAGGCGTGATGTTGATTATTTTGAGAGCTTCCTGCACTAGCGGATTTTTGCAGCAGCACACTGCATTCGAAGAAGCATAGAACAAGACATCGAGCTGGATTTTATAAGCATCATCATCCGATATTTTGAGCATTGCGGAAAGCCGGGCGCAGAGAGTGCTTGCAAGGTCGTAATATTTCTTTTTGAAAGAAGCGAGCCTCTCAACCGTCACATTCGTTTCGATTACTGGATTCAAAAAGGAAACGTAGCGCATATAATCCTGGTTCGCGTTCAGGATTCCCGCCCACACTTCCGCAATCACCTCGACGGAAAAATTATTCCCGTCGGGAAAAGCAGAAAGAAGCGAGCTGTAATATTTTTCCATTTTGTCGCCGGCAATTTCCAGTATGATTTCTTCTTTTGTAGTCACATATTTGTAAAGATTCGCACGCGACCAGCCGAGTTTTTCGGCAATCGTGGTGAGCGTGATTTCCGCATAAGGCGCATTCTCAAAAAGCTCATGCGTTGCGTTCTTTATCTGAGTCATTCTTTCTTCTTTGTGCTCATCGCTTCGAGCGCGGATATAGTCAGCCATGCAAAAACAATATCATCAGTTATTAAAAATTGCAATAAGCGACGAAACGTAACGAAACACGATTTTTCCCGAACGGTAACAATTCCCCAAAAGAGCCTTATTTCAGAGCAGATTTTCCCATTCGGGAATGGTATGCTACTGACATGAGAAAAATCCGCACTGCAGCAATAGCAATCATTTTCCTGCTTTCCGCTTGCTCAGAAAAAGGCAGCGAGAAAATGCAGCATTTAATCGACGAGGCAAAACAGAAGGCTGCTGATTTCGCCGGGCAGAAAATCGAGCAGAAAATGAAAAAAGATTACGAAAAGCACAAGCTGACAGGGAAATTCACGGGAACGGACATGAATTTTGTCATGGACGATTATCTTTCTCAAATTGTTTCGGCACTTGATACGAACAACACAAAATCGATAAGGAATCTGATTGCGAAAAATGTGCTTAAAGAACACGAAGCGGAAATCGAAAAGTTCGAGAATGACGCACCGAAAATCTACAAAGGAAAAAGCGATTTTATTTGCAGAACGCCTGCGTTCAGCCAAAAGCAAAATGAGTACGGAGTTCAAACCCGGGATTTTTCTGTGAGCGCACTGGTTTTTGCGGGAAGCGACGTGTATCTTCTGAGCATCGACTGCCGCTACCGTGATGACTATGAAAAGGACAATGTCGGGCTTGAGTCGATAGTCTTGAGCACAGGGATTTTCGAGGCGGAGAGAAGAATCAACAAAGATTTGCGCTCGAAATCAAAATTTTCCGTTTTGGATTTGCCGGATTCAAAAAATCAATATTGCGTCGCAAATCAATATTTTTATCTGTACACAAAGCACGAGCGGGAATTGCACAAAGAAGACTTCGCGAAGCTCGCAACGGAAACTGACAAGGAAGAAGATTTTCTTGCGCATTTTGGGGAGCCGGACGCACAAGACGAATTCCACAACATCTACTACGAGACAACAGAAAAAGACGAGCGCGGTTTTCCGAAGTTCATCAAGATTTACACGTCCACATCCGACGGCAAGATACTCTCAATCGGCTACGTTTCCGCATACGGCTGGATTGAGACAATTCCCATATTGTGAATTTCATAAAAACTCTTTTTTAGAATCCATCTTTGGAACAGATTTTTTCCAGCATATATCGCTTCAACAAAAACGCACAGAAATACGGGAATGTATAAAACTTGCCATTGAACCCAATATTGTTTGCACATAATTTTATTCCATAATGGACATCCGAATATTTTTCTTTCTCAATAAGATTTTTCAAAGATACCGTTGCATGATCATTTGCCTTAACCTCCACAGGAACTAGAGAATCCGCATCGCGAATGAAAAAATCCATTTCGACTGTCGATTTCTCATTTCTGTAATAAAAAAGTTCGTAGCCCTGTTTTACGAACATATCAGCAACGATATTTTCATAGATTGCACCTTTATATGCATTGAAATTTTTATTCTGGCGCAAATCGACCTGAGCCTCTTCATCCAGCGATGCAATCAAAAGACCAGTATCGCGATAATAGATTTTGTATTCTGTCGGATTGTAATTTCCTTTAAGCGGAAGTTCCGGCAAGTCAAGGTTATAGCAGACATTTATGATACCAGCATCTTTCAGCCAGTCCACAGTTCCTATGTATTCACGGTTTCTAGCCCCCGTCGCAACTTTTGTAATCTGATAACGCTTATTTTCTTTCGCAAGAAAAACCGGAATATGAGTATATATATTTTTGATTTTTGATTTATCAAGCCCTTCTGCATATTTAAGGATATCTTCTTCATAAGCCTTCAGAATTTGAATCTGTTCCTGAAGAATTCCAGAAAAATTATTCTGCTCAATAAATTTGTTTACAATACGAGGCATTCCGCCTGTAACCATGTAGTCTTTGAAACAATTCATCCAAACTTCGAATTCATTTTCCGAAAACGGCTCAAGATTCTTCATGTGCGAATAAATGCTCTCAATCTGCTCCTGTGAATACCCTTTTGCCCAAAGAAATTCCTCAAAATCAAGAGAGTGCATCTCATAATCTTCTTTATATCCCACACTTACAGATGTAACTTCCTGATAATTGACACCAAGAAGGGAACCGGAACAGATGACATCATAGCGACCATCGATTTTAAAAAACTTAAGGCAGGTTGCACAATCTGGACACGCCTGCATCTCATCAAAAAGAATCAGAGTTTCGTTCGGAATAAATTTAAACGAAGGATTGATGAATGAAATTTCCTTTATGACATTTTCAGGAGAATATCCAGAAGAAAAAATTTTGGTATATTGTGGTGCATCAATAAAGTTGATTTCCACAAAGTTGTTATAGCTTTCGGCAAAATGCTCGATGGAAGAAGTTTTTCCAATCTGACGTGCGCCCTTTATGATAAGCGGCATTCTGTCCGGATTTTTTTTCCAGCTGATAAGAAAATCATCTATTTTTCTTCGAAGTTTGTATTCCATGTTTTTTATGATATTACAGCCATCACAAAATTCCATCAATTTTCAATGCAAAAATCACATTTTTCCTATTCACAAAAAGAAAACAAGGAAATTGAAGACGCATAAAAAAGCACACTCTTGGGATTTTCTGCCCGAAAGTGTGCTTTCTCGTTTTTACAAATCCACTTGCTATTCATCAAAAGTTCCGTTTAAATTAGCAGAACCAAGCAAAGACGCTTGTTCCAAAGAGGAATCCTTCGGGGATATTTTTGGGACAAGCGTTTTTTTTATTGAAAACGGTCGGAAAAAAAATGATAACGTGCAAGGATATTCTGAAACTCAATCTTGACGGAGTGGAGCTGGTGGCGGGCGAAAAGGGATTGGACAGGGTCGTTTCGTGGACGTACCTCTGCCAGACGCGCCCGTATGCGGACCACATGAGCCGCGGGAATTTCGCGCTCATCGTCGTCGATTACGTGCGGTTCGACATGAAGGAAGCGGTCGATTCCGCGCATGAGCTTTACGAGCTTGGAATAAGCGGGCTTGGCGTTTCCGTAATGGAAGACAGGGAAACATTGCCGGCGGAGCTTGTGGAATGGGCGGACGAGGTGAACATTCCGCTGTTCTGCGTCCGCTGGGAAGGCGCGAGCTTTGTGGACATCGACCAGAGCATCGGAAAAATACTTCTTGCGGATGAAATCAAAATAAAGAAGACGGGCGATTATCTTTACAACCTGCTTTTCGGGTACGACATCAACGAGCGTTATGTGGAAAAGATTTCCGCGCAGTTCAGCCTCGATTTTTCAAAGCCGTACAGGGTCGGAATCATCGTCGTTGACAGAACATACGGCGTGAACCTTGAGACTGACGAGCACAATTATGAATATTACGCGAACTGCCTGAACCGCGACGTAGAGAATATGGAATGCCGTCCGCTCTTCATGAAATTCCTCAACAAATTCGTGCTTCTTTTTGAGGAGAAGCAGGACAAATCCGCGGAAAGAGAAATCGAGAAAGTCCTCAAGAATCTGGACGAGCTTCCGCGTTTCAAGGGGAACATCCGAAGCACGTGCATTCTGGGGCCGGTCTGCTCGAATCCTGCCGACTTGTCGAAAAGCTACCAGCAGGCGAAGAATCTCATTCCGAAAAAGGACTATCTTCCGCATTCGCGCAACAGGAAAGTGATAAGCGCGAGCGTTCTCGGCCTATACAAATTCATGTTCAGCAGCGGAAACCAGGCGGAGATTCTCGACTACTGCACGGAAAAGCTGCTCCCCCTTGAAGCCTACGACCATGCGAACGGAACAGACCTCGTGGAAACGTGCTGGGCGTATTACCTGAACGGATTTTCTGTTTCCGCGACGGCAGACGATTTGTTCATCCATAGGAATTCGATGCAGTACAGGCTGAACAAAATCGAGGAGCTGCTCGGCTTTTCGCTTGACGACTCAATCGAATTCCTTGATATCCTGAACTGCATTTATGTGAAGAAAATGATGTTTGTCTAATTTGTACATTTTGGTTGTGCAGAATGAACAATGAAATGATTTTTGCAGATTGGTAGATTATAAACATCAAAAGCAAAGACGCTTTGGGAAAAGTCCGAAGCGTCTTTTTTTTATGCGAACATCAATTTTTAGCGAGGTGAGAAAATGAAAAAATCAAGAATTGCAGAATTTGCAGGAAGAACGGCATTGGCATTGGCTCTTGTTTCGGCGGTAGCTTTCACGGGTTGTAAAGATAAAAATACGGCATCTTCAAAGCCGATTCTCAGGGTCGGAATGGAATGCGCGTACGCTCCGTTCAACTGGACGCAGACTGCGGACAAGACACCGGACGGAACGCCGGCAATCCCGATATTCAGCGAGAAATACTACGCATACGGCTACGACGTTGCGGTTGCGAAAATGCTCGCCGACCATCTCGGAATGGATTTGGAGATTCACAAAAGCGAATGGTCTTCGATCGGAATCAGCATGGACGTAGGAGACTACGACTGCATCATCGCCGGCATGGGAAAAACTCCTGAGCGCGAGCTTGCTTATTCGTTCACAACTCCGTACTACTACCGCGACAACTGCATCGTCGTGAAGGCGGACGGAGCTTTTGCGGACGTAAAGGGATTGAGCGACATGGCAGGAAAAGACGCACGCGTTACGACTCAGCTCGGAACCGGCTGGATTCCGCTTCTTGAGCAGATTCCTGGCGGCATAAAATCGGGAAACTTCGAGACGACTTCCGAATGCTTCATGGCGGTGTCGAACAATGTTGCCGACGTTGCAATCGTTGACCTTCCGACTGCGCAGAGCGCGCTTATGACGAACAAGGGCTTGAAAATCATCCAGCTCGACAAGGCTGACGGCTTCGTTGGCGACGGACCTATGGTGAATGTCTGCATCGCGACACGCAAGGACGACACGAAACTCCGCGACAAGCTCCAGAAGGCGATGGACGAGCTTGGCTGGAACGACAAGGCAAAGATGGACGCTCTGATGGAAAAATCAATCACGCAGCAGCCTGCGGCAAACTAAAAAGTTTCGGCAGGAATCATCCAGAAAAAAAATCAAACGACAATCGAAAAAATGATTCCTGCCTGTTTTCGGAGAAAAAATGGAAACAAGCCCTACAAACACATTCGGCTGGGTATTCTTTCTGGCTCAGAAATACTCGGATATGTTCATAGAAGGAACATTGATTACGCTCTACATTGCCGTTGTCGGCACGATTCTGGGATTCGTCCTCGGATTCCTGATTGGCGTAGTTCAGGATTCCGAAATCAGCCAGCACGACAATCCGGTGAAAAAAACATTCATGCGCTGCATGAAAGGCATCACGACAGTCTACGTCGAAATCTTCCGCGACACCCCGATGATTGTCCAGGCGATGATTATCTATTACGGCTTGCGGCAGACGAGCGTGGGCGCGCACATGACGGCGGTGTTCGCAGGAATCCTCGTAACGGTTCTGAACACGGGCGCGTACATGGCGGAGACAGTCCGCGGCGGAATCGGCTCAATCGACAAAGGTCAGAGGGAAGGCGCATGGGCGATGGGAATGAGCCCGATAAAGACGATGATTTATGTCGTTCTTCCGCAGGCGTTCAAGAACATCATCCCCGAAATGGCAAACATGTTCCTTACGAACCTGAAAATGACTTCCGTTCTGAATGTCATCGCCGTAAAAGAGCTTTTCATGGCGGCAAAGACTGTGGGCGGAAACTACTACAAATACTTCGAGTCGTACCTTGTAATCGCGGCAATCTATTTCGTCCTGTGCTTCATCTTCAACAAGCTATTCAACTTCATGGAAAAGAAAATGGCGGACAAGGCCGATTACGTCCTCGCAGTCGAATACCTCAACGATGATGACTGATGATGACCAACGAAGAATAGCGAAGACTAATCAGGAGGAGGAAAAATGGCGGAGAAAATCATCGAAATCAAGGATTTGAGTAAATCGTTCGGGAAGCATGAGGTTCTTCGGAAAATCGACATAGACATCGAGAAAGGGGAAATCATCTGCATTCTCGGCTCGTCGGGAAGCGGAAAATCGACATTGCTCCGTTGCATCAACAAGCTTGAGCGGCAGACATCAGGCAAAGTCCTGTTCCACGGAAAGGAAGTCCGCGACGTTCAGAAAGACATAAACACATTCCGCTCAAAAGTGGGAATGTGCTTCCAGTCGTTCAATCTTTTCAACAACTACACTGTCCTTGAGAACTGTATGCTCTGCACGAGAAAAGTGCTTCATCTTTCAAAGGAAGAATCGTTCCAGCGCGCAATCAAGCACCTAAAGGAAGTCGGAATGGCTCCTTACATAAACGCAAAGCCTGCGCAGCTGAGCGGTGGTCAGAAGCAGCGCGTCGCAATCGCAAGAAGTTTGTGCATGAATCCAGAAGTCCTTCTTTTTGACGAGCCGACATCCGCGCTTGACCCGGAAATGGTGGGCGAAGTTCTGAGCACGATGAAGGAGCTTGCGAAGACGGGACTTACGATGGTGATTGTGACTCACGAAATGGGTTTGCACGCGACGTAAGCACGCGGACAATCTTCATGGATCAGGGATATGTCGCGGAAGACGCGCCTCCGGCAAAGTTCTTCTCGAACCCGTCGAATCCGAGGTCGAGGGAATTCCTCAAGCGGTATCTTGAAGGCTAAAAAAAGGGGTGAAAAATGGCAGAAACAGGAAATGAACAGGAACATTTTGTCGTGACATTCGCACGCGGATTCGGAACTGGCGGAAAGGAAATCGCATCGAAGCTTGCGAAGGAGCTTGGAATCCACTGTTACGAGAACAGAATCCTCACACTCGCAAGCCAGATGAGCGGCCTTGACGAGGAAATTTTCCGCGAAGTCGATGAGAAAATCAGGAACAAAGGCGGATTCGCAAGTTTTTTGCGCGGGCTTCCGAAAGCGAAAAGCTACATCGCACGGAACGAGAAATTCGTGAGCGACGACAAGCTCTTCGAATACCAGAGCAAGATTATCGAAAACCTCGCGGAAACCGAAAGCTGCGTAATCGTCGGAAAATGCGCGGATTACGTCCTACGCGGGAATCCGAGGGTCGTGAGCGTGTACATCGAGGCACCGAGGGCATTCTGCCTGAAGCGCACCATGGAAAAGATGGGCGTGACAGAGGAAGTCGCGGCGGCGACAATCACACAGACAGACAAATTCCGCGCCGACTATTACGAATACTACACGGGCGGAAATTACTGGACGAACCCGGTGAACTACGACATCACGCTCAACAGCGAGAAAGTCGGAATCGAAGGCTGCGTCGATATGGTGAAGCATCTGCTTGAACTGAAAGGCTTAATCTGAAAAACACAAATCAGCTGACAACAAATAATCAAACAATAAGGAGAAAAAAATATGAAACTCAAAGACACAGGATTGACAGCTCAGGACATCAAGGACAAGGTTTCAAAATACATGATTGAAACTTACGAACGCTTCGATTTTCTTGCGGAGACGGCAAAAGACCAGTATGTGTACGACGAGAAAGGAGAAGCGTACCTTGATTTCTATGCAGGAATCGCGGTGAACAGCGCGGGCAACTGCAACAAGAAAGTCGTGGATGCCGTAATAGACCAGGTGCAGGACATCATGCACACGTTCAACTACCCTTACACAATTCCGCAGGCACTTCTCGCGGAAAAAGTCTGCACGACAATCGGAATGGACAAAATCTTCTATCAGAACTCGGGAACGGAAGCGAACGAAGCCATGATCAAGATGGCGCGAAAATACGGAATCGAAAAATACGGCCCGAACAAATACCACATCGTCACGGCGAAAATGGGCTTTCACGGACGAACATTCGGAGCGATGAGCGCGACAGGTCAGCCGGGAAACGGTTGCCAGGTGGGATTCGGTCCGATGACATACGGATTTTCTTACGCTCCGTACAACGACCTTGAGGCATTCAAAAACGCATGCACCGAGAACACAATCGCAATCATGGTAGAGCCTGTTCAGGGCGAAGGCGGAGTTCATCCTGCCACAATGGGATTCATGCAGGGACTCCGCAAATTCTGCGACGAAAAAGGAATGCTCCTTCTGATTGATGAAGTCCAGACCGGCTGGTGCAGGACGGGTGCTGTTATGAGCTTCATGAACTACGGAATCAAGCCCGATATCGTGTCGATGGCGAAAGCACTTGGCGGCGGAATGCCGATTGGCGCAATCTGCGCACGCGCTGATGTCGCAAAAGTGTTCACGACGGGAAGCCACGGAAGCACATTCGGCGGACATCCAGTGAGCTGCGCCGCTGCCCTCGCGGAAGTCAACGAGCTTTTGGACAGGGATTTGGCAGGCAACGCAAAAAAGATGGGCGACTACTTCTCCGCAAAGCTCGTGACGCTCCCGCATGTAAAAGAAGTCCGACATCAGGGGCTTCTTGTGGGAGTTGAGTTCGACGACACAATCAGCGGCGTTGACGTAAAGCACACGTGCCTTGAAAAGCACCTTCTCATCACCGCAATCGGAGCGCACACAATCAGAATGATTCCTCCGCTCATCATCACGGAAGCGGACTGCGACAAGGCATTTGAAATCATCAAATCGGTCGTTTCGTAAAATCATTCATCAAATCTTTTCTTTCATAAACAGAAAAAAGGAGAAAAACATGGACTTCACATTTTCAATTCCGCAGAATGTCGTTTTCGGAGCAGGTTCCCTTTCAAAACTGCCGGAGATTGCCACAAAGCTGAAAAAGTCGAAGGCACTGATAATCTCAGGACCGCATCTTGAAAAAATCGGGCTTGTAGAAAAATGCTCCGACGCACTGGAAACTGCCGGAATTGAAAGTGTGAGTTTCTGCCGCACGGAAGCAAATCCGTCCGTCGAGACAGTGGAGGCCGCGACCGCCCTTTATTCAGAGAGCAACGCGGATTTCATCGTGGCGTTCGGCGGAGGCTCCCCTCTCGACGTGGCAAAAGCCGTTGCCGTCATTGCGACTTACGGCGGGAAAATCACGGAATACGAAGGCGGCGGAAAAGTTCCGGGTCCTGTCATTCCGACAATTGCGATTCCAACAACGGCAGGAACAGGAAGCGAAGTGACAGCATTCTCCGTCATCACAGACCACTCAAGGAATTACAAACTGACAGTCGCCTCAAACTATCTTCTTCCTGAATATGCGATTCTCGATTCCGAGCTGATTTCGACAGTGCCGAAAGGAACGGCGGCCGCCTGCGGAATCGACGCGATGATTCACGCGCTGGAGTCATATATCTCAAAAGCATCAAGCCCTTTTTCCGAAATGTTCTCTTTGAGGGCGTTGGAGTTGATCGGGCAATCAGTCAGGGATTATGTGAAGGACAGGGAAAACAGCATTGCCGCGAGAAAGATGATGCTCGGCTCGCTCTTCGCAGGGATTGCATTCAGCCACGCACGGCTCGGAGACGTTCACGCGATGAGCCATCCTGTGAGCGCGTTTTTCGATATTCCGCACGGAGTCGCCAACGCGATTCTTCTTCCGAAAGTGGTCGAATTCAATTCAGCTTCAACAAAAGAACCAGACATGCTCGAAAAGTTCTATCAGATTTACCGGTGCGTCTGCAAAAATCCGGTTTCCAAAGCGGAATTCCTTCCGAATATGCTTTCCGCGGAACTTTCATCTCTCAACGCGGAACTTGAAATACCGAACAACCTAGAAAAAGCCGGAGTCGAAAAAAACGCATTTGAGAATGTAATCCAGAAAATGGCGAACGACGCAATGAAAAGCGGAAACATCAATGTCAATCCAAGAGAAACCAAACGCGAAGATATCCTGAAACTATACCGCAAGTCGTTTTCCGAAGACTGACATGTTGCAGCGCGGATATCAAAACAAAAAAAGCACACTCTTGGGATTTTCTGCCCGAAAGTGTGCTTTTTGTTTGAGTTTTTGCGAAAATTAATTCGCTATGGAAACAGCGACAACGCCAACTAATTTCTGGTTTTGCAATTCATGTATAAGTTTGTTTGCATTGTACTCAGAAAGAGTCACAGGAACATCAACCGCATATATATTCCTAAGATTCTTCATAATCGCCTCCTTGAACAATTTTTTGCAGAACGACCCCTAAAGATTTTTCAAACTTATTTTAAGAATAACACAGATTTTTTATTTTGCAAAAACAAGATTTCTCACCTTCACAAAAAAAATTTGTTTTCTCGAATCCTATGGTACAATTCAATTTATATTAACTTTTTGGAGGAATGTTTTATGAGGAAGGCTCTTGGATTATTTGCGTTTTTCATAACAATCGTATCAAGTTCTTTTGCGGAAGCTCCCAAATTCAATGACGGAAAAGCTTATGTAATCGAAAAATCAAGCGTCTCAAAAAAAATACGCGACAAAGTGAAAATAGTGAACTGCTCCTCCGAGTCGGATTTTCAGGCAACTTTTTACGGATTCGACGAGGCGAAGAACGAATGGATTTTTTACGGATCAAAGACAATTAGCGGTTCAGAACCGAAAACGACAATAAGATCGGTAAATGACATAGAGATAAACCTACGGAACTACAATTATTATGCATTGAAGATTGATTCCGACAAAAGCTTCAGGTTCACACCTTTCGAGCGCGACCATGATTTGTACATCTCAATCTGCGACGACTTTCCTGTCGATGAGTCAAAAGCATTTTTTATCGACGTAAAATCAATGGGAAAATTTCAGGACAATGTTGAGTTTATAGGCTATGAAAATCTTCTCTCGGCCGCGTCTTTTAAAGTTGTATGCTGGAATAACGAAGACGAAAGCGACAAAATCGAGACGTTTTTCTCCATAGGCGGTCCCGATGACAGCGACGGTACAGACGAGGCAAGCACCGGCGCACGTTTCAAGAAATTCAGATACTTTCGGATTATTTCCCTTGAAAACAAGGATTTCAAATATTCAGTGGCATTCAAGCACGATGACATGAAAATCACGGTCTATGAAGCCCAAGCTCCGAAATGGCAGAAAGTCATCCCACAGCCAGGAATTTCCAAAAAGACGATTTATGAAGGAATATTGCAAGGCTGCGTCATCATATTCAACAAATCCACTTATGTAATTGAATACAAAGATTTGGAATCAGGAATCATAAAGGGAAAGGCAACTTATTATCCTTATTGGAACTGGACGCCTTTTGATTACGTGTTCACATTCGAAGCTAGGGAAGGACGATACAGAATCACTTTCGACAATCTTGAATATAGGCTTCCAAACGGAACGAAGAAATTCTTCAACAAAACTGCCTGCGACATTGTTTTCCCAAAATTCGAAGAAATGACAGAGGAAATCAACGCCGCAATCAAAAAGGCAAACACCGACGAAGACTGGTGATGAGAAAATCACAAGTCTTATGCAGAACGATTTTCGCACCTTTTTTTCCGTGATTGTCCGAATCACTCGTGGTAAAGTAAAAAACATAAAGGCACTAACAGCAAAACTTTTACCGACCCAGGTGTCGCGGGTTCGACCCCCGCCAGTTCGCTTTTGCGGATTGTAGCTCAGAAGGTAGAGCACTAGGAAAAAAAATGTGCCTTGTGCCGCTGGCAAAATTTAAAGATTCAAACAGCAATCAACGGTGCAAAATGGTTCGATTCCATACAAGAATCTTGTTTGCCGGCGGCAATTTTTTTTGGGAGGCAAAAAAAATGAATGCGTTGCAAGCAATCAGCAAGTTGTTGAATCACACCAGAACTGAAAACGGCGACATTGCCTACAAAACTTCGGGCTCTGCCTGCCTTGATTTCTTCTCGCTGTGCGGCGGAATGAGACGGAACATTTCCGATTTGGAAAAACTTTTTGCAAAAGCGTACGCCGAGAACCCCGTCGTCGCAATCAAGATTCTTTTTTACATGAGAAACATCAGAGGCGGGCTTGGAGAGAGAAACAGTTTCCGAGAACTTTTGAAGGAACTGTCCCAGTTTTCTCCGGACGTGGCAAAACAGGTCGTTTGCGCGGTTCCTGAATACGGCCGCTACGACGACCTTCTAGTTCTGTTCGGAACGCCCGCGCAGGACGAAGCAATCACCTTGATAAAAAATCAGATTGAGAAAGACAAAAAAGCGATGGAGAACAAAGAAGAAGTAAGTCTCCTCGGGAAGTGGCTTCCTTCAATCAACACATCGTCGAAAGAAAGCGTCGCGCACGCAAAAATCCTGATGGCGGCGCTCGGAATGAAGGCGGTTGAATACAGGAAACTGTGTTCCGCACTTCGCAGGGAAATCAAAATAATCGAGGACAACCTTCGCCGCAAGGACTACACCTTCGACTACTCAAAACAACCGAGCCAGGCGATGCTCCGCTACAGAAAGGCTTTCATGCGCAACGACGAAAAACGCTACAAGGAATTTCTGAACAAAGTTGTCGAGCAGCAGGAAAAAAAAGCCCGCGGCGAGGAAATTCCCGAAGAGGAGATGGTAAAACTCAACACGCAAACTCTGTACCCCTACCAGATTGTCGAGCCTTTCAACAGATGGAACGCAGAGCCTCTGACAGAGGAACAGGAACTTCCATTGGAAGCCAGCTGGAAATCTCTAGAGCGCGGCAGTTTCGACTCAAGGACAATCGTAGTCCGCGACGGTTCCGGCTCGATGTACAGGACGAGCGAGCCTTCGCCAATCAACATCGCAACGTCGCTGGCTCTTCTTTTTGCGGAGCAGCTTGAGGGCGCGTACAAGAACAGCTTCATCACTTTCAGCGAAAAACCGGAGCTGATTCAGATTCCCGAAAACTGCGACAGTTTAAAAAAGAAGCTCGACTTCATAAAAAAATTCGACGACGTTTCGAACACGGATATTGCAAAGGTCTATCAGCTCATTCTTGACGTCGCAAAAAATGCGGAAATCCCGAAAGAGGAAATGATTGAGCGGATTCTGATTGTTTCCGACATGGAATTCGACTGCTGCTCTTCAACGGATTCGTCTTTTGAATTCATCAAAAAGAAGTTCGAGCACGCAGGCTATGAACTTCCAGAAATCGTGTTCTGGAACGTCGCCGCTCGGAACGCGCACCTTCCTGTGACGCAAAACGAGAAAGGCGTAAAACTCGTGAGCGGAGCCTCCGCTGCCATATTCGAGGACGTGATTTCTGGAGATTTGAAATCAATGACGCCTTACGACTTTATGCTCCAGATGCTCGAACCGTATTCGGAATTCGACAAGATTCGCATCGCGTGATGGGAAATTGACAGACGACCAAAGTGGGCGCCTGTGCGATTTTTCAAACAAGCCAATCGACGGCTTTTACAATCATTATTTCGCAGTTTTCGGCATGTATCGTCTCAGTTTGCTGAAGGGTAACAACCGTGGCTCTTTGGCACTGCAATTCTATGCAGGCTTCTTTTATTGCTCTCAGTTCCCGATTTTTTGTGTCCTCGTCCTCCAAATCAACGCAGACCTGATACAGACTAAGATTGCCCTCGGTTCCTGTTACAAAATCTATTTCGTGGCCATTCGATGTTTTGTAATAGTGGATATCGAACGTCTGCCTTCTCAAGTGGACAAAAACCATATTTTCAAGGACTGCCCCCATATTGTTAAAGAGTTTGAAATCACATGCAAGCGCCAGTGCATGATCAACACAGTAAATCTTCTTTGGATTTACAGAGCGGACAGCGATATTGGGAGAAAGAATCTCCACAGGAAAAATAAGGTAGGCATCTGAAAAATAACGTATGTATTTTGAAATCCACTCATTGGAAGTTGAATAATGCATACCAGACAACTTTTGCTTCAACTTGTTCACGGTGATAGATCTCGACATGGTGCCCAGCAACAAAAGCATGAGCGTATGCAGCAATGGGAGGTCCTGGATTTTGTATCGCATAGCGATGTCCCTGGAAATGACATCCATCGCAATGTTTTGCAGATAACGAGTTTTTTGATTCTCAGATTGAATATACAAGAGTTCTGGGAATCCGCCCCATTTGAGATATTGTGAAAATATGTTATGCACTTTGTCAATCGAAGAGAGCATCTTTATTTTTGAGTCCAAGCCATGAGCGAAGAGATACTCCTTGAATGAATAGGGAAAAAGTTCCCAACTCATTGTCCTGCCCCCTAATTCCGTAGCAAGCTCCCAAGAAAGCATCTTGGCCGACGAGCCTGTTATGAAGACATGGCATTTTTCAGTATTCTGCAGACGGTTCACAAAAAGAGCCCAATCATTCACCAATTGAATCTCATCAAAGAAGAAATAAACTGTTTTATCATGATGGTCAGGATAGAGTTGATAATATGCGTCTGCTATTTGAGCCGGCTCCTCAGTTTGCAAACTGACAAGTCGGTCATCAGCGAAATCGATATGGCACACCAGGGATTTGTCATCAACTTCACTTGAAACGAGATTTCGTATGTAAGTGGATTTTCCACACCTTCTAATTCCAATCAAAACCGCCGCTTTTTTCGGTATCGTCTCAATACGAAGAGTCCTCTGAACCACAGACTCCCCCTCCGACAAAAGTTTCTGATTTTGAAGAATGATGGCTTGAATAGTTTTCAAATTCATGAAAACTATAATAAGTTAGTTTCAAAAAATTTACAAAGTATCATCATGCTTACACGTTCAGCGAAGACGGGTCTTTCAAAATCACATACGACGACGATAGCTCCGTCAGCGGAACGTTCAAGAATGAAAACGGACTCATCAAGGCAACATGCACAACAGAAAGCAAAGACAGACCAGCCGCCAGCACCAATTGCATGGCGGCTGTTTTTTATTTTCGCGACACAAACGGGGAAAACTATTGTAGAATGACGTATGATTACAGACACGGAACATCTTACAATCGACGAGTTGGAGTACCTGAAGAAAAACGAAGGGCACCTTCTGAATCCGAGGATGGACTGCACGTTCAAGGCGATATTCACTCAGCCGACGGAAGCATCGAAAAAAGCGCTGCATTCGTTTCTGGAAGCAGTGCTGGACCGAAAAATCGCGAAAGTCAGCTTCGAGCCGAACGACGCAATCCAAATGCTTGGAACGCAAAGGAGCGTGGACTACGATATCAACGTCCGCTTTTCAACAGGAGAGGCTGCCGAGATTGAAATGCAGGCATGGCAGCAAATCTACGACTACGGGAAGCGCGCGGAATACCAGGTGGCGAGGCTGTTGAGCACGCACCTGAACAGAGGCGAGTCATGGGGCAAGGTCAACAAGGCGTACCAGATTTCGGTTCTGGACTACGAATACTACCCAAAGCACCTTTCAAAAAAGGAAAGGAGCGACAGGAAAAAATCGGTCGTGAACTACTACACGATGAAAAACCAGAACGGCGAACCGCTCACGAACATCCTGAACATAGTATTCATAGAACTGACGCACCTTGACGAAAAATACGGAAGCGAAAAGCTGGAAAGGCTTTCCGCCGCAGAAAAGTGGGCTCTGTTCCTCAAGAACGCCGACAACAGGAACAGCTCCGATCTTGTGAAGAATCTTACGGAAAAGGAGGATGGTATCATGAATGCACAAAGCGTATTGTCATCAATCAGTTCCGACAGAGGATTGTGGCTTGCACAGTACCACGCTGAAGTCCGGGAAAGGGACAGAATCTCGAACCTGGAAGAAGCAAAGGAGCTGGCAAAAGAAGAAGGCAGAGCGGAAGGCAGGGCCGAAGGCAATGCGGAAGGAATCAAAAAGCTTGCAGCCCTGATTCAGTCGGGACTTTCCCTTGACGACGCCCTCAGAAAACTGGAGCAGCAATAGCCACAGCTTTTGCGAAACATTTTTCGCCCAAGACAGAACAAAACAGCGCGCTGCACTGGCAATCCCCGACAGAGCACTGTTTTGTGCTATAGAGTTCCTTCTATGAACGCTTTCAATTGCAGTGCAAGCGAAAGGTTGTTTTCAAGCACTTTTTGCAAGAATCGCTTTCGCTGCTCGTCGCTTGCACTTTCCACAAGTTTTTTTATGTCGATTTCCTTAAAATTTGGATTTATGAGAGCAAGAATAACGGCGACCATGTGTTTGCAGTCGTACCCTTCGTCTTGGCAATACGGACAAGTGCAATCCATTTCGGTGATTTCATCGTCTGAAAAATGGATTTCCACTCTGTAGTCGTATGTTCCAGAAACGATGGCAGTGGCACAATGATTTTTTACCGATAAACTTCGCACTGCGCCATTCAAAAAATATTGTTCGCCTCGTGCGATTATTCTCTCATCAAAATAATTTTTCCAATCTATGAAATTCATATTAGCAATATAATTCAAAGGAATATGAAAAAAAAGCCCAACTCTCAACAGCAAAAGCGCATTCTTGGGATTTTTCACTCGAAAGTGTGTTTTTTATACTATCGAAGGACATGTGTAAAACTCCTCTATTACATAAAACTATAAAACGCACTATTCTATAGCGATTTACTGAAAAGTGAATGGACGGCTTGGGAAAATCTTTAACATAAGGAGTTTCTATGAAAAAGACTTCAGAATATGTCTTTGTTCATAAAAAGGTGTACAAAAAGTACATCAATCGTTGTCGAAATCTTCTTCGTTATCCCATTCTTTATCTATGAAAACGCCGCTTTCGTCCGCGTGTCCCTCGCTCTGCCACATATCGCCTTCGCAAACGGCGGTAAAGCGGAACTTCCAGCCCTGCGATGCAAGCGTTTCGTACAGTTTTACAGGCGCGTCCCACGGAGTCTCAAAGCCGATTTGCCGCTTTGCTTTGTTGACGAAAGAATTGCTCGCGTCCCACTTCACGCCCCAAAAATCCATTTGCCAATCGTACCAATTAAACCACTCTTTTCCCTTTACACGCCCGAGTTTAAGCCCGTCTTGGCTTTTTCCGTCTGCGCTCAGTATGTATTTCTCGCCATACTTTTCGCGGCATTCTGCCTCCGTTTCTGGCTCGGCGACGACAGAAGCAAAACTAAATGTCAGTCCCTCATCTTCCTCTTTGCAATACGCTTTGCAAAATGCGCTAAACGCTTCCGCTGTGTCAAAGTGCATTGTGTTGTCAATCCAATTCGGCATTTGTGCTTTTCCTCCTGTATTGTTTTATTTTCGAGTGATTTCTACAAAATCATTCGAAATAGTAAACCGTTCCATAATTTTTGCAATTCTGCTTATACATGCAGACGCAGAAATATTCGTATGAACAAACAGCGCACAGCAAGGAAAAATCCCCCGACAGTGCGCTGTTTTGCTTTATCTGTCTTGTTCTGCTGGCGGTATTGCTGGCACTTTGTTTAATACTGCCATAAAGTCTTTTCGCGAACCTTTTTCCGCTCTAGCTTCCAAGTAATCCCTCGTTTCAAATGCCGCTATTTTTTCTGCGATGGCAGAGATGATAAACTGATTTATAGAAATATTATCTTTTACGGATATATTCTGAACTGCTGTATGATATGAATCTGGTATTTGCAAGTTTAATGTATTCATTGCTGCACCTCCATCTCTGCCACAAATTCTTTTGGTGTTTTTATCTTCATTCCCAAGTTTTGCGCTTCTGTAAAATCTTTTTTGTTGAACGTAATTATTGCGCTTGCATTTGCATTTATAGCGACTTCAAGAACGTGGTCATCAAACGGGTCTTTCAAATATGGTCGCCACAGATAAAATATTTTTGTTTTTGTTCCTGCCGCACAAAGATAATCAATAAAACTTTCTATATCAGTATCTGAAAAAATAGTTCTATCGGAGTGTTTCTTCAAAATAGCTTCATATTCCAAAACAAGCGGAACGGATACAGCAAAATCAAAAAGTCCTGTTCAGATTTTTGAAACTAACTCGAATGATTTTCCCAAACCGCTTTAAAGCGCAGATAAAACTACGTTTGTATCAATTACAATCATTCTATTCATATCTATGATTATATTGCAAAGATTTTCTTTGTCATCGTCAGATTTCTCAATAAACAGCGCACTCTTGGGGTTTTATGCCCGAAAGTGCGCTGTTTGTGTATTAGCGAAGCATTGATTTTATCTTTTCCTTCAGCAATTCCTTTCTTGCTTCAAAAAACTCTCTGAAGTTTTCTAATTCAAGAGATACATTTTCTGGAAGAATTGCATGTTCTTTGAATTGAATTTTCCAAGTATCATCAAAATCTTCATAAAAATCGAAAAGAGGTTTATCGTGCCTTGATTTATTCCAAGATTCATCTAGAAGTTCAAGATTTGGGAGTTTATTCCTATCTGCACGGCATTTGTTCCATTCTTCCATTGTAAGAGAAAGAGGTTTTGAATTAAATGCATTTTCAGGGTGCAAATGGTCAACATTGTATTGAAGTTTTGAATCCCTCCATTCGGAACTTAGATAATACAAAATCTCTTCTGCAACTTTGCTTCCATATTCAAGATTGAGCAAATCTTCGATTCGTTCATCTGTAATTCGGAATTCTCTCATATTGTCAAGCAAGCCGAATGTAATGCGATTTTCACATTCATCAACGATTTTGTTTCTCATCTGCACAAGTTTGCTTGTTGTGCCAGATTTAAAATAAGTAAACAGTGTTGCTCGAATAATATATGCTCTGATTGCATATTTATCCTGCTCATAATCGGGATTATTGTAAATGAAGAAAATTACAGGCAATAGAATATTCCAACTTGTCGCAAAATGACTTGTTTCAATATTTAGCGAAGAAAGTAAAGATGCAAGTTTTTTCAAAGTTTCTTTGAAATATTCCCAATTTCGCTTTAATTCACTCGCAGTTTTTGCATTGATGTTAGACTTTAAGACATCTCCAAACAAAAGCAATGCTGTTCTAATGATAAAGTCGGTGCTATATCCCTCAAAATCACCTTGCAGGACTTTGCCGAATTCTTTTTTTGAATCAGACCAATATGCTTCAAGAATTGACATTGTGATTTCTGCTTTGCTAAGTCTATTTCCGCCGCTGTTGAAGCGAACAAACATCTCGAGTGCATCATCTTGATTTATGCCGTAGATTTCTGTAAACCGAATCAATTTTTCATCGAAAACCTTTACACAAAGTTCAGATAAAAGATTTCTGGCATAATCTCGACTTGAAACTGGCACACTTTTTATAGCGTCTTCTATAGCATTATCTCTCTTTTGGCTGTCTCGAAAATCAGAATTGGAAATCAATTTTCTCAATTCAAACTGAGTAGGACTTATTCGCATTATTTTTTCTGTGAATGCAATGTCAAACTTTTTTGAATTGAATTCTGTTGATTCAGATTCAATCTTATTCTCATCAAGCTCAATTAAAAGCTTTGTAAATTTCCCGCCTTGACCGCGTCCGTATCGGTCTCGAATAAATATGTCATCAGAAAAAAGGCTCAAATAAAGTGAAGTAAGTCTCTGTTGTCCGTCAAGAACTGCTGTATCTGAAATGGTTGTATTAATGGCAGATAGTTCATAATTTGGGCTAACAGATTTCTTTTGTGCATTGAATGTACATTCTTTCAAAAATGAGCAAAAATATGTATCTCGCGTGATATTTTCATCATCGACATGCCAAAATAAGAATGTTGAGATAGGATAGCCTAGCAAAATAGAATCCCATAATTTTTCAATTTGGGACATATTCCAAACATACTGTCGCTGAAAAGCAGGCATTACATATTTACCTTTTTCGATATTTTGCAAAGCTTCATAAATTGTAATGCTTTCATCTTTTAAGATATATATTTTATTCCCTCGAAATAAAATATATATCAAAGCACACTCAAAGTTTTATCTTCAAGTGTGCTTTTTGTTTTTACAAAATACTAAAAAGTGTTTTACAGCGCAGCCAAGTGCTTCTGCACGAGTTCCGTCGCCACCTTCGGGTTGACTTTGCCGCCGGAAGCCTTCATCACCTGGCCCATGAGCCAGCCGACGACGTTTGTCTTGCCGCCCTTGTAGTCGGCGACCGCTTTCGGGTTGTCGGCGACGACCTTGGCTACGATTGCGTCGATTGCGCCAGTGTCAGAAACACTCTCCATGCCCTCGGCCTTGATGATTTCAAGCGGCAGTTTTCCGTTCTCAAGCATCTTCGTGAAGACGATTTTTCCCTGGGCGTTCGAGATTTTCTTGTCGGCGATTGCGTTCACAAGCTCCGTGATATGTTTCGGAGTAATCGAAACGTCCTCAATCGTGATTTTCTTCTCGTTCAAAATCGCCAGAAGCTCGGCAAGAATCCAGTTCGCGACCTTCTTCACGTCCTTCGCTCCGTCGGCGGCCTCCTCGAACCAGTTGGCGAGCGCGCGGGAAGAAGTGAGCGTCTCAACGTCGAAATCAGAAAGACCGAATTCTTTCTGCAAGCGGACTCTCTTCGCCTCTGGAAGCTCACCAACTCTGGAAGCGGCCCTGCTTATCAAATCCTCGGAAACGCTGAACGGCTTGATGTCAGGCTCGACCACGAAGCGGTAATCGACGAAGCTGTTCTTGGTTCTCTGCACGACAGTCTTTCCGTTCGCATCGTCCCAGCCCATCGTGACTTTGAATCCCGCGTTGAATTCCTGCCTGTCGTTGATGAATTCCTCAAGCTGTCTTTTTGCCTCGTAAGCGCAAGCATCCTTGATTTTCTGGAACGAGTTCAGGTTTTTGATTTCGGAAATCGGAGTGTGATAGAGCTTTCCGTCTTCCCAAACGTTCAGGTTGATGTTCGCGTCGCATCTCATGTTTCCTTCCTCAAGGTTTCCGTTCGTGACGCAGACGTAGCGGAGGATTTCCTGGACAGTCTGCATGAAGAGAGCCGCTTCCTCCGGGCTTGTCATGTCAGGCTTGGTAACGATTTCCACAAGCGGAGTTCCGCAGCGGTTGTAGTCGATGTAAGAATGTGCGCCCTGCAAGTGGAGCGACTTTCCAACGTCTTCCTCAAGGTGGATTCTCTCGATTCTGACGCGCCTGTATTTTTTTCCGTTCGTCTCAATGATGCAGTCCTCGCCCTTGAAATTCTTCGGGCGGTAGTTCGAGCCACCCTCAAGGCTTTCCGCAGGATAATGAGAAAGCGGAAGGTCAACGTGGCCGTTCGTGCAGAGCGGAATGTCGTACTGCGTAATCTGATATCCCTTCGCAAGGTCAGGATAGAAATAGTGCTTGCGGTCGAATTTCGTGAAGCGCGCGATGTCGCAGTTCAACGCAAGTCCCGCAACGGCACCAAGTTCCACATACCCCTTCGAGATGCGCGGCATTGCGCCTGGAAGTCCGAGGCACACAGGGCAAACGCGCGTGTTCGGCATTCCGCCGTACCTGTTCTCGCACGCGCAGAACGCCTTCGTCTTTGTCAAAAGCTGCGTATGAATCTCACAGCCGATTACGATTTCATATTTATCGATAGCCATTTTATTTCTCCTCTTTTACAGGGCAGCCGCAACCAGAATGGTCTTCTTCCCAAGCTTGCGCGAGCTGCATGATTTTCACTTCGTCGAACATTTTTCCGGCGAACTGGATTCCGACCGGCATTTTCGTTGATTCGGTGAAGCCGGCAGGAACGGAGATTGACGGGATGCGCGCAAGGTTGACGAAGACCGTGTACAAGTCGCTCAAGTACATCGCGAGCGGGTCGTCGTATTTTTCGCCGAGCTTGAATGCGGTCGTCGGACACACTGGACAGATGATGAGGTCATAGCTTTCGAAAAGCTTTGCGACTTCACGCTGAATGCGGGCGCGAACGCTCATTCCCTTCTTGTATGTCGTTCCCGAGAACTGCTCGGAAAGAACGTAGTTTCCGATGATGATTCTTCTCTTTACCTCAGGGCCGAATCCGTCGCTTCGAGTGTCAACGTAGAGCTGGTCGTAGCCCTTGCCGTTGTCCTCGCGGCGACCGTAGCGGATTCCGTCAAAGCGCGAAAGGTTCGATGCCGCCTCTGAAAGCGCGATTACATAATAAGAAGCGATTGACGCATCCAGAATCGGAAGGTCAACTGAATCGATTTTTGCGCCTTTCGAGATGAACCATGCTTTTGTGTCCTCAAAGACTTTTCTGACTTCATCGTCCAATCCCTTCGCTTCCTCGAACTGTTTCGGAACAGCGATTTTGAGGGAAGAGAAATCCTTGTAGCTTTCGAGATTCTTGAGTTTTGAAGATTCAGGAAGGTCTGCCGATGTGTCGTCGTAGAAATCAACTCCGCTCATCAGCGAAAGCGGAAGCGCGATGTCCTTCGGCGTGTGT
Organism: Treponema sp.; assembly: GCA_017525605.1. Taxonomy (GTDB): domain Bacteria; phylum Spirochaetota; class Spirochaetia; order Treponematales; family Treponemataceae; genus Treponema_D. The sequence goes on along the minus strand of JAFXSM010000030.1, from coordinate 46,652 downwards.
CCGATGATTCCAACCTGGTCAAGCGAAGAGCCGTATGCGACAACGCCCCAGCGCGAAAGAACTCCGTAAGTCGGCTTGAGTCCGTAAACGCCGCAGTAAGAAGCAGGAAGACGAACAGAGCCGCCAGTTTCCGTTCCGAGTCCGAAGAGAGCCTGATTTGCGGCGACTGCTGCCGTAGAGCCACCGGAAGAACCGCCAGAAACGTAGTCGCGGTTGATCGGGTTTCTTGTAGGCCCGTAGATTGAATATTCAGTTGAAGAACCCATTGCGAATTCGTCCTGGTTGCAGCGTCCGAGCGGAATCGCACCCGCGTTCACGAGGCGGTTGATGACAGTGGCGTTGTACGGCGCGCGGTAGCCTGCAAGGATTTTTGACGAGCAGGTGAGATGCTGTCCCTGAACTGAAATGTTGTCCTTGTTCGCAAAAGGAAGACCGAGAAGCGGCTTCTCCTCGAACAAAGCGTCGAGAGTGTTGTTCGCGCGGGATTCGGCGATTTTCGCGTCGGCTTCTTTTGCGCATTCGATTGCGTTCGCGTAGATTTCGAGGAATGCGTTGAGCGGCTTCTCAGATTTCTTGTCCGCTTCAAAAGTGTCGATTGATTCCTGAACGAGTTTTTCGCTCGTGGTTTCTCCGTTTTTAAGAGCCTTCACGGCTTCTTCTATTGTGTGATACATATTTTTTCCTTAAGTCAAAAATCAAATCAAATTAAAGTATGAATTCCGAGATGACACGGCAAATCTTGATTATGTCGCAGCTTCCCTTTATCTCAAAGTGCGCGACGAATCCGTTCGTAAACACGATTTCAAGCTCCGAATCAGGCACAAGCTCCAGAAGCCCCGGAGTCTGAACCGCGTAAAACTGGATTTTCGAATACGGAAGCGTCGTGTACGACTTTCTTGTCCCTGTGAATCCCTGAACGTCAACGCTGATTATGCGCTTGTTCGTAAAAACGAGCTGGTCGCGGACTGTCTTGAACGCCATGACGATTTCCTCGCCAGAAACGAGCAATGCAGGAATCTCCGGGCGAACCTCGGAAATGTCAATCGGCTTCAAATTGAATACAGAATCTTTTGAGATGTTTATCATTTTTATGCGCCCTCTCCGAGAACTTTCGGAACCTGGAAATATCCGTCCATGAATTCCTTTTCGTTGATTTTCTTGACATCCTTCATTTCGAGTCCAGGAACAATATCGTCCTCGCGGAGTTTTTCCGCATCTGTTGAAGGGTATGCGTCATAAGGGTTCTCGCTGTCGTCATATTTTGAGAGAATGTCGAAATATCCGACAATTTCATCGACCTGCTTCTTGAGGGTCGCCATGTCCGTGCTTTCCGGTGAAAGCCTTGAAAGATAAAGAAGATTTTCGAGAGTTGTCTCGTCTACTGTTTTGTGTTCACTCATAATCAAGAATTATAGAAGAAAAGAAAAAAAAAATTTAGATGTGGAAATTTCAGTTTTTCATATTCCTTGGAGTTTTTAGAGAAATCCAATAGTAAAAAATGCCGTTTTGATTCAGAATCATTCAGCATGAATATCAACGGTAGTTTTTTGTCACTCGTGCCTGCGGTCATCGCAATCGCATTGGCACTTTTCACGAAGGAAGTGTATTCCTCTCTTTTCGTCGGAATAGTCATTGGCGGCATCTTCTTTGCAGTTGACGCTTCATCGGGCTTTTCAGGTTTTCTGTCGCACGTCTTCAACGACGGACTGATTGCGACAACAGCTGACTCCTACAACATCGGAATTCTGGAATTTCTCGTGATTCTCGGAATCATGGTCACGCTGATGAACAAGGCTGGCGGCTCTGCCGCATTCGGCTCTTGGGCGAAGAAGCACATCAAGACGCAGGTGGGCGCGCAGATTGCGACAATTATACTCGGAATACTCATCTTCATCGACGATTATTTCAACTGTCTCACGGTCGGTTCAGTTATGCGTCCGGTCACGGACAAGCACCACGTCTCAAGGGAAAAACTCGCGTACCTCATCGACTCCACGGCGGCACCGGTCTGCATCATCGCGCCGATTTCATCATGGGCGGCGGCAGTCTCAGGATTCGTCACGGAAGGCGAGAACGGACTTTCTCTTTTCATAAAGGCGATTCCGTACAACTTCTACGCGCTTCTGACTCTCGTGATGATTTTCGCCCTCGTGTTCATGAAAATTGAATACGGGCCGATGGCAAAATTCGAAAAAGCAAGGCAAATTCTCAATGACAAGTCCGAAGAAGAAAATTCAGACAACTCGAAAGGAACTATACTCGACCTCATCATTCCGATTTGTTTCCTGATTGTGTTCTGCACGCTCGGAATGATTTACTCAGGCGGATTCTTCACGGAGATGGTCAAGGACGAATCGGGAAATCTCGTGCAGAACGCGACTTACATGAACTTCATCGACTCGTTCGCTTCGTCAGACGCGTCAGTCGGTCTCGTTCTAGGCTCATTTGCGGCAATGGTTCTAACGATTGCGATGTTCATCATCAAAAGGACGCTCAAACTTTCCGAAATCATGTCATGCGTGCCGGAGGGATTCAAGGCGATGGTTCCTGCAATCCTCATCCTCGTCCTCGCATGGTCTCTCAAGGCAACGACTGACTCGCTCGGTGCAAAGGAATTCGTCGCCGGAATCGTCCGCGGAAACGCCTCATCGCTGATGAATTTCCTTCCTGCGATAATCTTCGTCATCGCGACATTCCTTGCGTTCGCGACAGGAACTTCATGGGGAACGTTCGGAATCCTCATCCCAATCTGCATCGCGGTTTTCCCGGAAGCAACGAACCCGCTCAGAATCATCTCGATTTCGGCTTGCATGGCAGGTGCTGTCTGCGGCGACCACATCTCGCCGATTTCGGACACGACGATAATGGCAAGCGCGGGCGCGGGCTGCAACCACGTTGACCACGTTGCGACGCAGCTTCCGTATGCGCTTTCGGTGGCGGCAATTTCGTTCGTCACATACATTTTCGCGGGATTCGTCCAGAACGCCGTTCTCTCGATGATTTTTGGAGTTGTCGCTCTAGGTGTATTCCTCGCTGTCGTCAATTTCAAATTTAAGCAAAATAGGATAAAGTAAAAAAATGGTTATCGTTTTAAAGCAAGGCATTTCCGAATCACAAAAATCAAGCATAAAAAACATCCTCCAGTCAAAGAATTTCAAACTGAACGAGATAAAGGGCGAGGAATCGACGATTCTGGCTGCGGTCGGAAAAATGGCGATTGACCCGCGCGAAGTCGAAGTTCTCGACGGAGTTGCGAAGGTCATTCCGATTTCAAAGCCGTACAAAATGGCATCGAGGGAATTCAAGCCTGAGAACACGATTGTCGAGATTCCGAACAACAGGGGACAGATAATCCGCGTGGGAGGAAGCCGCGTCGTTTCGATTGCGGGTCCGTGCGCAGTGGAATCAAGGCAGCAGATGCTAGATGCAGCGGAGGCTGTCTCAAAGGCTGGCGCGGTGATGCTCCGCGGAGGCGCGTACAAGCCGAGAACGTCACCCTACTCTTTCCAGGGACTCAAGGAAGAAGGGCTGAAATATCTCAAGGAAGCCGGCGACAAATTCGGTCTTCCTGTCGTCACCGAGGTCGTTGCGGCTGAATATCTTCCTGTCATGGAAGATTACGGAGTTGACGTTTATCAGGTCGGCGCAAGAAACATGCAGAATTTTGAGATGCTCAAGCACCTCGGAAAACTCGGAAAGCCTGTGATTTTAAAACGAGGACTTTCCGCGACGATAGAAGAATGGCTCATGTCGGCAGAATATCTGCTTTCAAGCGGAACTGACAAAGTAATTCTCTGCGAGCGCGGAATCAGAACTTACGAGAAAGCGACGAGGAACACACTCGACCTGAGCGCGATTCCAGTTTTGCGGAGTTTGACGCACCTTCCAATCATCGTTGACCCGAGCCACGCTCTCGGTGTTCGCGACAAGATTCCGCCGATGGCACTCGCTTCGATTGCGGCGGGCGCGGACGGAATCATCGTGGAAGTGCATTGCAACCCGGAAAAAGCACTTTCGGACGCGGCGCAGGCACTTTACCCGAGCCAGTTCGACAAGATAATGCGCGACATCGAAGTGCTCGCTCCTGTCATGGGAAAACAGGTCGCGCACATCCGCCCGACATTCAGCGACTCGAACGAAAAAATCATCGGCTCCACGACAATCGACAGCTCGGGAAAAATCGCGGTCAAGACGAAGCCGAACTGCGTGTACTGCGGCGAGAAAGGCGCGTATGCGGAAATGGCCGTCCAGCAGTACTTTGACGGCTCGGCAAATGCGGAGCACGTCAGCGCATTCGACGACATTTTCCAGAGCGTCGTTGACGGAAAAGCCGATTTCGGAATGGTTCCGATTGAAAATTCAACGGCAGGCTCAATCTACAACAACTACGACAACCTCACCAGGTTCGAGGACGTTTCGATTGTGGGCGCAATAACGCTCAGAATCGAGCACTCGCTTCTCGCACCGAAAGGCGCGACACTTGAGACGATAAAGAACGTCTACTCGCATCCGCAGGCACTCGCGCAAAGCTCGCGTTTCCTGAAAGAAGGCGGCTGGCATCTTGTGGACACGATTTCGACCGCATCGGGGGCAAAATTCGTCGCGGAGAAAAATTCAGCTGAAAATGCGGCGATTGCGAACGCAAGGAATGCTGACATCTACGGCCTTGAAATTCTCAAGCAGGGAATCGAGAACAACCCGAACAACTACACAAGGTTCGTCATAATAGCTGCAAACCACCTCGACTCGTCTGGTGCGAACAAAAACAAGGAGATTGCGCGACTCGTGAGCGGCGAGAAGCCGAACATGGCGACTTTCATGTTCTCCACGAAAAACGAGGCTGGAGCATTGTACAACGCGCTCGGAATCTTCAAGGAATTCGGCTTCAACCTGAACAGGCTTGAGTCACGCCCGATTGCGGGGAAACCGTGGTCGTACTGGTTCTACGGAGACGCAATGATTGCACCGGAGATTGAGAATCCAAAGGAATATGTTGATTCTGTCATGGAAAAACTCAAATCAACTGCTGCGGATGTCCGTCTGCTCGGAATCTACAAAGAAATAAAATAATTTATATAAAAGTAGGAGAAAATTTATGGAAAGGTACGTTCTTTCGGTTTTGGTGGAAAACCACGCAGGTGTCTTGAGCCGAGTCTCAGGACTTTTCAGCCGACGCGGATTCAACATCGACTCCCTCACTGTATGCGAGACGCATAATCCGGGTCAGTCGCGCATGACAATCGTCGTTCAGGGAGACGAATACATTCTCGAACAGATAAAAAAGCAGCTTTCAAAACTCGTCGAGGTCATATCGATTACCCATTGCGAAAAATCGGAGACTTGCGAAAGGGAAATGGCACTCATCAAGGTCAACGCATCTGGCTCAGCGCGCGCGGAAATCATCGAGGCGTGCAACGTGTTCAGGGCGCACATCGTTGACGTTTCGCTCGGCTCCGTCATCATCGAGGCAACGGGAAGCGAGGACAAGCTTTCAAGCCTCATACGATTCCTTGAGCCGTTCGGCATCCTGGAGCTCGTAAAGACGGGTCTCACCGCAATGGGACGCGGCGAAGCAGTGATGCAGTAATCAATTCAGCCTGTTCGGAAAGTGATTTTCTTAAAGCAGAGTTCAGAAAAGTTCAATTTCCGAACAGTCTTAATGCACCCGATTTAGTGTAAAAATATAGGACAAAATTTTTACGGAGCGATTGACGATGAAATTTTCACTGAAGAAGAAACTTGTATCAAGTTACGTTGCGATTGTTTTGATATGCGCAACTGCGATTTCAATCCCCGTAGTCATAATTCAGGTTCAGCAGTCAAAATCGAACATAGAGCAGCTCGCGCAGCTGCAAATCGACAAAGCATATTCCGAAGTGAACCTTTTTCTCTCCGAGCCAAGCCTGACGTTGAGCAATGCGGCGGAATATCTTTCTATCGAAGGCACGTCGGAAAGGGAAAGAATCGAAGAATATTTCAGAAAGCTGACGGCGGGAAAACAAAGCTATTCGATGCTATACTTTGCCACGAAAAATTCGCTTGCGGACGGCGGAGCAATCTACAATGACAGGGGCTGGCATCCTTCTTCGGACTACAACCACACAAAAACGAGCTGGTTCACGGACGCAATGTCATCGAAAGAAATGGCATTCTCTGACCCGTACAACGACGCACAGGCCGGCAACAATGTAATCACGCTTTCAAAAGCGATTTATGTTGACGGTGAATTTGTGGGAGTCGCCGCGCTCGACCTTAGCACAAAGAAAATCATGGAATTCACGGAGGCGGTAAAACTCTCCAAAAGTGCAAAGTCGTACATCATCGACAAAAAAGGAATTTACGTCACAAATGAGGACAAAAAGAAAATCTCGGAGGACAATTTCTACACGGATTTCGACTTCTCGCAGTTCAACACAGGAAATTACGGAGACGAACTTCTGCTTGATTTGTATGTCGGAACGCAGTATTTTGCGGCAAAGAAAATGCCTGACATCTGCGGCTGGGTTCTCGTCTCGTTCGGTCCCACAACGGAAATCTTCGAAAGCGTCTGGCAGAGCGTGATTTTCATATTCGTAATCGCAGTCATAAGCACGCTGATTGCGCTTCTGTTCGGCTTCTTCATCGCTTCTTCAATCACAAGCTCAATCAAATCGATAAGCGCGTCATTGAGCAAAATCGCGACGGGAACGGCAGACCTCACGAAAAGGCTCAAAATCAAGACGAAAGACGAAATCGGCGACGTGGCGCTCGGATTCAACAAATTCATGGAAAAACTCCAGGAAATCGTAAAAGAAGTGAAAATTTCGCGCGACCACCTTGCGACAGCTGGAGAGCGGCTTTCGACAAGCACGCAGGAAACGTCGGTTTCCCTCACGGAAATCATGGGCAACATCGACTACATACATTCAAAAATCGAAAACCAGAGCGAGAGCGTGAACCAGACGGCAGGCGCGATAAACCAGATTTCGGAAAGCATTCGCTCGCTCGAACAGATGATTGAAGGACAGGCTTCGGGCATGGCGAACGCGTCCGAGGCGGTAGAGCAGATGATGGGCAACATCGGCTCAGTCAATCTTTCTGTGGACCAGATGTCGGAATCGTTCGACGAGCTTTTGGAAAACGCATCGGGCGGACTGCAATTGCAGCAGGACGTGAACTCAAGGATTTCGCAGATAGAAACAGAATCGAAAATGCTGCAGGAAGCAAACGCTGCAATCTCGGCAATTGCGGAACAGACGAATCTTCTTGCGATGAACGCTGCAATCGAGGCGGCGCACGCAGGGGAAGCCGGAAAAGGTTTCAGCGTCGTTGCGGACGAAATCAGAAAGCTTTCGGAAACATCGGCGGAGCAGTCAAGGACAATCGGAAACCAGCTCGCAAAAATTCAGCTTTCGATAGAAGAAGTCGTATCGGCTTCGAACAAATCGAGCGAGGCTTTCACTTCCGTGTCCGAAAAAATCAGCAACACGGACATGATTGTGAAGCAGATAAAATCCGCGATGGACGAGCAGCAGTCGCAGTCGCAGAAAATCACAGGCTCATTGCAGCAGATGACAGAATCAACAGCGGTCGTAAGGAATTCGTCAAAAGAAATGATGACGGGAAGCAGGCTGATTCTTGACGAAGTGAAAAAATTGCAGGACGCGACCGACACAATCAAAGTCGGAATGGGCGACATGGCGGAGGACGCAAGAAAAATCGGAACAACGGGCGACTCGCTCGTGAAAATCTCCGACAGAATCAAGCAGTCGATAAAATACATCGGACGCGAAATCGACCAGTTCACGATATAAGTCCGCAACATAAAATTTCAAAATCCGCCGAAATTGATTTATACTTAAACAACTCAAGTTGCAAAGGGGTAGAATCATGGCAAACGAAGGCTCAATTTCACAGGACGAACTCAACAAATTGCTCGGCGGACACAAAGAAACTCCAGCTCCAAAAAAAGAAGAATTCGATGCAAAAGCATATACAAGCGAGACGAAAAGCGCGCTCGACATAATCAGGGAACGCGCGGCAAAGCGTGTTGCGGACAAGAAGTCTCAGGAAAAGCAGGCTGAAAAAGAAAAGAAAGAAGAGAAAAAGCCGGACTCGCTTTCGCAGGACGACATCGACGCGATTCTCAAGGGGCTGAAAAGCGGAAACGAGGAAGCGAAAAACGAAAAGCAGATTCGCGTGTATGACTTCAACAACCCGACGAAATTCTCAAACGAGGACAAGAAACTCATCCAGTCGGTGATGGAAACTGCGGCGATGAAGTCTACGGAAGGGCTCCTGTCAAAACGCAAAGTCTCATGCAGGATGCAGTTCGGCTGGAACGACCAGCTGAGCAACTCGGAATATTCAAGGACGCTCAACAAGCACACATTCATCTATAAAATAACGACCGAATTCGGCTGGTTCATCATGGAAGTCGAACCTGAACTCGGCTGGGCACTTCTCAAGCAGTCAAAGGGAACATCAATCGAGCAAATCGACCTGTCAATCATGTACGACTACTACATCAAGGATTTCGCGAACGATTTTCTCTCTTCGGTTCGGGAAAAAATCAGCGAGAAGAACGAAATCGGAGAAATCGCAATCACGGAAATCTGGAAATCGGACGAGACTGAGGGCGCGAACATTCCGAAAGGCGCAATCTGTTTGATGAACACGATGCACACGAAAATCGGAACGAGGGACGGCTACATGAACGTGCTCTTGGATTCGGATTTCTTTGACGAATTGAAAGAGCTCGGTCTCAAACCGGAAAAGGCTTGCAAGGTCAGGACTCTCAAGACAATCCGAAAAAACACGACGGAAACTGAATTCTCGCTCGAAATCGGAAGATACAACCTTGAAAAAACCGATTTCAAAACCGGCGAAATTCTAAGGCTCGACAAATCGGTTGAGGAAACGCTCAATCTTGTGAAGGACGACGAGCTTGTCTACGAATGCGACTGCATCTACACTACGGGCGACCTTCCGACAAGCACGTTCGGAACGAGAATCTGCGTCGTCAAAAAGCCGGGCGAAACTCTCAAATACGAAAAGGGAAGCGTCGCGGTGCAGCTTTTCACTGTTGATGTGCCGAACGAGAAAATTCCGGAACTTGCGGAAGGAACGACGATTGAATCCGACGCGGTTTATGAGGACGTGGACGAACTAGCAAAGCTCGTGATTGACGGGCGCACAATTGCAAAGGGCGAAGTCGTCATAATCGACGGCTGTTTCGCGGTGAAAATAACCCAAACGTGTTAACTTGGATTAAACCGACGTTAAACAAGCGTTAAAAACGCCCTAAAAAGTACGGAAAAGTACAAATTTAGGGTTGAACATGATTTTTCCGTTACAATTATCATAAAAAGCGAAAGAAAAACGTTTGGAAGCCCCGCAAAAATTCAAAAGCAGGGATTCGAAAATGTATTTAAATAAGGAGCTTTTTATGAAAAAAACTGTCGGAAAAATCATGATTGCGTCAACGGCAACAGTTGCTCTGCTTCTCTCTGGATGCAGCAACTTGAACGAGGCAGATTCAGTTCAGATTGAGAACGAACTCGATGCTGAGCGTGCCGCAATCTCTGGCGTGTCTTCGCTCTACTCAAGCGCATTCACTGCAAGCTCGACATTCACATCGAACGTGACAAGCGGAAATTACACTGTCTACGCGACCTCCGCAAAGACAGTCTCTATCCCGTCAATTTCAGCGGTCACAGTGAACGGAAAATCGCTCGACAGAAAAATCGCATTGGGCGGCGGCGGTTCGGCAGGCTCTTACAGATGCGTCGGATTCCAGACTAGCGGAGCTGCGACAATCACAGTTTACGCGGCAGGCGCATCAGGAAGATATCTCGCGCTCGTCAACTCAAGCGGAACTGTAGTTTCAAAGAAAGAAGTCTCTTCTTCAATCGCATCATACGAATTCTCAGCTTCTTCAAGCGGAACTTACTACATCATGTCAACAGGCTCCAACATCGACCTGTACTACATCAAGACATCCGTAGGCTCATCAAGCTCTTCTTCAAGCTCATCATCAGAAAGCTCGTCTAGCTCTTCAAGTTCATCAAGCTCTTCTTCAAGCACGACATCTTCTTCGTCAAAGATTTCTGCTTCTGACAAACCGGTCGGATACGCTTCAATCACGAAGCCTTCAAGCACGGTCACAGTTTCAAGCCGCTCTGACCTCATCACATACGCAAAGAAAGGCGGATACATCATCTACGTCAACGGAATGATTGATATGTCTGACGGCTACCTCCCGACAACAGCAGGCGGAACGACATCGAAGCTCGACGCGCTCGTCAAGTCGAACACATCTTCAAAATACACTTCATACACGACATTCCGCGATGCATACGCAAAAGGATGCTCGACTTCAACAGATGACAAATCTTCTTCTTCACCGTCATCTTCACTCGGAAAATATCTCTGGGCTTGCAACGAGGCATACGGAAAACTCATCAAGCTCAACGTCGCTTCGAACACTCAGATTATCGGTCTGACTTCAAACTCCGGAATCAAGGGCGGAATGATCAACATCTCTTCTGTTTCGAACGTCGCAATCAGAAACATGATTATCCAGGACGCTTACGACCCGTTCCCGCACCACGAGAAGAACGACGGCTACAACGCACAGTGGGACTGCGCAGTAATCCAGGGAACTTCTAGCAACATCTGGTTCGACCACTGTACTTTCCAGGACACAATGCACTGCACGACAGTAAAGACTGGTGGCTCTACATCGGAGAAATGGCAGACTTACGACGGTCTTTTGGACATGAAAAGCTCAGTGAAGAACATCGTAGTTTCTTACTGCAAGTTCTATGACCACGACAAGACGATGCTCATCGGTTCATCGGATTCAGACGGCTCAAATTCAACAAGAACTGTCACATTGCATCACAACTACTTCCTGAACTGCGGACAGAGACTTCCGATGGTAAGAAACACAAGACTCCACTTGTTCAACAACTACTTTGACGCGTCAGGCGCATATTACACACAGCAGTATGCAGTCGGCGTAAGAAAGAACGCGCTCATCGTTGCGGAGAACAACACATTCGGCTCAGGAATCCAGTACAGCTTCAAGGATTCATACGGAACTCTCTACGCTTCCGGGAACTCTGATTCTTCAAAGAAAGGCTGCTCTTCTTCAACAAGCTCTTCTAAGCCGTTCACGCCAAGCTACTCTTACTCGCTCGAATCGGCTTCTGCTTCAAAATCGAACGTCGTGAATTACGCGGGCGCAGGAAAACTTTCGGTAAGCAAGTAACGCTGTAAAAAAAAGAATAACCACAATGTAAAAGTTGGAAACAAGCTCTCGGCGGGAACCCTACCACAAAAAAGGCAGTACCGCTTCGCGGTGGCGTTAACATCGTTTGCGATGTTCCGTTTTTTTGTGGCAGGAACCCCGCCTACGCTTGTTTCCGACATTGCATTGAACAACAAAGCCCTGTGATTTTTCACAGGGCTTTTTCATTTTAGGAAATAATCGGATTATTTCGCGTCGATGTATTTTGAGGTTGTCGTTGTCGAGCCGGAATTTTTCTTTGTTGTGGCTGGTGTTGATTTCTGGTCGATTGTGACTGTGTTGCGAGAGACTGATGCGACTTTGTATTCGATGTTCTTGATTTTGATTGTGTCGCCGGCAGAAATCGCATAGTTGTACGTGACGTTTCCGTCCTGAATTACGAAATCGTAAACGCTATTAGAAGACGCAGACGGAGCGATTTTCGTGACGTAAATCGTGCTTGAGCCTGCTGTTACGGTGTCGCCGGTGTCGAGCGTGATTGCGAATGCAGGAAGGGAAAGGACGGCAGCGGCTGCCAGGAACAAAAGTTTTTTCATTATTAAGCCTCCAATAAAAGTTTAAATACCAAGTCAATGCCAATTGTAAAGGTTGAAAACAAGCTCTCGGCGGGAACCCTACCACAAAAAAGGCAGTACCGCTTCGCGGTGGCGTTAACATCGTTTGCGATGTTCCGTTTTTTTGTGGTAGGAACCCCGCCTACGCTTGTTTTCAGCATTAGTTCGTAAGACTCGATATTCAATTCTATTTCAAATCTAGGATTTTTCAATCAAATTTTGGCATTTTACTATTCATTGAAGACAAGCAAATTTTAAGGTAAATTGTTTTCACTATGAAAGAACTTGAACTTAAATACGGATGCAATCCGAACCAGAAGCCTGCCAAGGTTTTCGTTGATGATGGCGATCTTCCAATCACAGTTTTGAACGGACGACCGGGTTATATCAATCTGCTCGACGCTTTGAACGGCTGGCAGCTCGTGAAGGAACTCAAAGAGGCGACGGGACTTCCTGCCGCGACGAGCTTCAAGCATGTCTCTCCTGCGGGTGCGGCAGTCGGAACTCCGCTTTCTGACACGCTCAAAAAGATTTACTTCACGGACGGAGTTGAGCTTACACCGCTCGCCTCTGCGTATGCGCGTGCCCGTGGTGCCGACAGAATGTCATCGTTCGGCGACTTCATCTCGCTCTCGGACGAATGCGACGAAGCGACGGCTCTTCTCATAAAAAAGGAAGTTTCGGACGGAATCATCGCACCGGGATATTCAGAAAAAGCACTTGAGATTCTCAAGGCAAAGAAGAACGGAAACTACTGCGTAATTCAGATTGACCCGAATTATGTTCCGCCTGAAACGGAAGTGAAGCAGGTTTTCGGAGTGAAATTCGTTCAGGGACACAACTTCCTCAAAATCGACGAGAAAATCTTCGACAACATCGTCACAAAAAACAAGACGCTTTCAGACGACGACAAGAGAAACCTCATCATCTCGCTCATCGTCCTCAAATACACACAGTCAAATTCAGTCTGCTACGTCAAGGACGGACAGGCAATCGGAATCGGAGCTGGGCAGCAGAGCCGCGTGCACTGCACCCGCCTTGCAGGTCAGAAAGCGGACAACTGGTGGCTCAGGCAGTCGCCGAAAGTTCTCGGCTTGCAGTTCGTTGACGGAATCAAGAGAGCTGACCGCGACAACGCAATCGACGTTTACATCGGCGACGAGTACGAGGACGTTCTTGCGGAAGGCAAATGGCAGACGCTTTTCAAAGTGAAGCCGGAAGTTTTCACGCGCGAGGAGAAAAAAGAATGGCTTTCGAAGAACACGAACGTTGCTGTCGGTTCTGACGCATTCTTCCCGTTCGGCGACAACATCGAGCGCGCAAGAAAGAGCGGCGTGACAGTCGTGACACAGCCGGGCGGCAGTGTCCGCGACGACCAGGTAATCGAAACCGCCGACAAATACAACATGGTGATGAGCTTCAACGGGATAAGGCTTTTCCACCACTAGCGGTTGCTGGGATGTAAATGTGTCCTAAGCATTGTTTAGTGGATGCAACCGTTCACGGCACGCGCAAAGCGCGTACCTCTCCGAGTGGTTGCTGGGATGCAAATGTGTCCTAATCTATAGGCGAGGAAATTCCTCGCCTTTTTATATGAGGAAAATTCGATGTTAGAATCAGAAATTCGTGAGCAAATAATAACACAGACAAAAAATATCAAATTTTTAAAAGAAACTATAAGAAAAATAGAATCGCTTCCAGAAGAAGAGGCAAACAAGCGAATTGATGAATACATTTATTGTCAGGACAAATTATTTAACTCAAATTGCCTTGATGACTCTATCACACGAAGGCGAATTTTACACGAAATGAATAGCAACAAAGAGATTATTCCCGAGGCTCCTAATCTTTATAAAGAGTTAATTTCAGTCGCTGTTCAGGAATTGAAATCAAAAGACTATATCTATTGGATAGACAATAGATACTCATGCAAGGACGGCATATCAAACAAAACGATTATACAGTGCTTAATCGACAATTACTTTAGAAAGCAAAATAAATTTGGAGGCTACATATCTAAAAGTGATTTCAAAAAATGGGTTTGTGACGTTTTTATGGCAATGAATTTTGCATTTTCAGATGACAGTATAAAAAAACAAATCGATTCCTTATTATAAATTTCAAAAATTCCCTCGTATTCCCTAAAATTTCAAAAATTCCTTTCTGACTTAGAAAATCAAAAACTTTATCCTACCTGCATGAACAAAAGATTTTTTATCTCATCAGGAGGTTACGAGGATGAGTGACAACAATTGGGAAACACAGCCTAGAAAGGACAATGGCGAATTCACATTTCGATATGAATTCTGGAAAAAGAAACTGGAAGCTATGGAAGCAGCGAACGCAAATCCAGAAGTCAGCAAAAATTATGATGGCGGAAGTTATTGCGAACTTCGAAAAAGATATGCCGGCAATGCAAACATCGAAGTACACCATATGCCTGCGGACAGTGCTTCATATCTTTCAAAGCGAACAGGTCCATGCATCGCAATGGATAAAGCTGACCATGAAAAGCTAGAATATGACAAAAAATTGTATGACGATGGAGTTATAGATGGATAGGGTTACAATCATACCGCTGAAATCGGTGAATGGCGTTCCGTTTGGGGCAAAGAAGGAAGAAGTTCGTAAGGTGCTTGGTTCTGATTATGAGAACAGCCTAGAAACAATCGAGGAAAACAAAGACGTGTTCGAAATGGAAGAAGTCAAAAAAGTTGAGGAAACTTTCAAGGAGCTTTACAAGCACATGGGGAAAAATCCCGAAGATTTCGAATGGCCTGATATTTCTGAATTCGAGGAGGATAATGACACATACAATCTTGTCCAAATCGAATACGAGGACGACAAATTCGTTTCCGCAACAGTGTATGCACACAATGCGAAGCATCTGACAATAGGGGATAACGACTGCTCGGACTTGGAACTCGCAAAGATTCTGACGCTCGCCACTGACTTTGAGTGGATAGAAGAAGACACCTCGTGGGTGAGCAAATCAAAGCAGGTTGGACTTTATTGCCCGGAAGATAAATACAAAATCGACAGCATAACATTCGGCTGTCCCGGATATTACAATCAAATCTACGACGAAGAATAGCTGCTCAATCCGCTAGATTCAAAATGGTACAAATTCCAAGTTGAACTTTGGATTTGTACCATTTTTTATTTTACGGGAGCCGCATTGTCGGCATATTTTTGCGTCCCCTTAACTCTTTTTTCTTGCATTGTGCATTTTCCTACTTTATCATAAAAACATCTTAACTCTAAAAATACACTGAATATCAGAATGAAGCGGATTAAACTTTAAGGCAAGAAGAAAAAGTGACAAAGGGGGACAAATGAAATCAATTCTCAAAAAAAAGATGCTGCCGGTGATTTCCATGGCGGCATTTTCTATTCTCACTTTCGGATTTTTCAGTTCGTGCGGAGATGTCGTAAACGACGTGAAGGACGACATTGAAGCGGACATTGAGCAGGCACAAACAGAGACATACTTCAGGCTCTACGGGCTTTTCGAGAACAAGGTTCTTTTGGGCACAATCGGGAACTGGAACTGCGAAAAAATCGAGCTTTTGGGAACGAAGGGATATTTCAAGGGGCTTGATGCTGACGAAAAGAATGTCATAAAAGGAAGCTACTTCTACATGGAAAAGCCGTCGTCGGGCGAGTATTACAAAAAGCCTGACCATTCAGGAACTTACACGGACGACTACCAAAGCCCGGACGACTTTAGCGAGGGGGAGCTTTGGCTGAACGTGCAGTATGAATGGAAAAACGGCGAATGGGAAAAGTACACTGACGGCGGAAGTCTTCGCGACGGCGTATTCTACATGGTGAACATCGACATTCCGAAAGGCGAGAACGAAATCAAAAGCGCGAACACGCACAAGAATTTAACGAAGGACGACTACGACAGGCGAAAGGCAGACGCGCACGACTACGCATCGCACATGTTCCACTACGCGCTAGAATTTCTCCACAAAGACAACAAATACAGAGGCTACGACGACATAACGGAAGGCTGGTTCGAGGAAGAATATCCTGAGCGGAAAATAATTGAGATGATGGATAAGCTTGAATCAGCATTGGATTCAGATTCGAACGTGGATGTTAAAGCGGACGAGAGCAAAAATATAATAATGACGCTCAGCGGATTGCAGTTCAATGTGCAACTTTACGACTACAACGGCTACGACACGGATTTGATTTTCACTGAAGCTTCAGGATACAAAAGCGAAATTGCAAATTCGGATTATTTCGGGCTTATATCGTACGCGACTCCGCACTGGCACGAAAAAGTCTGGCTCCGCGACCATTACCCGCACTTCTCCGCCCTATTCGATGACGTTCTTGAAAAAGCAACAGACATCAAAATGGAGCAGAGAGGCGAAAAATCTTATTTCAGAAACCACTACGACATGAATATGTATGTCATAAACAACTTGGACAAACTCGAAGAAAAAGATTTGAATCCAACGATAACGAAAGACGAGGAAACCGGAAGATTCATCCTCAACTTAGACGGCGCATTCAAAATCAAGGCGAGAGTCTTGACAAATCTTCTTAGCAACACGCCGGACGTGGAATTCACCTCGGTGAGCAGCGAAGATGACGCGAAAGTGAAAACGGCAGGTTTGTGGGGACTTTACGAATACAGCGGAAACACCTACAGCCCGAACATCGCGAGAAACGAACGTCTCTGGCTCCGAAGGCAGTATCCGAAACTCAACACGCTGATAGAAAGCATAATCGAAGAAAATGAAAATTAAATAAATAAGGAGATTCTATGAAAAAAGGATTTTTGAAAACGGCAGTTGGAATTCTTGCCGCGGCTTCGCTTTTTCTTGGAACGGCAGGGAACGTTTCCGCACAAAAAGCGAAGGCTAAGACTTCGACGGCGACTGTGAAAACAAAAACACCGACGGCAAAGGCAACGGCACTTGCCACTACGACGCTCACCTGCAAAATCGGAATGCCAGGTCCTGGCGGCGGAACTGTATTCTACGAAAACCCGAACTACGCAAAGGACGGCTGGCGATACCTTGAGGCATACTGGTCGGACGAGATGTTCGGTCTTTCGTATGCAAAAGGAGCTTCAATCGTCAGCGACTTCAACGCGGGAAAAGGCGAAGTCGGCGCACGCAACATTGTCAAAAAGAGCGACTGGTACGTTCCAGATGAAACGGAGCTGAACTCGCTCACGTCAACGCTCGGTTATCCGAACGGAACACTCCCGCCGGGAAGCTATTTCGTCAACGGCGGAAAGAAAACTGTTTCGTTCGACTTTGACCTCAAGACAAAGAAACGCGCGCTGAACAAAGTTCCTGCTAAATTCAACAAAGACGTGATGCTAAAGGGAAAGAATGCGAAAGCACTCTCTTCCGCAAAGTTCAAGGCACTTGACGCAAAACGCGCGGCTCTCAACGTCGGAAACATCGTCGCAGTAAGAAAAATCACGACGAAAGAGCTGACAAGGGCGAAGGCAAGATTCTCGTTCGACAAGTCGAAGACAGCTTTCAAGCCGAGAGTAACACAGGGAAGACAGCAGCAGCAGCAGGCGATGAGCCAGCAGAACTGGTCGCCGACAGGATTCGAGGCGATTACGTCAAGCTCAGGCACTCTCCCGAACTACAGCGCAATCGACAACTACGTTTTGAACCTGACTATCCCGGATTCAATGTCGATTGAAGATGCCGCAAGGAAAATCTGCCAGACGGCAACGAACGAAAAGCAGAAGGCACGCGCAATCTACGCATGGCTCGGCTACAACATCACATACGACCACGCATCTCTTTCATTAAAAGCAGAAGAACAGGAAGAAATCGGAATCCGCGACGCTGACAAGACTTATGCAAGAAGAACCGGCGTTTGCGCAGGATACGCGAAACTCTTCTGCAAAATGGCAGCGGCAGTCGGACTCAATGCAGAATATCTCGGCGGATATTCGCTCGGCGCGTCATACAAATACGGAGACAGCACAACAGACGGACTTCATTCATGGAACGGAGTCAGAATCGGCAACGACTTGATGCTTCTCGATGCGACATGGGGCGCGTGCTATTCACAGTTCGGCTCGGGCGTTCCTGTCCTCGGCGAGTGCTGGTTCGACTGCGACAAAGAGCTTTTCGCGCTCACACATTATCCGCTCCAGACTAACGACAAAGGAAACATTGTCGGAGATTCTCCGTCTAAGCATGTCGAAGTTCCTGCAAATCAGGGACTTTCAAAGCCGATTAGCGAGGCGATGTTCAAGGCTTCTCCGTTCTTGAATCCGGCAATGGCAAACGCAGGCATAAAGGGAAGCGACGTGCTCATGTTCCTCAAGTCGCATCCGAAAGGCTGGACGATTCTCACATACAACAACTTTGACTCGCTCGTAAACGAAGGTCTTCGCTTCAACAAATTCGAGCTTTCAAGGGAAATTGTCGTTGGAGAAACTGCAAAATTCAACTTCACTGTTCCGAACGGAAAAACAGTCTTCATCTATTTCAAAGGCGAACTCGTTGACTTTTTGGAAAACCAGAAGGACTTTGAGCTGAAACTTGAAGAACCGGGACTTCTTGAAGTCTGTTACGGCACGGTCACGACGAATGCAAACGGCGGAAGAAGCTGGAGCGGAAACTCGTTCCTGACCTACAACGTAGTTTCATCAAGAACACCGGCGACAGCACGCGAAAACGCGATAACGGCGGCATTCGCAAGCTACTGATTGAAATTTTCACAGAGACGGAATCGGGAATCCTGTTGCAGGGTTCCCGATTTTTTATTTTACAGACAAAATAAAGATTTTTTGAAATTTATCGTTGCTCGTTTGCTTTTTTTTGTATAGTAGATGTATATCATTTATAAAGGAGTTACAAATGAAATCAATCAAAAAAACAGTTTTGGCACTCGTTGCAACATCAGCATTGGCACTTGCATTCGCATCATGCACAAGCTACCGCCCAGTATCTGCAGGTTCTGGCTCAGTAGGAGCAAAGCGCGGTGAGGCTACAGCTTCTTACCTCTTCGGACTTCCACTCGGACAGGACAACACGATGCTCGCTGCTGCAAACGCCGGCGGAATCAAGCACGTCGGAACTGTTGACCAGAAAGTATTCTCAGTTTTAGGTCTCTACACAACTGTTACAACAATCGTAACTGGAGAGTAATTTCATTGATAAGGCGAAAATGACAAAAAGCGAGTTTTTCATCGATTTGAAAAACTCGTTTTTTTATCTTCAAATGAAAATCGACCAGTTCGAAAACAACGTTTTATAAAACTTCATAAAATCCACAATCGAATATAACACAAGACACAAAAGCCATGAAAAAACACAGCGCAATATTTTTAATTCTCATTGCATCACTTTCATTTTTCTCATGCGGCCAAAAAAACACGCTGAAAGGCACTTGGAACGGCTCGTACATCATCAGAAACGGCATGGAAAAACCCGAAAAGAAAGGCGAAATCGTCCTGTACATGAACCTTGAGAACAAAATCGAATACAAATTCGGCTCGAATGATTTCTCCAAGAAAATCACCCAGAACCTCTCGTCACTCGAAAAAGTCGGCGATTTCGAACTTCCAAAGTCGGAAGAGGAAATTGCGAAGGAACTTCACTCGGAACTGACAATATGCGGAAGCTACAACACTTACGGAAACAGCATCAATTTTTTTGCTGACACCGTGATACTAAAGGACGGCACCGAGCTGGACTTTGCCGACTACCAGATGATGAATCCTTCAATAGGCGAGGACGAGTACCACGAGGACTTCGAACTTACCGACGACACACTGACACTAGGCGGAATCAAGTTCAAAAAGTCGTGACAGCGTTTCAGTTTTCAGAAACAGCTATCCTTTTCACTTACACCGTAAACTCGTTTATCTGGGATTCGATTGTTTGAATGGCGTTTTGCATTTGTTCGGCGATGGTTTTCAGGGTCGCTCCGGTTTCGCTGATTTTTGATGCGCTCGTTCCCATTTCGTTCATGGAAATGTTTACGGATTCGGATGAATTTTTCAGTTTCCGCACTTCGTCGAGAATTACCTTGTTGCCGTTGCCCATTTCGATTGATGAATTCTTAACGTTGCTCGTGGTGTCGTTCATCTCGTGGAGGGCTTCTATAATCAGCTGAGAGCCTTCATGCTGCTCTTCCATTGCGGATTTTATCTGGCGGACGAAGCCGTCTGTGTCGCGGATTTTTGCGGAAACGGAGTTGAACGAATCGCTCGACTCGATTGAGACGGCTACAACCTGCTCGATTGCAGTCTGGATTCCCAAAAGCTGCTCACCGATTGTCCGCGACTGCTCGCTCGATGTTTCCGAAAGTTTCCTGATTTCGTCCGCAACTACGCTGAATCCCTTTCCGGCTTCACCAGCGTGCGCCGCCTCGATTGCGGCATTCATCGCAAGAAGGTTCGTCTGCTCCGCAATCGTCGATATAGCTGTGTTCGCTTCCTGCAAAAGCTTCGACTGCGCCTCAATCTGCGTTATCCGCTCGTTCACAGTCTGCTGCTTCATCGTTCCGGTCTGAGCGTCGCTTTGCAGAACGTCGAACGATTCCGCCATTTTCTCCACAGTCATGTTCACGGCCGAAATGCTTCCAATCATCTCCTCGACGGCACTGCTCGCCTGTGTCACGCTGCCGGACTGCCCGATTATCATCTTCTCAAGCGCAACAATGCTCTCCGCGATGTTGCTAACGACTTCGGAAGTTTCGTTCACCCCGTCCGCCTGGTTTCCGATTTGCGCATTCACGCTCTGGATATTTCCTAGAATCTGCCTGATTGCGTCCGACGTTTCAGCCGTTCCGCTTTGCAGCCGCTCGCCAGCATCAGAAAGCAGCTCCTTCGACTTTTTCAGCTCGATTACAATCTGCTGCATTTTTTCGGTGAACAAATTGAATCCGCGTGCGATTTCTCCGATTTCGTTGTTGAAGTCGAATTCAAGTCTCTTCGTCAAATCCGCGTGCCCGCTTGAAATCTGAGTGAGAGCCTTTGCGACGCGCTTGAGCTGAGCAGTGATTCCGAACGAGACGAGAAGAGAAAGAACGACCGCACCTGCGAACGCAATGACGGAATCCGAAATGATTATGCCGATACTGCGCTTGACTTCCGCGTAAATTTCCGAGCGCGGGCCGAACGTGACGATTCTCCAGCCGCAGAGGTTCGACATTTTCCGTGCGGCGAAATATCCTTTCTCCTCCTTGAGATTTATATACGGCTCGTTCTCCGGGATTTTTGAATCGAGGTCGAAAAATCCGTGCTCGGTGTAAAAATTGACGTTTGCAACCTTGCTCACGTCGCTGTTCGTGACGTAATAGCCCTGCGAATCAATCATGTACGACTGGGAGCTTTTCGTAAGCCGAACATCACCCACCATAGAAACAACTTTGTCCAAATGCAAATCGATTCCGACAACGCCGGCAAATCCGCCGTTTTTGCCCCGAAACGATTTTGAAAGCGTGACTACGATTCCGTTTGACTGCTCGTCAATGTACGGATTTGAAAACACGACCGTGCCGTTTGAATTTTTGGCGTTTATGAACCACGGCCGTATGCTCTCGTCAAAATCGGCAGGCGGAAGCCAATGGATATTCGTGAACGTGAATCCGCCTTTGTACGTCGGAATTGCGCTTGAAACATAGAGCATTGAGCAGTCGGTGTTCCCTGCGACCTGCGCGGCAAGGAAATTCTCGACGGAGGTTCTGTCGTACTCGTCCTCGTCCAGCGTTTCCATGTACGCGGCGACGATTTCGATTCTTTCCTGCGCCCTCGACAGAAAGTTGTCAATCTGGTCGTTCACGTTCTCAACCTGAAGCTTTGAAATTTCCTCGATTTTGTTCTGAATGGTCTTCTGCTGCGAAATCATTGTGGAAACTGCAAGAACCAAAACTACACCGAAAGTCAATGCGGTGTGACTTACAATAAGCTGATGCCGAATTCTCATTTTTTGCTCTGAATAATTTTTGTGAAAAAAAACGTTTTATATAGGTTTTAATTCTATGTTGAGCAGAACTGAAAATCAAATTCAAATCGACTGAAAAAAGAATTTTCTTATTTATAAATCCATCTGAAATGCGATTTTTCTTGCGTTATAAATAGAAGCAATTTAACATTATTTATTGGTATTTTTTAGAGATGTTTAAGATACACACATCTTTTTAATCGGATGTGCGATAATTTTCAGACAATTTTATTTTTCGCAAAAAAGTAATTCTAAGGAGGACTTACAATGCAACATTTAAAACACGCAATACGATTGCTGACAGCACTGACAGTATCGATAGCCGCACTCGCCCTTTCATCATGCAGCGATGATTTCTGGACGCTGAAATACACGATAACGTATTCGACGGAACACGGAAGTACACCAGCTGCAATGGAAGTTGAAAGCGGAACACTTTTGACGGAAGCGCATCTTCCAGAACTGTCGGCAGACGGATACACATTCAATGGTTGGAAAGACACGACACTGCAAATAAAAATCACTGAAGGTTATCCAATCAAAAGCGATTTGAACCTTGTAGCTCAGTGGACAGAAGATTCAGACAGCACGACAAAATGCGAAATCACATATTTCTCTATGTACGGAGATGAACCGGATTCAATAACCGTAAACAAAAACTCAACGCTGAAATCTTCACAGCTTCCAACACTTACCGACAGCACCGGTGAATATGATTTTGTCGGTTGGTACAACAAAAAGGATTCAACAAAAACAATCATCACTGCTGGTAGCAATTTCAAAGTCACAAAAGACATAATCCTCGTTGCAAAATGGAGCATAAAAGGCGGACAGACAACAGGAGAAGCTGTAAACGTCACATGGCTTTCTGCAAATGCGGGCGAAGATAAAGTAACACTCACATGGACATATCCGAGCGAGGATTTCTCAAAGATAACAATCTGTGTAAGTAGAACGCAAGGTAACTACGAAGCATCTGAACTTATCGATGCAAAAATCGTTAACTACACAGCAGGAAAGACTGAAGGCTCATATACATTTGAAGGTCTTGCAAGCGGAACGACATACTGGTTCAAAGTTGTATCAAAAAATGCAGCAGGAGAAGCAGCAAAGAATCCTATTGAGATTTCAGCAACGACAAAGGGAACTTCGACAAACAGCGGAAATTCTGGAAGCACTGGCTCAGGAAGCACGGGTTCTGGAGACTCAGGTAACACTGGCTCTAGCGATTCTGGCGACACAGGCGGACTCATAATCCTCGTTTGGTAGTTGCAAAAATAAGGAGACACAATTATGAAAAAAATATTTGCATTTATGAAAACGGCACTTGTTGCCGCCGTCGGTCTTTCGCTGTTCGCTTGCTCTGTTGACGGAAGTAAGGATGACGCAGTTGCAAAAGACTGCGGCTCTGTAAAATTCAGCATTGCGATTCCGAGGTTCATGGTTCCAGACACGGACACGAACGCAAGAATGGTCATGCCGAGCACATCTGTAATCAAATTGTCCATTTATGATTCAGCTGCAAATTGGAATGACGAAGACCATTTGGTCTACAAGAAGGAATTCTCTGTAGGAAATTCAGGGCTTTCGTACTCAGAACTTTCAGAAAACTACAACTTCATAACAGCTGAACTCAACGATGTTCCGATTGGAAATTATGAAGCGGAATCAATGTTTATCCAGCTTTACGATTCAAAAATAAACTCTGACCCAACAATGACACCGCTCACGCACGGTTACAATGCAAACACAGTAGTGGTAACTTCTGAAACAGGAACGGAATCTGCAACAGCAACGTTCTATACATTGCCAGCAGAATGCAATGACATTTCAACAGAATTTGAAGCAGAGTGGAATGAGGAAAATGAACAATACAATACAACAACAGGTGTCTATGAAGACGAATTTATGCTAGATGATGACACAGTTTCTGGATATGACATTTATTATCAGGCATACAAAGTAACTATTCCTGCTTTCTATGGTCTTGATGTTTCTCTCACCGCAAAAAACGAATCTCAAAAAGAAGTTGCTGTTGTTGTATACACAGAGAACGGAGTTGCATCAGGCTTAGACATTACCGTTCTTAAAAATGCATCATTCAACAACAAAAAGTTTGCTTCAATAGGTGATGCAGAAAATCTAGATGATGAAGACAAAGCATATTATATCGTTCTCTACACAAAAGGAGCTTTGACAGGTATATCAGAAGACAGCCTAGCGAAGCTAACATTCACGCTCACAGAATTCCCAGACTAAAACAGGAGAACTAGCAGATGAAGAAAAATATTTTAAGCGGATTGTTGATTTCATCGATGCTTTTTCTCGGAACGGCATCGTTTGCGCAGTCGAATGCGGATTATATGTTCGCGGGAACTAAGCATCCGTCGTACAGCAACACTTACGAGGCAATCGACACATACGTCAAAGGGCTCAAGGCAAGCGACATTCCGGTCAGCATGAGCTACGCGGACGCTGCAAAGAAAATCTGCGCGAAATCCACGACGGAGATTCAGAAGGCACGCGCGATTTTCACATGGGTTGCAACGAACATCACATACGACACGACGTTTGACGCATCCACATGCTACAGCGCGACCGGAACATGGAAAAAGAGAAGCGGCGTTTGCCAAGGATACGCTCTTCTGTACAACGAGCTTGCAAATTCTGTCGGGCTCAAGACTGATTATGTCCGTGGATTCTCAAAAAGCTACAAGTACGAATACGGCGACGATTTCGGAAGCCACGGCTGGTCAATCGTGCACCTTTCGAACAGGGATTTGCTCCTTGACCCGTGCTGGGGTGCCGGAAACGTCAACGGAAAAACGTTCACGTTCAGCTTCAAGGATTACTGGTTCGACGTTGACCCGAATTTGATGATTGCTTCCCACTTCCCGCGCGAAAGCAAATTCCAGGCATTGAAGACACCTGTAACGCAGAACAAATTCGCTTCTCTTCCAGATGTCAGCCCAGCTGTCAATTTCGGCGGCGTTGACGGAAAGGAATTGTATGATTTCTACGTCAGGCACAACAAAGCGTGGTTCCCTGTCGCATACGGAGTTCTTGACGAATATCTGAAAAAAGGAATCGTCATCAATAAAATGCCGATGGCGGGAACGCTCAAGGTCGGAGTCACATACACGGCAAACCTCACGCTTCCGTCTGGTTGCACTGCATTCTTCGTCGTTGACGGAAGCAAGCGCGTTGCGGTTCAGAGCGGCGTTGACGTTAAGATTACTCCGACAACGGAAAAGGACATAAATCTTTTTGCGACAATTGGCGGACAGTCTCAGGGACTTTTCGGCTACAAAGCAAGCGCAAGTCCTTCGCTAGAGCACGAGTCGATGGCGATGGCGGCGAACAATTTGATTCTTGCAAGCAGCGGCTCGTCGAGAGATTCTGGTGTTGTAACGACAATCACGGACGGAACAGGAAATACGCACGTTGCGACTGTAACGGACGCGAAAGACCCGGGAAACAGCACGGAAGTCACAAATGTTCCTGACGACTACACTACCCCGCTCAGAGTTCCTGCACGCGTGAATGCTCCGATTCAGTCTAGCAAGGGATTCAAGAACGAACTCGGCATGATTTTTGACCCTTATGCAAAAGTCAATTTTGCCAAAGACGGAACTATAATCGGCAACATAAAAGTCAAATTCGACAAAGCAGGAAATCAGATTAAATTCATCGACAAGAGCAACGCAAAGAAGATTTACGGAAAGTTCTTGTACAAAGAGCAGTACTGGACGAAGTACGATTCTGTTCTCGACAGCGCAATCGGTCTGAACATGGACCAGTTCTATTCGAGCATCAACCTTTTCCAGACTGACCTTTACAGAGACGCGAAGGGAAAATGCGTCGGTCCGAACTGCAAGGTTCAGCAGGCGAACGTAACGCAGAAGGAATCTGACGCTGCCGCAAGAAAGCCGAACAAGACAGGTCTGAACGCGGACAATATCGCGGCCGTCAGCCTTGCATGTACGGACGGTCAGACACGCGACAACCAGGCGCACGGAAAGGGCAAAGTCCTCATATTCTGCAAGGTTCTCTGCGGAAACTGCCGTGCAACTGCACAGAGCATCAAGGCGGCAGGCGGAAACCTCGGCAACGTTGACGTAATCGAAGTTGAAATCAACAGGGCGACGAAAGACGAAGTTGCAAAACTCAAGTCAGAATGCGGCTACAGCGGAATTCCTTTTGCATACGACACTTCATGGACTGCAAACCAAATGATGTGGAACTATCTGGGGAAACTCGGAACTTCAGGCTCGGTCACGCTCGGAGTAATCGTCTACATCGATGCGAACAACAAAATCCAGTATGTGGAAAGCGGCTACAAGACAGCTGACCACATTAAGAGCATAATCGCAGATTATCTGTAATTTTTAAGGAGAGAACAGTAGAAAAAGCACATGACAATTTTTTTGCATGTGCTTTTTTTTCAAATCTTCTTTCAGTTTTTCAAGCAATTTTTCAAAGAGAAAATAATTATGAAAATTTTCAAAGCAATTTTTCTTTCGGCATTGCTTGTCTGTACTGGACAAGCGTTCTCGCAAGTGTGCCTGAACATTCCGAACACAAAAAAGACAACGTACACGCTTCTTTCTGGCGGAACGATGACGAATCAGGCGGAAGGAAAAGCGAAAATCCTCGTGTTCTTTCAGGTAAATGACGCAAAGTCGAGGGAAGTAGCGAAAAACATCACGTCTTCTTATTCGTCGCTCGCTTCTTCGGTTGACATCTGCTTTGTGGAGACGAAACGCTCAAGCAAGGCACTCGTCACAAAATTCCGCGACACCTATGCTTCATCTTCAGTGAACATCGCATACGACTCGACAACGGCTTCCGCGATTTCAATGCAGGAATACATGAAAGTCCTTTTCGGAAAGGCGGCTTCGATTGCAAATCCGCTCGTCGTCTACATCAGTGCGGACAACAAGATTCGGCACGAAGACCACGGAAAGAAACTCACGGTCGCCGATATCAAGGACGTACTTTCCGGCTGCATGGGAGTTGAAATCAAATCGTCGTCCGGGACATCGGTAGCAGCAGGAACTTCATCATCGTCAAATTCGGTAAGCGCAAATGCAGGAAGTTCGTCGGCAAAATCAGCGGCCGCAGGTACAAGCGCGGAGATACAAGGGCTGAACCTTGCAAACATCAAGACGTACACATACACGCTGCTTGACGGAACGAAGGTGACGAACCAGGCGAACGGAAAGCCGAAGATTCTCATTTTCTGTGCAACATGGTGCAGCTACTGCAAGAAGCTTACAACGGCAATAGCCTATGACTACAAGAAATTCTCCGACATTGACATATACGATGTAATGACAGAGACCCCTAAAGAGGCGGAGGTACAGACCTATGTAGATGCAACTAACGCCAAAAACTTGAAAGTTACAAACGGATGCTCTGCAGGAGAAGAATCTTACAGAGCGTACCATAAGCTATTGGGCGGAGATAACGGCTACCCGAACATCGTTTTCATCGACGGCAACAATAAGATTCAGTACCACATGCCGGGAAGTCCGACAGGCGACATGACGGAAACTCTGCGCCTCATAGTTGACTATTATCTCCTTCCGTCGGCTTCATCAAATTCGAATACGAAAATCATAGGCTCAAAGTCGCTTGTGTCTGCTATAGAGTCGCTTTCTGACAGCGGCAGTGCAAAATTCGTCGTCACAGGCGCACCCGGTCCGCAGGACATAACAAAAATCACAGCGGCAATGAACAAGAAGAAATCCGCAAAATTTCATCTGGACATGAGAGCTATATCGAACAGTTATGGATTTTACTTATCGAAATTCGCCGGCTGCACGTCGCTTGAAACTTTGAGCTTACCGTCATTTATGACAAACATCATTAAAAATTCGTTCAATGGATGCACGTCGCTCAAAAACATCAGCATACCAGAGAATGTGACTTTTATATGCGAAGGTGCCTTTCGCAACTGTACATCGCTCAAAAAAGTATACATACCGAACAATGTAAAGGAGATTGAGATTGACGCGTTCACGGGCTGCACATCACTTTCGGAGGTGAACATACCGAAGAAGATTCACAGAGTCAGCCTGAATGCGTTTGATGATTGTCCGTCGCTGAAGAAAATAACTTTTGAGGGAACAATAGCACAGTGGAAATCCGTCGAAAGATACACTTCGAACAGCAGATCGGCTCCGAAAATAACGCTCTGCTGCACCGACGGTGAGACAGAGTTTTAAGAAGGCATAAGCAGATAAAAAGGTGGTGAAAATGAAAAAATTTTTCAGAAAACTGGCAGCGTGCGCACTTCTCGCGCTAAGCATTCCGGCATTTGCAAAGACAGGCGCAAACAAGGCTAACACAGCAAAGGTCACATACAATCTGCTTTCAGGCGGAACAATGACGAATCAGGCGGAAGGCAAGCCGAAGATTCTCGTATTCTTTCAGGCGAATGACGCAAAGTCGAGGGAAGTTGCGAAGAACGTAACGGCTTCTTATTCAGCATTGTCTTCAAAAGTTGACATCTGCTTTGTGGAAACGAAACGCTCAAGCAAGGCAATCGTCACGAAATTCCGCGACAATTTCGCTTCTTCTTCCGTAAACATTGCCTACGATTCGACGACTACGGCTGCAACTTCAATGCAGGAATACATGAAAGTCCTCATTGGAAAGGCTGCTTCAATTTCAAATCCGCTCGTCGTCTACATCGGCGAAGACAACATGATTCGCCACGAGGACCACGGAAAGAAGCTCACGTTCCAAGACATCAAGAACGTTCTTTCAGACTGCATGGGCGTGGAAGTCGGCTCGTCGTCAGGCATTGCAGAGGTGAATCCGTCAACTCCGAACAAAGTGTACGGACCTGCGAAATACACTGGCAAAAACCTGGACAACATCAAATCGTACACATACACGCTTCTTGACGGCTCAACTGTGACGAACCAGGCAAACGGAAAACCGAAAGTGCTGATTTTCTATGCGACTTGGTGCGGTTACTGCAAGAAGCTCTCAAAGGCGGTCGCTGCCGACTACAACCAGTTTTCCGACGTTGACATATATGAAGTTGACGCTGACAAAGATTCCGCATCGAAAATAGAAAAATACATCACGGACACTTCCGCTCAGAAACTCAAATTCACGACAGGCACCGATGCCGGCGCAAATTCGCACAACGAATACACAAAACTGCTCGGTTCGTCAGGCGGATTTCCAAGCATCGTATTCATCGACTGCAACAACAAAATTCAGTATCAGATTCCGGGATGTCCATCGAGCGACATCACAGGCAGACTTCGAAGCGTAATCGACAACTACCTGATTCCGAAAGAAGGACTGTAAAAATCACAAAGGAGAAAAAAAATGAACCTGAAAAAATTCATTGCAAAATCGATTGCATTTTCGCTTTTCGCGCTTTGCATTCCACTTTTCGCGAAGACCGGCGCGAACAAGGACAACACTGCAAAAGTCACATACAACCTGCTCTCGGGCGGAACGATGACGAACCAGGCGGAAGGAAAGCCGAAAGTCCTCGTGTTCTTCCAGGCGAACGACGCAAAGTCGAGGGAAGTTGCGAAGAATGTGGCTGCGTCATATTCAACTCTCGCTTCTTCTGTTGACATCTGCTTTGTTGAGACGAAACGCTCAAGCAAGGCAATCGTCACGAAGTTCCGCGACACATACGCTTCAACTTCCGTGAACATCGCATACGACTCGACGACGGCCTCTGCGAATTCGATGCAGGCGTACATGAAACTCTTGATTGGCAAGGCGGCATCGATTGCGAATCCGCTCGTCGTGTTCATCGACAAGAACAACAAAGTCCAATACGAAGCGCACGGTCAGAAATTCACTGTGGCGCAGATAAAGGAATTCGCGACGGATTATGTGGGGGCGAATTTCTCTTCGTCGGGTGCGACGGGTGGTTCAAGCAGCGGAATAACAGCAACTTATCAATTCCATTCCACACTTACAAAACTTCCTGCTGGAACGGACGGAACAAATGGCACAGAGTCAACCTATTATTACTTTGGAGATTGGCCGCAGACAATAAAAGCTTTGAATGTCACAGTAGATGAGACAAAATCAATAACAATGGGAGCGCACACTTATTATGTAGGAAGCGATGGCAACTATTACGCAAAGTGCAAGGAAAATTCCGATGAGCTGAATATCCATTCTTACAGTGACGGAACAAATGTTGCAAGCGCATCTGCAAACAGCACAAAGTATTTTAAAGTTGAGCCTATAAAATGGTATTTATTACCAACATTGGAAGGCGGGAAACTTCTTTTCTCCGAAAAAATCCTTACTTCAAACATACCATTCTATAAAACAAGCAGCTCCGATTCGATTGTGGAACGCACAATAGATGGCAAAACTATTTATGGCAACAATTACAAGCACTCGACAATCAGGGCATATTTAAATGGACTTTCGTATGTAAAAAAAGAAAGCCCAAATGCAGCGCAGACAACAGACAACCAATTTTTGAACAAAGGTTTTCTTCAGACTGCGTTTACAAAAAGTGCACAAGCTCTCATTCTTGCAAAAACTGTTGATAACTCTATTTTCAGTGTATCTGCTGTCCATCCAACTCGCGAAATTGCAGAAGAGAGTGCCAAAAATGATCCTAAATTCTGGGGAAATGCCTGTCTTTGTGAAGATACAACCGACAAAATCTTTTTGCTCAGCAAAAGGGAACTTTTATACCATGAATACGTCAACAAAAAGCCAGTC
This sequence comes from Treponema sp., assembly GCA_017525605.1. GTDB lineage: Bacteria > Spirochaetota > Spirochaetia > Treponematales > Treponemataceae > Treponema_D. The sequence goes on along the minus strand of JAFXSM010000030.1, from coordinate 16,128 downwards.
CATAAAAATATGCACAGGGATGCAACCGACTATGCGTTAGCAAATAATCAAAGAAAATTTGACGATACGGTCAAAACATATAGTTCTAAATGCCATTATTGGTTGCGTACTCCTCGCGGTGACCTTCATCTAGATGAGATGATAAAACAAATCGCATATAACAATGAAGGCAATGGTTTGGTTAATTTATCATTTACAGGTGTTTGCCCTGCCATGTTTTTTCCAGAGTAATGTCATTGGAATGTTTCAATAAATAAAAAATCAAACTTGTTCGGAAAATTCAGCTTCCGAACAGGTCTGTTTATATAAGGAGGACAAGATGAAAGTATTTTTCAAGAAATTGACGACTGCCGTAGCAGTTCTGTTTTTGTGTGTCGGAATGGCAGCAGCAAATGGGGGCGTAGTTCAGGAAAAGGATTTAAGCAGCACAGGTTCCTACGATGTCCGGATTGGAGGAATGGAAAACAGTGGCAATGAGAAACTAGTCGCGCTAGTACAACGCTACACAGGCTGGACGGCTCAATATACAGAATACATAATAAGACAGGTAGCACCGACTGTCGTAAAAAAAAGGATATCCAAAAGCGAAGCATTAAAAACAGCACAAGAACTCAGAGATGCTGGAGCTCAAATAATTGAATTTATTGACAGCAATTATGTTCCGCCAGTTGAATCTCTAGAATACGGAGAAAAAAAACAAACCATTGCTGGAATCACTTACAATTTTGCAGATAACGTAAGATATATCAAAGACAGTTCAGGAAAATATTATGTGCAAGTGAATGTTTCTACAAACAAAGTCGATGAAAAAATGCTGAAAGCCAATTATAAAGATATATCGCTAATTGGAGGAGAAGGCCCTAATAAAAATTTCCATGTCGAGTCTTTCGATACATCCGAATCTGGAAAAGATTTGTATTTCAAATTCCTAATGACAGATTATGGCTCCTTTGGTTTTTCTTTTATGGGCATAAACTCTCCTCTTTACAAAGTAAATAAGATTAAATACAAATTTGTGCCTGCAGAAATATACCAAAATGGAACTGCAAAACTCCGTATCGATAAAGATGGAAAGAAACGCTTTTTTAATGTCAGAGTTGATATAGACCCAGGATTTGCACAAGGTTTGATAAAAAAGACAGATATTCGCTTTGAGAAAAATAGTTGTGCAAAAATTGAAAGTTTCAGAGCAGATAGCAAATCATGCCACATAAAATTCTGCATAGAAAAAGCAGGTGAATTTTCTTTCAGCGTAAAAACCCTAAGAGATAGAATTACATCGGATACATATTCATTTTCAAAAAGTGACTTGAAGTAAAACTCAAAAGTCATTTCACCTGTGCGCATTTGACCACACTACTAAGGAGAAAAAAATGCATTTGAAAAAATTCATTGCAAAATCGATTGCATTTTCGCTTTTCGAGACTTGCACGAACTGCACAGTAGTTTTTGACAATCTGAATATCGAGTTTTACGATTTTTGCATTTCGCATTAACTCGATATTCAATTTAACCTACTGATTATCCGGTTCTGAATAATAAATTTCCAAATCGGCCCGGCATGCGTTGAAGATTTCTTCCATGTCCGGGTCGAATTGTTTTCCCATTCCGTCAATCATTATCTGGTACGCCATGTCAAAGCTCATCGGCTCTTTGTAGCATCTTTTGCTGACAAGCGCGTCATACACGTCCGCAACGGCCATGATTCGGGCCTCAATCGGAATGCCCTCCCCTATTCTGCCGTTGTCCTTGCCTTCTGGGTAGCCGAATCCGTCCCAACGCTCGTGATGATAGCGTGCGATGTTGTAAGCGATGTTCACAAAGTCGCCTTCCTCAACGTCGCTCAGAATCAGGTTCACGATTTTGCCGCTGTGCTCGGAATGAGTCTTCATTATCTTGTACTCTTCGTCGGTGAGTTTTCCGGGCTTGCAGAGGATGCTCGTGTCGATGAAGATTTTTCCGAGGTCGTGCATAGGTGCGGCGCGGATGATGTCCTCGCCTTTTTTATCCGTTATGCACGAGAATTTCGGGTTGCCAGTTCCGCTGTTGTTCCGCCTGATTATTTCGTTCACGAGGATTTCCATCACGTCGCTCGTGCGCTTTACATGACCGCCAGTGTTTCCGTCGCGGGTTCCAATCATATCAGCGAGATTCGAAACGACTTTGCGCTGGATTTCCTGAATGTAAAGCGTCTGCTCCGCAACTTCTTTTGACAAGTCGGACGCGAATCGCTCCATCATCTGCTTGTTCTGCTCTCGTTCGCTGACTTCCTCGTCAACGTCCTGAAGACCGCAGATTACTTCGACCGGAACTTTTTTGGAATTTCTCCGGCAGACGATGAGATTCGTGCGTATCCACCGCGATTTTCCTGCAGCAGATAAATCGCGCACCTTGAAATCCGCGCTGCAGCTGTCGGATTCCTTTAAGCGGGTCCGCCATGTGTCTGTGTCATAAAAATCCTTTACGACCTGCATATTCTCGTTGCAGAAGAAAGCGGTCGCAAATCTCCTGAAAGCGACGCTCGATTTCGTATAGTTCGAAAGGAATTTGTGGACATTGTCAGTCGTTCGGATTTCCTGAAAAGTGTCTTTGTCGAGGTTCACTTTGCAAAGGTTGTAGTAGATTTTCGAGACCGCCCTGATGACGGAAGTCGTCTCTCGCTTGAGGCGTGAAGAAGTGAGAATGAACGTGAGCCTGATTGCAAGAAGGAGAAACCAGACGATGAAGCAAACGAGTATGATTTTTGACGATGTGCCCTGAAAAAACGATTTGAAGAGCTTGTACTGCATCGAGCACGAAAATCCGAGGTCGTATCCGAGTTTGTGATAGAAGATGAAGCCGACGACGATTTTTCCAGGGTTTCCGTTGTATGCGTTTATCGGATATTCGCCGTTTATCTGGGAAGGACGGTATACGATGTAATCGCCAACGGAAAGCGGAATGTACAAATCGTGGTCAACAAAAAGATGCTTTATGTGCAAATCGTCCTCGTCATAATCGCGCAAATCGACTGTCTGGACGATTTCGCCGTGGTCAGCATCCTGCTGATGGATTTCCACCATTCCGCACCAGGCGTTGTTGATGTAACATTGTTTTTTTACGTCAATTCGTATTGTCCAGTCTGAAATTTTCGATTCGCTGAAATTCATGACAGCACAGTCGTAAGTTGTTCCGATGAATGAAGAAATTTCGCCGTTCACCAGAACATCTTTCTTCACCCATGAGTCCGCAATTCCGCCGCGGGGATAAAGCTCAACGGTGCACTCGCCATTTTCCCCTTCGTTCGCAATCCTCTGAAAATTATTGAAATTGCCAGTTCTATATACATGAATACCGAAACTCAGAACAATCAGTATAAAAAAAAGATTCAGCCCTACAAGAATCAAGAATCCAGCTTTTTTCTCCCTTTGCATAAAATTCCGCATAAAACCCCTTTTTGCACCCTAGACAGAAAAAAATTACATTCTATTTTATCACAGAAAAGCAAATAACGAGAGAATGATTTTTCTAAACAGGAAATTACTCAAGGTCGAAATCAAGCTCGTCAAGGTTCGATTCGCCGAATACTGTTATGCCGTTTTCTTTCAATAGTTTTGCCGTCATTCCGTTGCCGTCCGTAAGTTTCCTCAAGAAAGTCCCGTCGTAGATTTTATTCGAACCGCATGACGGCGAATTCTCCTTAAGAATTGCGAATTTGCACCTGAACATTTTTGACAGCCTTAGAACTTCTTCCGCGCCTTTCTGATATTCGGCTGTTCTGTCTTCTCCGCTATCGGTGATTACGCGACCGCCTTTTATCTCGCAGGGAGGACGCGGGGTTGGAAGTCCGCCTAAGATTTCAGGGCAGACAGGAATGAGATTGAAAACAGGATTTTTCAAAACAGAGAGGACTTTTTCGTTTGCCTTTGAAGCAGCATCATAGCGGCAAGGCACTCCGAGCAGACACGCCGAAACCAGAACATTCATAGCATTTAATTTTATCATAAGGTTATGATGCAAGTGAACAAGCATAAAAATCGGGCTATCAGATAAATTGTCTAATAGCCCGATAAAATGGAGGGTTGTCTATATAAACCTGTCTTGCAGGTCTATTCCTTAACGGCTCCGACGGAAACACCCTTGATGATGTTCCGTGAGAGGAACAAGTAGACGATTACCAGAGGAATGATTGCGAGACAGATGAAAATGTAGACCTGTCCCATATCGAATTTCTGGTAATCTGCACTTCGAAGCTGTGCAATCAGAATCGGAATCGTCTTCTTCATCTTGCTGTTGATGACAAGGGCCGGAATGAAGTAGTTGTTCCATGCTCCGACGAATGCGAAGATTGCCTGAACAGCAATCGCAGGTTTCATCAGAGGAATGACGATTTTGTTGAAGATTCTCACTTCCGGGCAGCCGTCGATTCTTGCCGCCTCAACGATTGAGTACGGAAGAGAGGCAGTCATCGCCTGGTACATGTAGAAGAACACGACCGGAGAAGCAATAGCCGGAATGAAAAGTGCCGCATGAGTGTCATACAGATGGATTTTCATGAGCAACTGGATGAAACCGAGCGAAGAAACCTGGGTCGGAATCATCATTACAGCCAAGATGATTTTGAACGCGGTGCGTTTTCCCTTGAAGTTGTACATGTAGATTCCGAATGCAGTCATTGCGGAGAAATATGTCGCAAGGAACGCAGTCATCACGGAAACGAAAACGCTGTTGAACAACGCCCTAATAACCGGAATGTTCGGGTTCAAAAGGAGTTTTCCGAGGTTTTCGATGAAGAATCTTCCGAAGAATGCGGAGAATCCCTTCTGAATCTCAGCATGGCTTCTGGTCGAGTTTACCAAAAGGATGAAGAACGGAAAAAGAGATGCGACCGTCAGAAGAAGAAGAAACAGGTGGCATAAATCGCGCTTGATAAAACTGGTTTTCTTGCTCATTTTCGTCCTCCAGTCATGTTCTTGTATTTTTTCATTGTCATTGCGTAAATCGTGAAGCTGAATACGCTAGTGAGCGCAAACGTGAGCACGGAAACGGCACCGGCCATACCGTAGTTCTTGTTCGCAAGGTGTTTGTTCAAGTACATAATCAGCGTCATGCTTGTTCTGTTCGGGTTTCCTTCGCCGTTCGTCAAAATCTGCGGAACGTCGAACATCTGGATACCACCGATAAGGCTCGTAATCAGAACGTAAACAAAAATCGGCATGAGCATCGGCATTGTGATTTTGAAGAACACCTGAAGAGGGCTTGCGCCGTCAATCTTTGCAGCCTCAAAAATGCTCTCGTCAATTCCCATGATTCCTGCCATGAGAAGAATCGTCGTATTTCCGTACCACATCAAAAAGTTCATCGCGCCGACAAGACCGCGTGTCCATGTCTGCGAACTCAAGAAGCGGATATTTTCGTCAGTGAATCCGATTTTCAGAAGGATGCTGTTAGCAGGTCCGTTGTCCGAAAAAATCGTGAAGAACAACATTGCGAAAGCCGAAGCCATAATCAGGTTCGGCATGTAGATTACAGTCTTGAAGAACTGCTTTGCCTTGATTCTGAGGTCGGAGCTTGTGAGCCAGACCGAAAGAATCAGCGAAATCGTAATCTGCGGAATGAATCCCGCCATCCAAATTATGAATGTGTTGCCGAGGTAGCGAAGAATGTCGCTTTTGAAAACCTCTACAAAGTTCGCGAGCCCAACAAATCTTGGTCCAATCTGCTGGAGACCGTCGCGGTAATTTTCAAACAAGCTGTTTGCAAACGTCGAAATAAGAGGAATCAGCGAGAACACCGTGAAAATGATGAAGAACGGTGCAATGAAGAAATAACCCCACTTATTGAAATCAAAGCCTTTGCGTTTTTTGACATTTTCAGATTTTTTTGAAACGTCCATCTTTTTTATCTCCTTGGTTTCAAAAATAAGGGCTGACATACCGAAACTAGACATTCCGATATGCCAGCCCTCCCATCTTCCAGATTATCTCTTCAATTTCGGATAAAGCTCGAGAACAGATGTGTAGAAGTTGTTCCAAGCCTCTTCGAGAGTAATCTTCTCGTCAAAGTAGTCTTTCATTGCAGACTGGATTTTCTCTGACATTCCGAGGTCATACATCGAGATGTTGCTCCTGTCGATTGACTGTGCAGAATCGAGGAAGAGCTTGACGTGGTTCTGACCGCCGAGGAATGGGTTCTGATAGTCGCTTGCAGCAACTTTTTCCATTGCAGGAACGTTGTTCGTGAAGTCTCCGGCGTTCTTTGCAATCTGGAACATAACCTCATCGTCGCAAGTGAGAGTCTTGAGGATGTCGCGGATGAGCTCAACGTCGTCAGAGCCTTTCGCACCACAAATCCAAGTTCCGCCCCAAGAGAAGCTCTGCGGTCCCTTGCAGAATGCCCAGTCGCCGTAAGAGCCGTTTCCGACCTGCGCAGGAGCTTTCTGGTCGTCGAGAGAGCCAGGAGCCATGATGAAGTCAATGAACCATGCAGGTCCGAAGTATCCGAATACTTTTCCCTTTGCGCCCATTCCCTGTGTGCTTTCCGCACTCCAAAGAGCAGCCTTGTTGTTGTAGCCTTTTGCCGTGAAATCTTTCGTCTGCGCAATCCAAGCCTCAATCTGAGGGTCGATTACGATTTTGTCGCCGACGACCCACGGGCTCTTCATGTTGTCGCTGAATACGCGGAATGCATCGTCGTAGCCGGAAAGCATGAAATATCCGAGTTCCTTTGCTTTCTCTGCGACCGCGTTGAATTTCTCCCAGTCCGAGAGTGCCTCGCCGACTGCTGTTGGATCGTCAGTTCCAAGAACGTCTTTTGCGATTGAGCGTCTGTAGATGAATCCGCCCGGACAAGCCTGCCAAGTGAGACCTTTGAGGTTTCCGTTCTTGTCAGTCATAATGTCCTGAGTGTATTTATACTGGTTCTTTATGTCGTCCTTCGTGATTCCGATATCGTTGATGACATCGAGAGTGAAGTCAGAGTTGACGTACTTGAGGGCGTAATCCGCCTCGACCAAGAACAAATCGACTTTCTCGTTCGGCTCGACATCGTTCTGGCGCAACAAAGCCTCGTCGAGCTTGTTCTGATATGCTCCTTCCTGGTTCGGTGTGATGACCCAGTTCACCTGAACGTCCTCAGGGAGCTTCGAAGCATAGTAAGTGTTGAATCTAGACTGGAATTCCTCGTTCCAGACGTAGATGTTGAGAGATTTTTTCTCCTGCTTACAACCAACAAAGCTTGCAAGCGCGGCAGCAGCAAGAGCCGCAGAAACGATCTTCTTCATATATCCTCCAAATGTACTAACTTATTAAGATCAGTCTAAGTCCGTACAAAAATAAAAAATATTAAAAAATTACGAAAAATGCCAAAATATCACTTAAACATTCCCGCAAAATTCTAATTAATTGATATAATACACCTACTAATCAAAGGTGTGAAATGGAAATTCAAGACGAACTCGCAAAAGTTGAATTCAGGAACAGGGAATATCTTGCAAAGCATATTTCCTACGACCGCGAAATGGCGTTTTACCAGAGCATAAAGAACGGCGACATGGACGAAATGCACCGTCTCTTCGAGCCTCTGAACGTCGAGGGAATGGGAAAGCTCAGCAACAATCCGCTTCGGAATCTCAAATACCATCTCATAATCACGATTGCGATGATTACGCGCTACATAATCGAAGCCGGGCTTGAGATGGAATCCGCATACAACATCAGCGACATCTACATCCGCAAAGTTGACGAATGCAACAACGAGGAAGGAATCCACCGCATCCACAAAGAAGTTTGCGAAGCGTACGTCAAGCGAATGCAGACGCAGAAAAGGCAGCGTCTTTACTCAAAGCCGGTGTCGCTCTGCATCGACTACATCTACGACCACCTGCACGAGAAAATCTCGCTTGAAGATCTGGCGGGTGCGGCAGGTGTCAGCACGTCGTACATCTCGAAGCTTTTCCACAACGAGGTGAACGTGACGATTGCGCAGTACATCCAGCAGAAGCGGATCGACGCGGCAAAGAACATGCTGACATTCACCGACTACACAATCAGCGACATCGCGAACTATTTGCAGTTCAGCACCGAAAGCTACTTCATCAGCGTGTTCGGCAAGTTCTGCGGACTCACCCCGAAGAAATATCGGGAACTGAATTTCCGCTCGAAGTTTCCGCAGAGCAATGCCGATTAGTTTTTGCCATGCCAAAAATCAAGTTCGAATTCGGCATGGCAATTGCATTTATTTTCCGGAAATTCTGATTTCTTTTATCACGCCGCTTCTTGAGAACAGGAGGCGGCTTTCTTCTTTCGGAAGAATCGTCTTTTCAAATTCCGCTTTCTTTCCAGAATCGTAAGTGACGAGCATTTTTTCGCTCTGGGAAACATCGTAGACGACATTTGCGCCGCACCATGTGAACTGCACGAGACCATCCGCATCGTATTCCGTCTTTTCGACAATCTGCGGATAGAAAACTGCCTGTCCGTCCTGAATATCGACTCCAAGCTCTTTCCAGCGTGCGATAATCTCCTCTTTCACCTGACCTGTCATTCCCGGCTGCCTTGCGCCCTGCGCGAACGGAGTGTGGGAATACGGGTCATACGGGAATGCTCCGTACTCGGAAGGAGTTTTGCTGCTTCCGAGTCCTTTTTTCACGTCGTGGAAGAACGGAAGAAGCGGGTCCTTCGATGCAGAAATGTTTTCGCGGACAGCGAGAAGGAGCTTCGAGACCATGTGCCAGTAAATGCTTCCGAGTCCTTCGTATGCGTAGAAAGTGCCGGAGCGTCCCATGAACGACTGGTGATTGAACGTCTTTTCGTAAAGCTCAAGCAGCGCAATCATCTCCTCCTCGCTCATGATGATGTTTTTCCTGACGAGGAAATCCTTGAGGACATCTGCGTTGCGGAACGCGGAATTGAAATGGTAAGTTCCGTTCAAATCCATTGTGAGAATCTCGTCGTCAGTACGCGCGACAAGTTCCTTGATTTTCGAAAGCTCCTCTTTTGAGATGCAGTTCTTCTCTTTGAAATCAGGAAGCTTCATGTTCGGGTAGAGCATGTACGAATGCTGTTTTTCCTCGAACAACGCGCTTTCGCGAAGTTTTTTTGTGAGGCTTTCTTTTTCCTGCTTCGTCAGAATGTCCGTGCTCAGAATCGCAACCTGACCTTCGAGCATGAGCTTCAGGTTCACGACTCCGATTTCTTTTTCGGAAATCACGGCAGTGTTGTACGAATGGAAAAGCCCGTCGTCGCGCCTGTTTTCGAGAATCGATTCTTTTATGGCGTTTTCGAAGACACCAAGCATTTTTGAAATTGCAGAGCTTTCGAATTTCCTATAGCCGGAAGAGAATCCTTTTTCGTAAAGCACATTGCGCTCTTCCTCGAAAATCTTTCCTGCGCAATCGACGAATTCTTTTCTCTGCGATGCGGAAAGTTTCTTTTCGGTGCCTTTTTCAGTTCCGTAGAATTTCTTGTAAAGCTCGAAAGTTTTTTCGAGTGCGGATGCGACAGTCTCGTCAACTACGAATTCAATGTGATTTTTTTCCGTGAAGTCGATGAAGAACCCGAGCATCCTGTGGAGATAGCACATCGTGACGACGGAAGCTCCGTAGCCGGCAAGCGCGTTGTTCGCGTCGTTCCATTCAGGACGCTGCATGTTCATCCAGATTCCGCAGCCAGGAATGTGGTTCAGGAGTTTCGCAAGGAGAAGCTGGACGATTTTTGTCGAGAGCGTCGTCAATTGCAGATTCTCGCCGTCGAGAATGCACCGCGCGTCCATTCCGAACGGTTTTTCCTTTGAGCGCACATTTTTGTCCATCTCGTAATCGAAGCGGATTGAATTTCGCGGGTCAAAAAGAATTTCCGAATATGACTTGATTCTGTACGGAATGTTCGCTGTCGAGAAAAGCTTCTCGTTCATCATCGAGACGAACTGCTTCTCGTCGAATTTCTGCAAGAATTCAAGAAGCTTCTGAAGATAAATCACCTGATGGTCGCCCCAGAATCCGAACTGCGCCCACGGGTTTCCCTCTTCCGGTATCTCCCAGTCCAGCCCTTCCCTGCTGATTCTGTAAGGATTGTATCCTTCGACCGTCATTGCGTTCACGAAAATCGAACAGACGTGCGGAGCGTATTCCGGGTACGACCACAAAAGTGCCTCCCAGTTCTGGAAAATGTCGCGCCAATTTCCCTCGTAGCTGATTTTGTCCGAGCCGTCCTTCGCAACGATGTCGATGTTGAACCTGTTCCACGGCCTGCTCGGGTCGCCGTGCCTTCGGCTGAATGTGAGCGGGACGTATTCGAGGAACATTCTTTTCTGCTGCTCGTCGCCGTTCTCGAAAATCAGTTTCTGCAGCTTTCCGTGCTCAACGATTTCGACATTCGAAAGCTCGGATTTTTTGATGAGCGATTCGATTTTCTTTGAAAGTTTCTTGTTGCGGATTTTTGCGAATTCGATGAAATCTTCGATTCTGATTTTTCCGTTGTCAGCGAAAAGTCCGCCGCGCATTATGTTGAACATCACGTTCGTAATGTGGTGCAAATCGGTGATTTCGTTGCCTGTCGTCTGGATTCCGTCCGCAAGCGCGATGTTGTCCTTGAGCTTAGTCTCGGTTTTCTGAATGTCGTCGAGCAGAAGCTTCCATGCGTTTCCGCGGTCTTTTATCTGCTCGCCAAGAGCGATGAGCTTGCACACATCGTAATCCACATCGAGAACCTGCTCCCAGCACTCAGCAGACTTCCCCAGAAGCTCGCTCTCGTGGATGATGTAACATTCGCCGCGTTTTCCGTTGAGCTCGCGTGCCTTGTCGAAATCCGCGCCGAGCAAATCGATTTTGTCGTTGACGAAATAATTTATCGCCTTGTCTGAAAGTATTATCGGGTCGCGCGTCGAGAACCAGGAGACGTTCGTCCGCAAACTCTCGCTCGGTTCCGCCCTGTCTGTGACAATCGAAGAAAGCGAGAAGAGCGCGATGTTTGAATCCCTGTCAACTTCCGATTTTTTGTATGCGTCAAGCAGAACGCTCTTCGTCGTCTGAATCAGATTGTCGGCAGAAGACGGCATGATGTTCCTGCATCCGTCAAGGATTTTGAAAGAGACGAGCGAATCTGTCAGATTTTCGATTCTGCTCATCTTCACGAGTCCGTATTTCGCGCTCGATGTCCAGCCGTACCTGAAAGCGACTCCGAGCATCACGTTCACTTCCTCGAACCAGATTTTGCTTCCGTCAAGGCTCTTGTAGAGATTGCGCTGAATCGTCATGTCGCTCTCGAACCTTCTTGCCCCTGTGTCGGAAAGGTTCTCGAACGGCTGCCAGATAATCTCATGGTTCTTGTCACGCTTTACTTTGATTATCGCGACCGCGCCCGTGCTTCCTTTCGAGTCCTGAAGCTTGTCGCAAGTGTAATATGGGAAAATCGGATAGTCTGAATTTTTTCGTCCGGCAGAAATGCCGCCCTGTGCCCAGCAGAAATTCCAAACGTCGCTTGAGCTTGTAATCGTCATGAAAAAATCGTCCATCGAATCGAAATTTTCTATTTTATAAAATGCCTCTTCATCCAAAAAAACTTTTTTTCCGGTAACACTCTTTTTCATCTGCGCCTCCGCATTTTTAACATTTATCATGCAATTATCAACGGAGGATTTTTCGCAAGATATCAAAATAATTCTATCAGTGTTAATTTTTTTTTATTAAGTAAAGATTAAGGCTTCTTTCAGTCGCAAAAACACAAAAAAAGAACATTTTTCATAAATTTTTGCTATCGTTTCCGCGAAGGCAAATGTAGCTTCTATCCTAGAGTAAAAGGAGATTTTTTTATGAAGAAAATATTTGCCGCGGCACTGCTCGCACTTTCGCTTCCGCTCTTTGCAGGCGAAAAATATCTATTCAGCAGCAAAAAAGCCGTGAAGGACAAAGAGTCCGTCAAATTCAACACGGAAATTTCAGCGATTGACCTGGTGAAAGACATGAAATGCGGGTGGAATCTCGGAAACACTCTGGACGCAAATGCGAAACAGGGGCTTGAGTCCGAGACGAGCTGGGGACAGCCGCTCACCACAAAAGAAATGATTGACGCAATCGCAGCAAGCGGAATCAAAACAATCAGAATTCCGTGCAGCTGGGCAAACCACCTCATCGACGACAAATACACGATTGACTCGGAATGGATGAAGCGCGTAAAGCAAATCGTCGATTGGGCGATTCAGGACGGAATGTATGTAATCCTGAACGACCACCACGACAACCTCATGCCGCGCGGAAAGGGCTACTATCCGAGCACGCTCAACTACAACGAGTCGATGCTTTTCGTGAAGAACATCTGGGCGCAGATTTCCCTCGCATTCAACAAGGGCTACGACGAGCATCTCATCTTCGAAGTGCTGAACGAACCGCGAAGGCGCGAGCACGAGCATGAATGGTGGTACAACCAGGGATGCACACTCTGCCGCGACGCAGCCTCTTCTCTCAACAAGCTGAACCAGATTGCGCTCAACACAATCCGCGCGTCAGGAAAAAACAACGCGAAGAGATTCGTTATGGTGACGGGACTTGCGGCTTCAATCAACTCGTATCAGGCGGATAATTCCTGGAAAATGCCGAAAGACACGGAAGACGGAAGAATATTGATTTCGGTGCATTTGTACACGCCGTACACATTCGCAATGCAGAATCCGGGAGAAACGACTTTCGAAGAAAAACACGCGGGCGAACTCAAATACAACTTCGACTGGCTCAACGAAAGATTCGTCTCGAAAGGAATTCCTGTCGTAATCGGCGAATACGGCGCAACGAACAAAAACAACCCGGAAGAGCGCGCCAAATGGTTCGAATATTTCATAAGGGAATCTTCGAAATACGGAATGGTATCTGTTTTGTGGGACAACGGTGACTGGAACGCGAGCAACACGTTCGAAGAGAAATTCGGCTTCTTCAACAGAAAAACGAACGAATGGTACTTCCCTGAAATCTTAAAAACGATTCTGGACAACTGCTCTAATAATTAATTGTCATTCCGAACTCGTTTCGGAATCTCAGAGCTATCGTGAATGTTTTCCGTCTGATAAAATCGGAAAAATGAAATACACACATCTTTTTTTCGATTTGGACGGAACACTCACGGAATCAGGTCCCGGAATAATGAACTGCGTGAAATACGCGCTTGAAAAGTTCGGAATAAACGAGAGCGACACCGAAAAGCTCAAACGTTTTATCGGGCCGCCGCTCGTCAACTCTTTCATGGATTTCTACAATTTTTCCGAAAGCGACGCACGGGAAGCAATGCGCATTTACAGGGAGAGATTCGGCACAATCGGAATTTTCGAGAATTCAGTCTACGAGGGGATTCCTGAGACTCTAAAGAAACTTTCGGAAGAAGGAAAAAAACTCTACGTCGCGACCAGCAAACCTGAAATTTACGTTCCGAAAATCCTCGACCACTTCGACCTTGCAAAATATTTTTCGGACGCAGTGGGAAGCGACATCGAAGAGACGCGGAGCAACAAGGCTCTCGTCATCAAGTACGTCATCGAAAAGAACGGCCTTGAAGAGGAAGCCGCTTCCAACAAAATCGTCATGATTGGAGACCGGAAGCACGACCTCATCGGCGCGAAGAAGAACTCGCTGGAGTCAATCGGCTGTCTGTGGGGCTACGGCTCGCGAGAAGAGCTTGAAAAATACAAAGCCACAACGATAATCGAAAAGCCCGAAGATTTATTGAAGATTTAGATTTAGCCTAAATACCGAGTTTTATTCGAGAGGATTTTTCGTTTGTTTTTGACGCGCCGTCATAGCGGCAGGCCGCCCGACTTTCAGTTGAAAGTTAATTGATTCAAGCATAATTTTCCATTAACTTACTAGGAATTGGGGAAAATAAATGGACTACGAATTCATCAAATCCGTGATTCCGATGTATGCTGACGCGGCCTTCTTCACGCTCAAAATATCGGCGGCGGGAATCGCGCTTTCGTTCCTGGTCGGGCTTTTGTGCGCTGTCGCACGCTACGAGAGGATTCCACTTCTCAGGCAGCTTTCGGGAGCGTACATCGAAATCTCAAGGAACACGCCGCTTCTGATTCAGATTTTCTTCCTGTACTTCGCGTTTCCGAGGATGGGCGTGAAGCTCTCGGCGATACAGAGTGCGCTCATCGGGCTGACGTTCCTCGGCGGAAGCTACATGGCGGAGACGTTCCGCTCGGCGTTGGAGGGCGTTCCGAAAATACAGATTGAGAGCGCGCAGAGCCTCGGGCTCACGAAGGCGCAGCTCATGATGTACGTCGTCCTACCTCAGGCGGTGAGCGTCTCGGTTCCGGGCTTCTGCGCGAACGTGATGTTCATGGTCAAGGAGACTTCGGTCTTCAGCGCGATAGCCCTCGCCGACCTCATGTACGTGGCGAAGGACCTCATCGGGCTTTACTACAAGACGGACGAGGCGTTGCTCCTCCTGTCGCTCTCATACTTCATTCTGCTTCTGCCGATTTCGCTCATCGCGAACTACGCCGAAAGGAGGTTGCGCCATGCCCAGTTCGGAAACTCTTGACGCGGTAATCAAGGCGTTCAGGGTGCTGACGCTCGGAACGAATTTCCAGCGCCTTCTCGGAGGACTTTGGGTGACAGTCTGGATTGCGCTCGTATCGGTCGCTTTCTCGATTGTGCTCGGAACCGCGTTCGGTATTCTGATGACGAAGAAAAGCCGGATTGTCAAAGCCGCGTCCAAAATCTACCTCGAAATAATGCGGATAATGCCGCAGATGGTGCTCCTCTTCATCTTCTACTACGGAGTCACGAAGGCGTTCGACATCAACTTGAGCGGAGAGGCGACTTCGATTCTGGTCTTCACGCTCTGGGGAAGCGCGGAGATGGGCGACCTCGTGAGAAGCTCGCTTGAATCCGTCCCGCGCCACCAGTACGAAAGCGGCCGCGCGCTCGGACTCACGGAGAGGCAGATTTTCGCGTCGATAATAATCCCGCAGACGCTCAGGCGGCTCATTCCGCTCAGCATGAACCTCGTGACGCGCATGATAAAGACCACGTCGCTCGTCGTGTTCGTGAACGTGGTGGAAGTCGTGAAAATCGGCCAGCAGATAATCGAGGCGAACAGGATGAAGAACCCCACATCGGCAATCGCAATCTACTTCGTCATATTCATGATGTACTTCTCGGTCTGCTATCTCCTTTCCACGGCGGCGAGAATCATCGAGAGAAAGCAGAAAATCTAGGAAACAATTCAATGGAGAACAAAAAAATGGCAGTTCTTGAGATAAGGCATTTGAACAAGACATTCGCGGATGGGGTCTGCGTCCTGAAGGACACTTCGGTTTCCGTGGAGAAAGGGGAAGTCGTCGTGATACTCGGTCCCTCCGGCTGCGGAAAATCGACTCTGCTCCGATGCATAAACGGGCTTGAGAGCATACAGGGAGGGGAGATTCTGCTCGACGGCGAAGTCATCTCCAACAGAAAAAAGGACATGCACCTGGTCAGGCAGAAAATCGGGATGGTCTTCCAGAGCTACGACCTCTTCCCCCACCTTACAGTTATGAAGAACATCCTGCTCGGCCCAACGAAGGCGCAGGGGCGGGACAAGGCGGAAGTGCAGAATGAGGCGGAGGAATGGCTCACCCGCGTCGGCCTCATCGACAAGAAGGATTCGTACCCGAGACAGCTTTCAGGCGGCCAGAAACAGCGGGTGGCGATTGTGCGCGCCCTCTGCATGAAACCCGAAATCATGCTCTTCGACGAGGTGACGGCCGCGCTCGACCCGGAGATGGTGCGCGAGGTCCTGGACGTGATGATGGACCTGGCGAAACAGGGAAAGACGATGCTCATCGTGACCCACCAGATGAATTTCGCCCGCGCGATAGCCGACAGAATCCTTTTCTTCGGCGAAGGCGGCGAAATCGTGGAGGAAGCGACTCCAAAGGACTTCTTCGAGCACCCGAAAACAGAGCGAGCGAAGAAGTTCCTCGCTAATTTCGAATTCGAAGCGAGAAGGTGATACAGAAAAAAGCAGGAAGACGAACTGAAGTGTACCCCAAAAGTTGGAGACAATTTTTGGAGGTACACTTTTTTATGTCTAAATTAAGTTTAGAAAAGAAAGCAGAAATTGTAGCTCATTATTTAAGTTCAAATGATGGTTATAGTATAACTGCACAGAAATTCGG
>JAFXSM010000029.1 GCA_017525605.1 Treponema sp. | reverse complement strand
GCCGTGCCCCGGAATGTAGCAGTCGGCGTCGATAGTTGAAAGTTTATGCAGCGACTCTTTCGACTGCGTTTCGTTGAGGAGATATTGAATCCAGTATCTTCGTAGGACGTTTCTCCCCGAAATCGCATCCCCGAGGAAGAATGTCTTTTTCCCGTCCGTGTCGGTGATGAGGAATCCCGCCGGGTTCAGGTAATGTCCCGGAAGCGGAATCGGTTCTATCTCGATTTCCGTATCGGTTTTTGTTGTGCGTCCTGTTTTTGAAAGCCTGTCCTCGAAAAACGGCCCGTTGTCGTTGTCCGTCGGAATGAAGAACTTGTCCTTGAGGACATAATCGACCTTGCACGCTTTTGCGAGGAGAAAATTCGACCTAAGTTCGTGCACAGGCGTTCCGCCCCATATCAAGTCAGTTTCGATTATCGGGTACTCCATGAGAGAGGCCTCTCCCTCAGGGCACCATATTTCGCACCCCAAGTTTTTCACGAGCCAGTCGTTTCCGCCGCAGTGGTCTGCATGGCTGTGGGTGTTCATCACGGCTTTTATCGTGAATCCTTCGAATTTTGTTCCCAAAAAGCCGACGATTGTTTCTATCGTGTAATCGTCATTTGCTGAGTCGATTAAAAAAAGCTCTTTTTTGCTCGGAATCGAGATGATTCCTATGTTCGTTGATGATTTCAAAAGAAAGACGTGCTCCGAAATATTTACGAGCGAGTCGTCTGAAAATTTTATTGAAAGTGGCATGCGACAATTTTATATTTGATTTGCTTTATTTGCCATAATCTTAAGCTGAAAAATATTTTGTGAAAGTTTTGCTTTCCGCAAAGTTTTTCAGCGCATTTTCCGTTCCGGATGCTCTGCGTAGAATTTCTGCTTGTCCTCGTACATCAGCTCGTCGGCTTTGTGCAGTGCGACACGGACGTTCCTGCTGTCTTCCTCGACCCAGCCGCCGAGCGCAAAAATCACTTTGTCATAATGCTTGGCTGTTTCGCGGATTTTTTCAATCTTCTTTGCAACCTCTTCCTTTTTCATGTTCCTGACGATTACCGAGAATTCGTCTCCGCCCGCCCTGAAAATCTGCTCCTCGTCGAAGATTTCCAGAAGGACATTTGCCGCGTCCTTTATCAGCCTGTCCCCGGCAACGTGCCCTTCGTTGTCGTTCACCGTTTTCAGGCCGTTCAGGTCCGCAAAAATCACTCCGACCGATTCGTTTCTTTCGTTTGATGACGTGCAGAGCGCGTCCACGAAGTTGTTCATCTCGTTGCGGTTCATTATGCCCGTCAGCATGTCCTTCGAGCTGAGCGTCTTGAGCCTTGCAAGCAGCGAGTGGTTCGAAAGCTCCGAAGCCAGTATGAAAGTCGTTATCTCCAGTACTTCCTTGATTTCCAACGCCTTTTCAGGATTGAAGTTGATTGCCCAAATGTAGCCGAGAAGTTTCATGCCGAATCTCAGCGGGAAAAGCACGATTGTGTGTGCCTTCGCGGATTTTAGGGATTCGTACCAGACAGGATTCCTTTCCTTGACGACTTCCATGTCGTGCTCGTTTTTTGCAATCAGGCAGTTGCTTCCAGCTATCGTTGCTTCCCATGACTTTGCGATTCTGTAGAAATTTTCGTCAAGGTAGCTTTTCATCGGCAAAAGCTCCGTTTCGGCAGAAAATGACTCGCAGACCACCTTGCATTCTTTTTGGTATTCATCGAGCGTGAGGATGCAGCAGTGCTCTGCCTCGCACATTCTTCTGATATCGCCTATGACATCATTCAGCGTTTTCTTGAAATCCAGCGCACCGCGAAGCTTGATACAAGTCTCAAGGACGGTCGCCGCCAATCTTCCTGAAATGTTCGACTGCCTGCTGGAGTCCGCCTGAAAATTCATTTCCATTATATAGATGCAATGGTAGAGGTTTTTGATGTTCGGCTCGACCGGCAGGAATGTCATGTTGAACCATACCGGAAGCCGGTCGGGGTGGACGTATGAATGGAGGCATTTCTTTTCGACTGCGGCACGGTAGCAGAAATCCTCGAAATTGAGGTCTCGGGTGAGGTATTTCGTGTATTCTTCGTTCGGCGTGAATTTGTCGGTGAGCATCTCCGTTCCGGGCGCGGGATGCTCGATTGTTTCGATATACGCTTTGTTTCCTGTCACGATGCGGAATTTTCCGACGTTCCCGTCATCGAGTTTTTCGACCGAGACAATGCACGCCATAGCTCCGATTCCGTCAACGATTTTCTGAAAATCCGCATCCATAAGACATTTCTCCATATAATTTCAACTTATATTTATAGTCTACTACCTGAATATGAAAGTCGCAAATTTCAATTTCGTTTTTCCGTGCAAGTTGCTAGACTTCGAAATTGTCGATTTGCTCGCCGATTTTCGAGATTGAGGAGCGCATGTGCCGCCTCGATTGCCGCGATGACTTGATTCGCCTGAAGGAGCATTGCGCTCTGTCCTTCGATTTGCGTGATTCTGCCGTTCATCTCCCCCTGCATTTCGTTTCCAGCCTGCGACAGTTTTTCGAGCGAGTCGATGTTCGATGCGATTTCGTTGACCGCGCTTGCTGTCTCATTGACGCACTTTGTCTGCTTGCCTAGCTGCTCCGTGACGTTTTCGAGGCTGCTAACGATTTCTGACACGCTGCCGTTCGATTCCTCTATGCCCGTTCCGAGATTGTCTTCCGATGTGTTCAGCGTCTGCCTTGAATGCTTTATGCCTTTCATGATCACCTGAAGCTTTTCGACGAACCTGTTGAATCACGTCGTCACCGAGCCGACT
>JAFXSM010000028.1 GCA_017525605.1 Treponema sp. | reverse complement strand
GAAAACTCGTCCTTGCGACAACGACCTACAACGGCGGAATCTTCCCTACGATGCGCGAATTCATCGAGCATCTTGTCGCTCGCAATTACCAGAAGAGGACGGTTGCCTTCATTGAGAACGGAAGCTGGGCACCTGCCGCCGCAAAAGCGATGTCGGCGATGTTCGCGCCTTGCAAGGAGATAAATCAGCTTGAGGCGAAAGTGACCGTGAAAATAGCGATGACTGACGAGACAGTCTCCCAGCTTGAAAAACTTGCAGACGAGCTTCTGAAGTAGGGGAGGTGCTGGTCTAGTGAAGGATGTTCAGCTTGATGAGTCCTTCGTAGACCAGCTGAATCGAAAGCGCGGCAAGGATAAGTCCCATTATTTTTTCCATGACGAACATTCCCGTCGTCCCGAATAACTTGATGAGGATTCCTCCTGAGCGCATCGTGAAATACTGGATGAAAAGGCAGAGCACGAGCGCGCCCGCCGTCATCGAAATCCGCACCAGATTGAAATTGTCGCCCGCGACCGTGAAAATCACCGTGGTAATCATGCCGGGGCCTGCGATAAACGGAATCGCAAGAGGGAATACAGCCAGCATCATCGTGTCCTTCGGCTCCGTGCTTGATGCTGGAGTCTGGCGGCTTCGGGGCTTGCTCTGAATCATCTCGTATGCGATTGTGAAAAACAAAATGCCGCCCGAAATGTAGAACGCGCCTGCCGAAATCCCGAAAAAGCCGAGAAGTACTTTTCCCAGCGCACCGAAAACGAACAGAACGACACCTGCGACGATAATCGCCTTCTTCAGAATCAAGTTCCGCGTCTTTGTGTCGAACTCCCCCGTGATTGCGAAAAACGGCGGAATGTTTCCCACAGGGTCCATGATAATCATAAACGTGAGAAATATTTTTAGAAAATCATTTAAATACTGCATGAAGATGATTCTATAACTTTTTTGAAGAATAAACCTGTTCCGCACACCGCTAATGCTTAGGACACATTTGCACCTTGGCACCCCTCACCCGAGAGGTACGCGCTCCGCGCGTGCCGTGCCCGGTTGCATCCACTGAACAATGCTTAGGACAGACCGCCTTTTCTCGGAGCTCGCCGACGCGGCGTCGAATCCGCACTCCACTTCGGCGGGCCTTTTTCTCGGATTGGGAGGTCAGTCTGGATTGAACGACACAACTTTCTCAAGCGTTGGAAGAGCCGGAATCGCCCCCCGGCGGGAAACGCAGATTGCGGCGACTGTGTTCGCGAACGAGAGGTCGTCCTCCAGGCTTTCCCTGCTGAAATTCAGGGGCGAGCCCTTCCTGGTGAGGCGGTAGAGCAACCCGCCGTTGAAGCTGTCTCCGGCTCCGGTCGTGTCTACTACTTTCGTCTTCTTTGCCTTCACAGTTCCGCAGTCCATGGCGGCGGAATCATTCTTGAACGCATAGAAGACACCCTCGGAACCGAGCGTCACGAGCACGAGGCTTGTTCCGCCGGAGAGTATTTCATCTGCGACATCTTCTTTTGTGCGCCCTTTTCCATAAAGAAGCTCAAATTCCTCCTCGGAAAGCTTCAGGATGTCGGCTTGCGGAATCATGCCCTTGATGATTGCGAGCGCGTCCTCTCTTCCGCCCCACAAATTCGCGCGGTAGTTCGGGTCGTAGGAAATCAGGCCGCCGGCGTTCTTGACGATTCTCACGGCCTCCTCCTCCGCCGACTTTGAAGGCTCGTCGGTGAGGGAAAGCGAGCCGATGTGCAGGATTCTCGCGTTCTCAAGGATTTCCCTGTTCAAGTCTTCGACCGAAAACTGGGTGTCGGCTCCTGGATTCCGGCAGAACGAGAAATGCCGCTCGCCGTTTTCGTCTAGTCTCACGAAGGCAAGCGTCGTGTGCTGCGCTTTTGTAGTGCGAAGACCCGCCGTGCTGACTTTCAACTCTTCAAGCACGTTCCTCAAATCTTCTCCGAACGAGTCCCTGCCGGTCATGCCGATGAAAGCGCCTTTTCCTCCGAGCTTTGAGAGGGTCGCAACGCAGTTCGCAGGTGCTCCGCCCGGATTCTCTTCAAAAAGGTTCCTGCCATCGGCTGTTTTTTCCTTGAATGTAAAATCTATGAGTATCTCGCCTAGGGCTACGACGTCGAATTTCTTTTCCATGGTTTTCAATCTCCTGTGGATTCGCGGTATATCAGGGAGCTTTCCACATACACTGTCCTGAACGTCTTTTCAGGAGATTCGATTCTTGAGAAGAGAAGCCTGAGAGCCTCTTTTCCCATGGACCTTGCGTGGATGCGGATTGTTGTGAATGTCGGGCTTGAGACCCGTGATTCCGGAGCGTCGTCGAATCCGCAGAGCAAGATGTCGCCGGGGACGCTCAAGCCGAGCTTTTTCAGCGTTTGAAGCGTGTCGACAGCGACAAAGTCGTTCGCGCAGATGATGACTTCCGGATTTTCTCCCCATTTTCTGAAATTTTCTTCAAGATATGCCGTGTATTCATCGTGGGAAGGGTAGTTCAGACCCCGTGAGGTCCCCGAAAGGCACCACTCTTCCTTGAAAGGCAGGCCGAAAAGACGGAGCGCGCCCATGTAGGCGTCGTAACGCTCGAAAAATGACCTGCAATGCATTGATTCTCCCACAAAGGCGATTTTCGTCTTTCCGCGAGAGGCCATTTCCTTTACAAGACTGTAGATTCCGCTCCTGTTTTCCATGAGGAGCACGTCCGCCTTGAGTGGCTTCTCCCCGAAATCGACAGCGGTGTCGATGAAGAGCAGGGGCAGTCCGAGCGAGCAGAGCATCTGGCTGTAGGCGGTGTCGAACATCTCGACGCAGAAGAGTCCTGCCACGCGCCTTGTGTCGAAATTCGCGGGCAGGCGGAGATTCTCCCGCTCCTGCGGCATGACGCGGTAGATTGTAAAGCCGTAGCCCATCCGGGAGGCTTCAACCTGCATTTCATCCAGCATCCTCGCGGAGAAATGGGAGCCGCCCAGGGCCGCGCCCGTGAGAAGCACAAGTTCTTTGTTCTGTCCCTCGTTTCCCTCGTTTTTCTCCGAAGAATCCTTGAGCGTGACAAAGAGCTTGTAGCCCATTTCAGCGGCCTTTTTGAGGATTGCGTCCCTTGTGGAGTCCGAGATGATTCCCGTTCCGTTTATGGCCTTGGAGACTGTGTTCCTTGAAAGTCCCATTTCGCTTGCTATGTCTTGTATCGTTACTTTTCTTGGCATGCTTCAAATGTAATACACGGCAAAAAATGTGTCAAATGCACAAATTATTATTGTGGCACTTTTACAGAAACGTTCTCGAAAACAGCGTCTGCCTCGCTTGCGAAGAGCGCCATGTGCGCGCCGTTCGTCGAGTTGTAGATGCGGCTGCTGAGAACTTTCGCATCGTCGATGTACAGAATGACGATTTCGTTCTCCACGACGACGGTGACGTGGTGCTTCGTTCCCGGCTTGAAGTTGAACTTCGTGAGCGCAATCGGCTCGGACGAAGCTACATTCTCAAATCCGCCAAGCTTGTAGCCTTCGTAGTGGATGCAGTTCCTCTTCGCGTCGAGGGCGAGCGCGTAGTAGCCTTTGAAACTTTTGTTCGGGTTTCCGAACGCGAATCCGGCAATGCCGTCGGCTCCGATTGTCACATCGCACTCCATGAGCATCGTGGGCTCTCTCATTCCGAGGTCCACGACGGCCTTCTCGCCTTTCTTCGCCGAAAGTTTGAAAATTCCGTTCTGTGAATCGACTTTTCCTTCCGCAGCTCCCACTTCGACAGCTTTCGGCGTCTTGAAATATTCGTTCATGCTTTCTGGCATTTTCACGCCCAAAGAGCCGTCTTCGTGCTGGACAAGCTGGTGGATGAGCATGTTTCCAGCCCATTGGTATTTTCCTGTGTCGTACCCCTCTTCAGCCGAGCGCCCAAGCCAGCCGCAGAGATAGCGTTCGCCTTTGAATTCGGCGGTTTTCGCGGCGTAGAAGATGAAGTTCGTTCCGTCGAGCACGTTGTCTTTC
Organism: Treponema sp.; assembly: GCA_017525605.1. Taxonomy (GTDB): domain Bacteria; phylum Spirochaetota; class Spirochaetia; order Treponematales; family Treponemataceae; genus Treponema_D. Next base: position 97,207 of record JAFXSM010000028.1, on the reverse strand, counting down.
GGCGCGGTGAATGGTCCGTTCATCGTTTTTCCGACGGCATAATAGGTCACGCAGTCCCAGCTGAAGAAAAGATAGTATTTGTCGCCCATCTTGAACAAATCAGGACATTCGAGCATCCACTGCTTGTGGGGGGCGTAGAGAGGTCCCTTGAATGTCCAGTTCTTCAAGTCCGTGGACGTGAATTTCGCGACGATTCCTCCGTTCGCCTCTTCGCGGGTGGCGACCAGAAGCCAGTAGCAATTCTCTTCTTCGCACCAAAGAAGTTCCGGGTCGCGGAAATCGTTGTTCGAGTAGCCCTCTGGCGCATAGAGAACCTCGTCCTTCAGTTTCTCCCAGGTGACGGCGTCGCGGCTCACGGCGTGCAGGATGCATTCCTTCGGCTTGCCCTGTGCCGCGAAACTGTCGTTGTGGCCTGTGTAGAAACAGTGGTAGAGCCCGTCCTTCGCTTTGAAAATCGAGCCTGTTCCGATTGCCACGTCAGGCTCTGTCGCGATTCCTGTCGGGACAGCCAATCCCTCGTCCTCGTATTTGTAGAAATTCTCCGTGCTGAATTTGTGAATCGGGTGGTAGGCCTGAATGTTGTGGGTCGTTTCGTAGAGATAGTACAACTCAAGTTTTCCGTTGTTGGCTATCGGCATTACGTCGGCGACGAACGCGTCGTCTGGTGTGGGATAGAGAACTTGCTCCACTCTTTTGTAGCCTCCTGATTCCGCAACGTCGTCTGTGCTTGCGCAGCCTGCGAGCATCACTGCAAGTCCGGCGCAGCAAGCGAGCGCAATCTTTCTTTTTTTCATGGTGTTTCCCCCTTTTTTTCTGATGTTTTCCGTATGCACAATTTTTATTTGTGCAAATGTTACATAAAATTGTTATAAAGCACGCTACTGAATATGTCAAGTTTTATTATTTTTTTCTTTTTCCGACTTTTATTTGTGCAAAAAATTATTTTTTGTTGAAATTTGCAAAATTTTTTCTTGACAAACAGAAAAAACGTTTTACATTTAGACAATAAACTAATTTATATCTGTTTTAATTTTGTGCAAATGTAAAAATTAAAAGGAGGATTTATGAAAAAATGTCTTGCTGGGTTCCTGCTTGCCGCGGGAACGTTGATGGCGCAATCCGCATTCGCCGAGACTCATCTGATGATGGACATGGGGATTAAGATTCCCTTCGCGCTCACAGACGTGGTGGTGAGGGATTCCGGGACGACTTCGGAGCTTGGAAAGGTGACGAAGTGGGCTGAATCTTCGGAGGATTTCAGGTTCAAACTTGAGCGGGACCGTCGTGCGGGGCTGGAGTTGAATTTCAAGCCGAAATTCATGCAGCAGGGCGGCGTGTCCGGCATGAATCTAGACACGTATTTTGGCTGGTTCAGGCCGACGGACTACCTCACCGTAGTCGCGGGCACGAGCGACGAGCGGCACTGGTTCAAGGGCTTTGAAGAGCGTCTCGTGAACAAATTCGGCGAAATCACAATCATCGACTGCCATGCCGACAACGAACTCGGCGTCTACTATGGACTCATCGCGAATCCACTTGAGTACGGCGGAGTTTGGGGACACGAGGAAGGCTCGCTCAAATGGGACCGCTCCTACGGCTGGTCATCGTCGCAGCTCGGAAACAAGCCGGACGGACAAGGGACGAACATCCAGCTCATCTACAGAGGCGCTGAGACTGGATTCTTCTCGACACTCGCGCTGGTGGAGCACTATTTTCCAGGAAGCTCGAACAAAAACGAGTACGAATACACGAACAGCAAATGGGGAAAAGAAGACGCGGAGAATTCAGTGGCGTGGATTCCAGAACCGCAGCTTCGAGTCGGATACGGATTCAGGAACGGAAGCGTGGAACTCATCTACAAGACTCCGCACTTCGGAAACAACATTTTTGCGGCGTTCTATCAACCGAGACTTCTCCGCGACAGGCTCGTCGGAACATTCGGCTTCACTTTCGCGAACGACATCTCGGACGGCTCGGAAAAATTCAACAAAAGGGCGAACGAATTTACCGCGTTCGCTTTTGATGCCCGCGTCCAGTACAAATTCTCAGAAAAACTCCGCGCGAAGCTTTTCCTGAACTATTCTCAGATTACACCAGGCGACAACAACAAGGGCGGCGCATTCGGCTCGGACAAGACCTACCACTATCTCGACTACAAGGGCGAGCGCGTCGGGAACGAGGCTGAGCGGGCGTTCTACGCAGTCAGCTCTGTCGGCTACGACCTTCCTCGCGGAACTGTGAACCTTGACGGCGGACTCTACTGGCGCGACCTCGACAACAACGACGGCTTCGAACTCGGCGAGAACTTTCTCACAGTCAAAGGCGGCTGGACATGGTGGATTATCGACGGCGTTGGATTCTCGCTCGGCGGTTCTTGGTACCACAGAATCAACACCGGCGACTACGGAAAGAAAATCAACGGAACATCCGTAGACGGAATCAAGGACGAAATCACTCTCGGAAGCTATTTCATCATCAAACTCGGACTGTAAGAGGAGGCTTATAATGAAGAAACTGAATGCGAAGGCATTGACCTGCGCTCTTTGCGGAGCTATGACTTTTGGATTTTTTTCTTGCTACACGGAATCAAAATACGAGGAAACTGAGGCGAATTCCCCACAATCTTCCGGCGAAACCGAAACGGCGACGTTCAAGAACATCTCGATGAAAAAAATTGCCGCTGGCTCGTTCAAGTTTGGCGACGATACAAAGACTGTTTGTGCATTTTACATGGCGGCAACAGAGACGACTCAGAAGTTGTATAGGGAAATCATGGGAAACCACGAAAGCTCTGCGGAAAGTGACGATTTGCCTGTGGACAAAGTCAGATTCTACGAAACTCTCGTGTTCTGCAACAAACTGAGCGAAAAAGAGGGGCTTGAGTCTGTTTACAAGAAGGGGGGCGAGTCGGACACTGGCAAGTGGGGCGATGTCCCGTCTTCAAACGATGCGGATTGGAACGCGATAACTGAGGATTCGGCCGCAAACGGCTTCAGGCTTCCTCACAAAGACGAATGGGTGTTTGCTGCGTTGGGGACAAATGCGAGCCAGAACAGCGGAGACTATGGCGATTACTACTCTGGCTGCATCGGAAAGGACAGCCTTGGAGACTACGCCTGGGCAGGAGAGAGTTCGGCCCAAATTCACCAGGTCGCACAGAAAAAGGCAAATTCAAACGGGCTTTACGACATGAGCGGAAACGCTTGGGAGCTGTGCTGGGACACAGTGGGCGAAGACAAGCGAGTCCGAATCGGCGGCGACTCGAAAGACTGCATTCCGCTTTCCGAGTCTTGGGACTATCCTGCCGATGCTGATTGGGGGCAGGTCGGCTTTCGTGTTGTGTGCTCCGAGAGCGCGGTTTCCTCTTCCAGTTCGACTGCTAACCAATCCGAGGACGACTCGAACACTGCGCAGAAACCTGCCGGCAACGACGAAAACGGCGAAAACAAAAGCCAGCCTGCAGAAAATCCGAACGACAATCCAAACACGGAGCCGAGTTCAGAAACTCCACAGGAAAATCCAGGGCAAGGAGGAGAGGCGGCTGCCGACTTCAATCTGTCGGACTACCTTGAGATGAAGTACATTGCGGCAGGCTCGTTCAAATTCAAGTACGGAGATGAAGGAGACGCGGAAGATGTGAATCTCGGTGCGTTCAAGATTTCTGCGACCGAAATCACACAGGAACTTTACGAAGCCGTCATGGGAGCGAATCCCAGCAACCACAAAGACAACGCCGCAGAAGGGGAGGTCCAGGCGAAACGCCCGGTGGACAGCGTGAGCTTCTATTCGGCCATCGTTTTCTGCAACAAGCTGAGCGCAAAAGTCGGACTTACTCCGGTTTACAAAATTGAAGGCAGCAGCGACACAAGCGCATGGGGCGACATTCCAACAGCGAAAAATGAAAAGTGGAATGCCGTGACTGAAGACGAGAGCGCGGACGGATTCCGTATTCCTCATGAAAAAGAATGGATGTTCGCAGCCCTCGGAGACAACGCTCCAGATTTTAGTGGATTCGACAGCAGCTATTTCGCAGGCTGTGTCGGAGAATCTGATTTGAACAAATACGCCTGGTACAAAGCGCGTTTTGATGGCGACAACAACGTAAATGGAGGAGACTCCGGCGACACGACGCACGAAGTCGCAAAAAAGTCGCCGAACTCAAACGGGCTTTACGACATGAGCGGAAATCTCTGGGAATTGTGCTGGGAGACGATGGACAACGGCAACCACATAAGGCGAGGAGGCGGTTTCGGCTCTGAATGGACTGACCAGCTGGCTCTTTCAACTCGCTGGGATATTCCTGCCCATGAAGGCTGGGGGGATGTCGGCTTCCGCATTGTGCAAAAGTCGGAATAGTGAAATTTTTGCAAAAAATGTAACAAAAACGAACTAAAAATGCACAAAATTGCTTGACAAATGCTAAAACCGATTTTACGCTATACTAAGTTTTGTAAAATCGGTTTTACAAATGCACAAAAAAGGAGGCATCATGAAGTCTAAGACTTTGCTATACGTGAAAGAACACTGGCAGCTGTATGTTGTTTTTCTGCTCCCGGCGCTCGTTCTCACACTCGTGTTCCGCTACATTCCGATGGGAGGAATCCTCATTGCTTTTCAGGACTACAATCCTATAAAAGGGCTTTTGGACAGCCGATGGGTTGGAATCAAGCATTTTGCCCGTTTCCTTTCATCCCCGGATTTTCTCTCTTATCTTGAGAACACGCTCAAACTGAGTATCTACGGGCTTTTGTGGAGCTTTCCGGTTCCAATAGTGCTCGCCCTGCTCCTCAATCGAGTGCGGAGTCTTGGAATAAAGCGCAACATCCAGCTTGTGCTTTACATGCCGAATTTCATTTCGGTCATCGTTGTCTGCGGTATAGTCAGAATCATGCTTTCTGTGACGGGACCGGTGAACAACTTCTTCGGAACTCAGATAAACTTCATGACTTCATCCGATGCGTTCCGCTCAATTTACATCGCCAGTGGAATCTGGCAGGGGGCCGGCTGGGCTTCAATCATGTACACGGCTGCCCTCGCAAACGTGAACAACGAGACACGCGAGGCCGCAATCCTTGACGGAGCGAACATTCTTCAGGAAATCAGGGTTGTCGAATGGCCGGCAATCAAGAACATCGTAATCATCCAGTTCATTCTTCAGGCAGGAAACATAATGAGCATCGGATTCGAGAAAGCGTACGCGCTGCAGACCGACTTGAACCTTTCCTCTGCGGAAATCATCGCGACATACGTCTACAAGAAAGGTCTTTTGGACGGCGACTACAGCTTCTCGACGGCGGTTGGTCTTTTCAACACGGTCATCAACGTAATCATGCTGCTGATTGTGAACAAGACGGTCTCGAAACTGAACGACGGACAGGGCTTGTAAGGGGGCTTTTCAATGGAAAACAAAAATCATCTTATAAGGCTGTCGCAGCGCGACAAACTGATTATCTGGTGCGGCTATTTCTTTCTTGGGCTTTTTGTGGCCGCGATTGTCGGTCCAGTGCTCTACATCATCGTGGCTTCCTTCATCGACCCGATTACGCTGCAGAACACTGGCGTCACTTTCGACACGAGCAAGTGGACGCTCACGGCGTACGCCCGGGTTCTTTCCAACAAGGCGATTTGGAGCGGATTCGCAAACGCCGTTCTGTATTCGGTGGTGTTCACTGCGATTTCCGTCGCGGTCACCATGCTCGCCGCCTATCCGATGTCGCGCCCGGATTTCAAAGGAAGGAAATTCTTCAACGTCATTTTCGTCATCACGATGTTCTTCGGCGGCGGACTCATTCCGACATACCTGCTCATCAGCAATCTCGGAATGATAAACACAATCTGGGCGGTCGTGCTTCCTGGTGCGTTCAGCGTCTGGAACATGATTATCGCGCGCACCTTCTACAAGGGTATCCCGAAGGAACTGCAGGAAGCCGCTTACGTTGACGGAGCGAGCGAGGTGACCTACTTCTTCAAAATCCTGCTTCCCGTCTGCGCGCCGCTCATCATGGTGCTCGCGCTCTGGCAGTTCGTTGGAATGTGGAACAGCTACTTCGACGCGATGATTTATTTGAACGATGCGGCGAAACAGCCTCTGCAGCTCGTCCTCCGCTCAATCTTGATTCAGAACCAGCCGGAATCGGGCATGATTTCCGACATGCAGAGCACGGCGGCGCGCGCCCAGCTCGCGGAGCTTCTGAAGTACGCGACGATTATCGTCTCAAGTTTCCCGCTTGTGGTGATGTATCCGTTCTTCCAGAAATATTTCAACAAGGGAATTTTAATCGGCTCAATCAAGGGCTGACGAGAAAAATAGAGTTTGAATTTCACCCATAAGGAGTAGATATGAAGAAAGTCATGAATGCTGTGTGTGTTCTTGCGGCTCTGTCCGTCGGAACTGGAATCTTTTTCGGATGCAGGGGGAAGGACGTTGCCCTGAACGGCGGCGAAATGCAGAAAGTGGACCCTTCGGAGCTTGCCTTTCCGCTCAAAAACCGCACTGTGATTACGGGGCTTACAAGTTTCCCGGCAAACACGGAGTCGAATCCGAACAACAGGACGATTTTCAAGCGGCTGCAGGAAAAGACAAACGTGGAAGTCCAGTGGACAGCCATGCAGAGCGACCAGTGGAACGACAAGATTACGCTTGCGATGGCGAACCCAAAGACGCTGGCGGATTTCGTGTTCAACGCAAGTTTCAACGACTCAAGCCTTCTTAAATATGCCGAGCAGGAAATCATCATTCCTCTCGAAGGCTACATCGACACCTACATGCCGAATTTGAAATCGGTTTTCGACAAATACCCTGAATACCGCGCGATGTGCACGGACTCGAACGGGCACATCTGGGGCCTGCCGTGGATTGAGCAGCTCGGCTCTGGAAAGGAGGCGATTCAGGTAATCGACAACATGAGCTTCATCAACAAGGCATGGCTTGATTATCTCGGTCTTGAGATTCCTACAAATATAGAAGAATTCGAGAAAGTCCTTGTTGCGTTCAAGGAAAATGCGGCAAGGCTCCAGCAGGAATTCAAAATCGAGGGAAGCGTGATTCCGATGTCCTGCATAATGAACGACGGCGGTCAGGACCCATACGTTCTCATAAACGGATTCGGCGACGGATATGGGGATGCCGACAAGGGACGGCACATCGCTGTGACCGACGACCGCAAGGTCATCTGCAGTGCGACCCAGCAAGGTTTCAAGAAGGGAACAGCATGGCTGCACAAACTTTACGAGCAGGGGCTGATTGACCCGGAGGCATTCACCCAGGAATGGTCGACTTATGTGTCAAAAGGAAAGTCCGGCCGCTACGGAGTTTGCTTCAGCTGGGACGTCGCGAACATCGCGAATCTCAAGGATTGGGTTCCTCTTCCCGTTCTTGCCGCCGACACTAGAAACCTCACGGCCCAGAACGGCTCGTTCACAAGTGGCTTCGACCGAGGCCGCTGCGTCGTCACCGCTGTCGCGAAGAATCCGGCACTCGTCTGCGCATGGCTCGACCAGATGTACGACCCGTTCCAGTCTCCGCAGAACAACTGGGGAACTTACGGCGAGGACGATGAATTCGACATCTTCGTTTTGGGAAAGAACAGCGCGGGCGAAAAAATGCTGAAGCACGCTCCTCTCGGAAGCGCGTCCCCTGTCGAAGTCCGCGAGGCAGAGAGCGTGAACGGTCCGCTCGCGATTTTGGACGAATACTACGGCGTTTATGTCACTTGCCCGGACGATGCAAAATACCGCCTCGACTGGATTAAGGACATCTACGCTCCAGATGTCCACGAAAAATATGTCTATCCGAACGTTTTCATGACACGCGAGGACACAGAGGAGCTTTCGAACATCCAGGCGGACGTGAGCAAGGCAATCAACACTGCGAAATCCGACTGGGTGATGAACGGATTCACGGAGGAGGACTGGGAGGCATTCTGCAAGAAGCTTGATTCATACAAACTTCCGACGATGCTTTCTATCTTCCAGAAGTATCTCGATTCATACTACGCAAGCATGGAAAAGCAGAACTAAAAACAAACGGAGAAAAAAATGAGCGACTTGTTGCAGAAAGCAAGGAAATTTGAGGCAGAGGCTTCGGCACATATCACAGCGGAAGAACGGCCTGCGTTTCATCTGACACCTTTTTGCGGTTGGATGAACGACCCCAACGGATTCTCGTACTATGGCGGAAAATACCATCTTTTCTATCAATACAATCCGTATCATATTCACTGGGATTCGATGCACTGGGGGCACGCGGTCAGTTCTGACCTCCTCCGCTGGGAATATCTTCCTGCAGCCCTTGCTCCCGACATGCCATACGACTGCAACGGTTGCTTCTCGGGAAACGCGATTGAGCTTGAAGACGGACGGCAGCTCCTGGTCTATACGGGCGTCCGGCAGGTAAAGACCGAAGGGAATGGCGTCCGCGATGTCCAAGTCCAATGCGTGGCGACTGGTGACGGAATGGAATACAAAAAGTATGAGAAAAATCCCGTCATCAGTTCCGACATGCTTCCCGAGGGGGCGAGCAGGGCCGACTTCCGCGACCCGAAAATATGGCGGCTCTCCGACGGAAAATTTTGTTGCGCCGTCGCAAGTCGTCCGGCAGACGGAAGCGGCCAGGTTCTCCTTTACACAAGCCCGGACGGATTCGACTGGTCGTTCTGGACAGTCCTTGACACAAACCGCAACAGGCTCGGGAAAATGTGGGAATGCCCTGATTTTTTCAAGCTCGACGGAAAATATGTTCTTCTGGTAAGCCCCCAGGATATGCTCTGCGAAGGGGAATATCCTGGCGGAAACGGAACAGTCTGCATCATAGGCGACTTTGACGAGGAAACTGGAAGATTCACAGAGATTTCAAACCAGACTGTTGATTCTGGAATCGATTTTTATGCGCCGCAGACGGTTTTGACACCGGACGGAAGGCGCGTGATGATAGCGTGGATGCAGAACTGGGATTCATGCTCAATCCGCGAGGAAGGTTCTCCATGGGCAGGGCAGATGACGCTTCCGAGGGAAGTTTTCATAAAAGACGGGCGCTTGTGGCAAAGACCTTCAAAAGAATTTCTCTCTCTCAGAAAAAACGAGCAGACCTTCTCAAAATTCATCGAAACAACCGAGCACTTCTCGTTCGATGGACTTCGCGGCCGAATCCTCTGCATGGACATACAGCTCCGCGCGTTCGATGAACGCTGTTCGTGGGGTCTGCGTATTGCCGAAGACGAAAAATTCTACACGGAACTTGTGTACCGGGCGCGGGAAAACACGCTCACTGTTGACAGGCGGCATTCTTCCAGTAGACGCGCCATAAGGCATGTGCAGGAATGTTCGATTCTGAAAAAAAATTCTGTTCTTTCGCTTGAGGTCGTTCTGGACAAATTCAGCATGGAAGTGTTCATAAACGGAGGCGAACAGGCAATGACCTGCGCTTTCTACACCCCGCTGTCCGCCGACGGAATCTCTTTCTTTGCCGACGGAAAAATCCAGATGGACATTGTAAAAAGCGAAATCGATTTCTGATAAAAATTCAATCGATGACGGAAGGGGGGATTGTTCTGGCGGTAAATTTCATCGAATTTCCGTCAGCTGTCCTCGAAGAATCTGTCTGTGTTGATTTCGATGCTGAAGACCTCGGGGTTTGTTCCGAATATTTCTATGTCATCGGCTCCCTTTATGATTGCCTTGCAGTCTGCAGACCGATCGGAGTTACTTCTCTTCCCCTGATAGATATTTCTTCAGCATCTCCATGTACTCCCTTTCATTTTCTGTAAAACGCTGGACTATCTTTTTGGCAGTACTGTTATTAATTCCAATCTACCTTTTTTTCTTCTGTCAAAAGGGAATCCATATTATTTTCCATTATAAAATAATATATTTCATCAATGAAAGGATTCAAAATTTCTTTTTTTACTATAAAATATAGTGTATTTGCGTTTTTTAGTTCTGTTACATCTGTTTCAAAAGTAAGGTTGTATTCTAAACATTCGTTTTTACGGGTTAAAATAACTCATAATTTCTTTAATTAAGTTATTGTTTGTAGACCATAATGTATTTTTGTCATCAAGAAGACATATTTCATCATGAGCATCAGATGTAACAAGTATTCGAGATTTTATTTCTTCTTCCAGAAATCTTAAAAATTTAATTATTTCTATGTAACAGTTTACAGTTATCTCTTCTTTATCAAGTTCAAAAATTAATAATTGGTGATATTCAAATTCACTGTTAACGATATCTGAATCATATATATTGTATGGATATTTTTTTTCATTTATGAATGATACGATGGTTTTATTATGATCGTTTTTAATTTCATATGTTGGTAAATCGGCATTTTGTTTAATAATTCTATACCCATTATTAAAATAATGATTGAGATAACTTTCGATTGTCTTTTCATTAAGACTTTTTCTTTCAATTCTTCCATAAACACAAAATGACATAGTTTTCTCCTCTAAGGATATATAGATTGTATTTTTCCGTTTTGTACAATTAAAACTTCCACTCCGTTCCTTGAAACCACAAAAGTTTCAGAGGCCGCCGTGGAACAAAGCGCGACCGCCGCCGCCAGAATCAGAAATATCTTTTTCATAGTGATTTCCTCCCGATTTTAGCAAAGTTATGCCGAAAAAGTGCGGATTGAATCATACAACACTAAAATTATCCCAGAAACGAACGCCACTGATAAGGCACAAAAACAAATCATTCTCAGTCCTTTTTGGCTTTGCCTTATCCGCTTGAAAAATGCAAGCGAGGGAAACAAAAACTGCGGAACAGAACTCTCAGGCTGTGTACTTTTTGGCTTGAATTATGCTGAACAAACCAAAAAGCCCCATACAATAGCAATGACAAGAGTAAAACATGAGCGTATCATAAAATTTTCTGACTTTTTTTCTTTGAGCAAAAAAGCCGAAAACACGATGCCCACGACGGAAGAGATGACCGCGGGAATCCAGCCAAAAAGACAAATTGAGCCGAAAATATATTCAGAAACTCTGCTATCAATCCAGCAATAAAGGTAATTTAATATACCCAAAACAAAGGCAATCGGAGCAAATAGCATTATACAGAACGGTACGAGCGAAAAGATTTTGGCTAAACGACTTTTCATTTTTTCTCCTTTGTCAGCGCGAGCGGAACGGGGAAGCGGTAGCCTTTCTCCAGCTCGTCCGCAGAATACAGAATGTCGGAAAGCGGCGTGTGTATCGTGAGCGTGTCGCCGTCTGAGGAATAGGAAAGCTCGCAGTAATCCGTAAGGCTTCCGTAGCCGCCAACGCCGTCTTTGTAGCCTTCAGCGTAGTCCGTTACGAAAAGCTCGATGTGGCTGTCGGTGGCGGCGTATTTTCCTTGCCACGCATAAAACTTGTATTTGCTTTTTTTGTAGTAAAGACTGATTTCCATTTCGTCAGCCTCTGGATACCCACAACCGAACTCCACGGTGATTTCCACTTTCTCGTCGGAAAAAATCCACCGAACAGGGCTCGGAGAAAGGATTTCCGCTCTCTTTTCCCCCAGAGCGACGCGGGATTTTTGTTCTTCGTCTTTGGCTTTTTGGATTTCACACAGCTCATGCCATCGTTCACTGTCGATTTCAATCGATAACTTGCAGTCTTTAAATTCATCGCTAAGGTTCGGAATAAAAACCTCTGAGTTTTCGTCGCACTCTGTCCAAATCCGCCCCTCTCGCCCGTCGCCAAATTTCACGGTGATAATGATGGGCATATTTTTCATAAATGCTTGAGTTATGCCTTTCTTGTCCGCAAAGTGAGCATGAAACCACTCCGAGCCGTCAAAGGTGATTCCTTCGCTTTTGAAAACAGGCGACGGCGAGACGTTTTCGGGCGGATTTTTCACTTTAGATGCGCACGACGACAGCATAACCGCCGCCGCCAAAATCAAAAATATCTTTTTCATATTCCCCCCCCCTAGTCCAAATACGCGCCAAAAACCCAGCCCGCAACACCGTTTGTGCTGTAGCCTTCCACAAAGCGACCGTCGTTCACCGCCTTGACCTTTACCCAGTTCGCCGTTACGCCGTCTATGCTGACCTTTGAGCCGACTTCCACGACTTGTAAAAGCGTGCCTGCTTCAAACGTGTTGATTTTTTCTGCGGAAAGGCTCGGAGAAGAGCGCATTTTCAGGCGACAGACAGGATTTGCGTACTGACCGACTTCGAGCGTCTGGCTTTTTCCTTGCGGTTCGCCGTCAACAGTTTCGTCGTTCCAAAAAGAATAACGAAAGTTACTTTTCCGCACATAATACTTATGTCTGTTGTGTTCGACATTGCCCATTTCGTCGGTCTGGTATTCGTAGACGACAGCACCGTCGTTTTTAAAGTAATGATACGCCATTCCGTCATAGCCTGCGTCAACGCTCAAATAGCCGTATTCAAAGACTTTTTCAATTGGTACATTGCCGTCTGACAAAAGTTTTGCCGTGGAAAGCCTTGTCGTAAAATATCCGCCGCCCATTCCGCCCGAAAAAAGATTTTCTTCCAGGAACAAAACGGGATTTTTCATATTCAGCGGATATTCAAGCCTAAGGGAAGAAGCCTCCGTTTTAAGCTCAACATCGTATCTTTTTCCGCTTGGGTCTATGATAACGACTTTGTTCATCTTGAAGCCGCCTTTTAAGTCCGCGCCCTCGTAAGTCCATGTAGCGTTGAGTGTTTCATCGATTTTCTCTTTTGAATAGCCGTAGCTGTCGTCTTTTACGCTCTTCAACGCCCGCTGATAGTAGAGCGTGTATTTTCCGCCCTTGCCGTCTGAAACGGAAGATGCGTGCCGTGTTGAGGTGATGTCGATTCCACGGATATAGCCTACTCCGACACGGTAGCCTTCTTCGTCTCTGCTTTCAAACTCGTAAATCGGGAAGAGAACGCCGTCCTTGATGCCGTATTCCCCGGTTTCCCACAGTTTGATTTTCGTTCCCGCAGGAAGTATACTCAAAGAGCCGACTTTGCAGGCTGCCACTGGCGGCTGATAATACATACATTCGCGGATTGTAACGGCTTCCCTTTCAGGATAATAATCCTTTTGGCAGAGGTTTTCGAGGGCGCAATCATAGCCGACTTCATTTTCCCAATCTTCTTCTTCTCTGTAATAGAAAGTGTTGTATTCTGTTGGGAAATAAGGGGCGAGATAATAATCTTTTTTGCTTCTCTCGAAATACGACTTTATAAAATCGAAAACATCGGCTTTCAGTTGCCGCTCATACGAAAGATACCCGCCGAAAACCCAGCCGTTTGCTTCGGGGTCTTCGTCCTCGTCGTAAAACTTCACCTTGACTCAATTCGCCGTGATTCCGTCGATTGTCGCCAGCTCGCCGATTTTGTCCACAAGCACATACTCGCCGTAATAAAGCGCATTTATCGTCTTTGCAGAAAGGCTAGGCTCGCTCCTCACCCTAAGTCCGTCGGGGGAAGTGACATACATAATCTCTTCGCCAAACGCAATCGACGACAGCACGACCGCCGCCGCTAAAATCAGAAATATCTTTTTCATAGTTCACTCCTATTCGTTGGTTTCTTCAATATTGCCAAAAATCCATTCGCCACCAGAAGATTACCAATCGTCGCTCATATCTTCTAATGGAAGATGAAGCGCAATCTGCACATTCTCAGCTCTTTCGATTTCAGTAACGCTTTTGCCTCTTTCTGTTACGGCTGCCTTTGTTTGTGTGTGTGGCGTGAGCAGTCGCTCGATTTCGTCATAGACGGGGATTTCCGCTTCTTTGAGGTCGTCCCTGCGGCATGAGCGGTGAAAGTAATCCAGTGCGGTGAGTCCTTTTTCGTCGCGCAAAGTCTTGTCCGCACCGTAGAAAACCAAAAGCCGAATCCAGTCTACTATGTCCGTGATTTCTTTTGCCCACGAAATCTCAGCAAAACACATCAGCGCAGTTTTTCCGTATGCGTCTTGAATGTCCACGTCAGCTCCTCCGTCCAAAAGCACTTTTGCAATAGGCAGTTTGGGTGCGTCGTTTCGCGTTGTCGCATACCTGTCAGCAAGAAGAATGAGTGCGGTCATTTTATTGTGGTCATTTGTCTGCGCGTTCACATCAACACCTTTCTCCAAAAGAAGCTTGAAGAGGCGGCAGAGGTCGCTGGCTTTCTTTTTCTCAACGAGCAGCCTGTTTTCTTTCTGCTCATCCGTTTCGTTGGAATCATAAATGAAAAAAATCGATTCCTCCAAGAGGAACATAAAAGGCGTGTAGTCCTGGCGAAAGCCAAAATCGTAGCGGTCAAGGGGGACTGCACCAAGTTCAAGAAGAATACAGGCCTCCTCATAGCACTTCGTCCCGATTGCAAACTCCACAATGCCGTTCCCTTTTCCGTCTTCCGCAAAAAAATCGTAGCCATGGGAGCAAAGAAGATTGATTGCGCCGTGCCTTTTGGATGCAACCGCATTTTTCATCGCATCCCTTTTAAACTCTATTTCCTTGTTGGGATCCGCGCCTAACTCCAAAAGAAGAGCCGTGATTCTGTCTGCCTTTTCTTCGTCGGCGTAAGCCTTGCAGGATTCTCCCAAAGGGGTGCGCTTTCCATATTCAGAAAAAGCGTTCACGTCTTCTCCTTTTTTGAGCAGTTTTGCGATTTTTTTCTCGTTCTGCTTTTTCACCGCACGGATAAGAGGCGTGTTTTCCTTCCATTCGCTAAAGCCCGAATTAGAAAACGAATCTCCCGCGCTATCAAGTATCTTTAGTATGGGCGCACCCAAAATTCCGATAACGAGTGGCGAAAAGAAGACAGCCGCCGCGATTCCCGCCACTTTGAGAGCGAGCGCACTTTTTGCCGCAGCCGCCACAATGAGCGAGACGATTGCCGTTCCGCCAGCCATAAGAATCAGAGGCCACGCCACGACGCAAACAGAAAAAGTGATTATAAGCCACAAAGGAATTTCAACATCCATAAACATAAAAACCTCCAAAAGAAAGCGCGGTACCTACATCGGCAGTTCAGCGACGAGCCAGTTGCCGTTTTTGTCCTGTTCCATTGTAACTTGGTCTTCGCCCTCGGCGGATTCCCCCTGATAAGAAGCGGAAATTTTCACCGTGTAGAACGCGCTTCCCCAGCCGTTGGACTTGAAAGCGGCGGGATTGATTGTTATGCGGACCGAATCAACTTTCCCATAGAACCCTTCCCATGCTTCATGCATAGTGACTATTCCCTCATCAAACGAAGAGCCTGGAAAACTATAATGGGTGATTAAATCATGCCATCCGTCGTCCTTGGAAAAATAGCTGACGAAAAACGAAACGAGGACAGAAGTCGGGTCTTTTCTGTCGATGCTTGAATCTGCCGCCCATGTCTCTCCGTCGCGCGTCGATGAAACTTCCACTCCGTTCCTTGAAACCACAAAAGTTTCAGAGGCCGCCGTGGAACAAAGCGCGACCGCCGCCGCAAAAATCAAAAGAAATTTTCTTGTTTTCATAATTCAACACCTTTACTTCCGCTAGTCATCGTCTATGTCGGTAAACATCACCTCGTAAGTTTCTCCGCCGATTTCTACGGTGGCGTACAGGGAGATAGTCTGAGACTTTGCACCGCTGTAGTCGATGTCGTCAAAGCGAGGGAAATCCTTTGCGGACAGGATTTGCGCCCAGTTGCGTTTAGAAGAATAAGTGCGCATATTTTCTTTTGTGGGGCGCCCGTAGACCACATAGATGAAATTCGGCACATCGCTTTCTTTTCCTCTGTTCCGTATGCGGTGGTAGTTAAACGGTGAGGTTTCGTTCGTGTCCACAAGATATGTGTTGCCCTGTGAGTGCAGATAGGTGTATCCGTCCTTCACAAAAGCAATGTCGCTTTCTTCCTCCGTGACAATTCGGTTCTCCCTCTCCACAATATCGGCAAGGATTTCTTGAAGCCGTTCCTCCGGCACGGGCGGAAGGTCGTCGGGATAGCCGTCGAAGAGTGCTTTCTCCGTCGTTGTGCACGACGACAGCACGACCGCCGCCGCCAAAATCAGAAATAGTTTTTTCATAGTTCACTCCTTTTCATTCCCCGAACAGCCAGTTTCCGTTGTCGAGCATGACTTTCGGGCATCTGTTGTCCTCGTCCAAATCCGAAAGCTGTTCCGCCCTCTGAATGATGTCCTTTGTCGTGTACCTGAGCATAAAAAAAGCCTCCTATAGAACTTAGTCCCATAAAAGGCTTCTCGATTTTGTGTTTTTTGAGGATTCTTTCTGATTATGCGCTGGCGGTTCGTGATTCCGATATGCCGAGCGTTTTTTTCAGCGCGTCCTGAACGACTGCCGAAACGTTGATTTTCGCTTTCGTTGCCATTTCGTCGAGCCATTCAGGTAGCGTGATGTTTCTTCTCACGCTTCGGCTTTTCAGCTTGCGGCGGAAGAAATCTATGTCCACATCGACAAGAGACACGAACGAACGCCCAGCGTCCGCAAATTCGCTTTTTGAAACGTCGATTGAGCTGATGCTGCTTGCATCTGGAATTTCCGAATCATCTTCGTCTGCAAGATATGTCCCTATGCAGTCGCGAGCCATTGCGATAGCGTCATCTATTCCGAATCCTTCCGTAGCCTGTCTTAAATCAGGAATGCTGACAAGCACAGTTCCGCGCTCGTCTCCCGTTTCTGTGAAAATCACTGGATATGTCATGCTTTTCTCCTCGAAACGACACCACCGCCTTTTCCCGTATCTCGTCGCTGAAATAAATATGCTTGTTCTTTGATTTTATATCCGCAATGTAAAAAGTGCATAGATGGTCAGCCGTCATGTCAGTCATTATTTTTTTGCCATATTCTTTGAGGTTCAGTTCATCAACTATGGTCTGTGATATGCATGAGTCCGTACAGCCCGTATCCCAAATTGCATTGCAGATGACCTTTTCTGTACTGTTCGGGTTCCCGATTATGACCTTTGTGATTATCTGCCTCGGTCGTTCCTTGAACTCTGCTCGAAAAAGTTCCGTTTCATCTTCGCTACGACGTTCTCTTTTGAAATTACCATTTGAGACAAGTATTCCTAGCCGTCCTGGTGTGTTCTTCCATTTCTCGTATTCTGACATGTCGTCCATGTGTTGAAGTTCCTTAATCAGTGCGTTGCATAAATACAAGATTCAGGAAAGTGCATTTCTGTCAATTTCCTTTTTGCAATATATAATAATTTTTCTTTTTCGTTATCTTTCAAGAAACCATTAACTTTATTGAATCCAATTTCAAATGTTTCTATATCAATTAAAATAATCCCACACAATCCAGCAGCAGAAAACTTATAAAAATTCTTTGAGCCGTTTCTCGATATCAGCTTGAATGTTATCATCTGTCCAACCTCCTTGTTTCTTGTATTCCCACGGATATTCATAAAATTTTCCATTTGCGTAAAATCAATCTTCATCTGGAAGAGAACGTAGAACTTTTTTTATATCTTGGAGAGACAATGCAACTACTTGGTCTTGAATCTCTGTCATCAAGAGTGGGTATCCGATAATACGAGGTCTGTTATCGAGAAAAGTTCCTACATAGATATCTTTCCCCTCAAACGTTGTCAGAAACTTCGCTGATTCCCTTTCATGAGATTTTGCATACGCATCAAGCTAATCATATTTTGCCTCCAAGACAGATTCTACAACCAGAGACTTTTCGAACGCAAAATCTGATGATTAGAAAATAAGGAAAAATCGTTAGATTTTTCCAAATCCGTGTGATAAAACAGGAGGCGGAGGGGCTTTTCTTCCATTTTTCGTATTCTGTCATGTCGTCCATGCTTAGTAATTCTCTAATTCTTCGTAGTTTGTAAACACGTGGCGGTCTTCACAACGAAGATGAGTAGCTTCAAAGTCCTTCAAAATATCTATTTCGTCTGATGTCGCCTTATCGAGGTTTGTAAGCGTATAAACTTGATGGCGTTCTCTATCAATTATTTGAATATCTGAAGAAAATTTTTCAACTATTTCAAATATATCAGCCGTAAAAAGCATTATTATTTCTCCCTCAAAAGTATTTCACAAACTTTTCTTGCAGTTTCTCTCATATTTCCACCGAAGAATTCCCGCCGAGATGTTCGCAATGTCGAACTCCTCGACATCAAGCGACTTCTCGAATGCTGTCAGTATTTTGTAAATGCATTTGAAGTTGTCGTCCATGTGTGGCTATTCCTTTTCAGGCTCAATTATTCCATGTTCTTCGAGCAATTTAATGAATTTTTCAGTTTTCTTGTGTTGAAAAAGATAAAGGGCTTCTTTTATCCAATCATGTGTATTTTCTTTCCAAATTGGTATTCCAACATCTTTCCAATCAACAATATACGGCAACCATACAGCTTCTTTTGACGTAATCATTTACCACCTCTCAGCATGTTCATTGTAATCATTCTTACTTGATAAATCTAAGTACTCTTGTCATTTGATTTTCTTGCAAGGCATTCTGCAAAAGCGTCTGAAAGAAAAATTGCAGGAACGGAGTCACGGCGGAAATCTTGAATGAATTTGCCGAGAAGCTATAAAAAAAACACCTCCGCAGTACATACGGAGGTTTAAGGCTGCCCTCGCCCGATTGGTTACGGGTACGCTGGCATTTACTATTAAACCTTAAGTGTGGAAAAATTACAAGAACTTTTCCACACTCCATATATACATTTTTCCAGAGCAGAAAATAAATATTTTCCCTGTTTTATAATTATTGGCATTTATTTCGCCTTTTATTTTTTTGTAGACATCGTGAACTTTCAAATCAGATTCAATATTTAAAAAGACATTTTTTCCTTGTTTCATTGCTTCGCTAAAACGTTTCCCTACAGCCTTTATATTTCCTGTTATGTTTTTGAACTCGGTAATTTCACCGTCCATTATTGAGTCCGGATTTTTTCCTGTTCCTCGCTCCGATAATAGGCAAATGCAATGACCTGCATTTTTCGCAATTTGTGCCATTTTCAGTTCTTTCTCAAAAACTTCTTTTTGCTGTTTGTTTTTGGGAATTCGGAATTCTGAAACGAAAATATTACTTTCTTGCTCTATAAACTTTTCGCTTGGGAACATCTTTTTTGCAAGTTCAACGCTATCGTTCATAGACTTATTATCGGCTTCTTTCGGCGTCGCAATCCCCCTCGGCTGCTCTCCCTTCGTCCCCACGTACTCCCTGGCGTAGTCGCGCCTGATTCCAGTCTGCTCGGTGAACGTCCTCGCCTTTGACTGCCATTCGCTGAGCTTCTGTCTGGAAGCGGTGTTGTCAGCTCCTATAGGACTTCGCAGGATCCCATTATGAACCTTGAGAGCGGAACGCGTAACGGCAACGCATACGCTCGAGCGTGAAGTGCTTTTTGAGCTTCTACATGACGAAAAAGGCGAGACCCTGAAAAACAAAGCCTCGCCTTAATGAGACTGACTGGGCTCGAACCAGCGACCCTCTGCTTAGAAGGCAGATGCTCTAATCCAGCTGAGCTACAATCTCATTCAATGAAAAGTAATATATCAGATTTGAAAAAAAGAATCAAGTGGAAAATCAAAATCTGCACTATAAACTTCCGCTTTTATTTGAAAATATAAAAATTGTAGCACGCATAAACGCGGTCACGAAATTTTTTCTGCGAAAAATCTATGTTACAATTTAGGCATGAGAAAAATTGTTTTTTCAATTCTTTTGTTTCTTGTTTTTGCTGTTTGCCATGCAGATGATTCTCTCGATTCGGTTCTGAATAAGATGCGGGAAATAAACTGCTACATGGGGTCTGCTGTTTACGAGTCGGCGGAGAAACCGGAGCAATATTCGCTTTACGAAATTGTCCGGGACTCATGCACAAAAGCGGAGCTTGAAAAGCTGCTTCGTGACAAAAATGGCGTTGTCCGCTCTTATGCGCTTCAGGCTCTTGTCGAGCGCAATGAAAAACTTGATTGGGATAAAATCGCGCTCGGTTCACTTTCCGACACGGAATCAATCGAAACTATGTTCGGCTGCATTGTTTTTACGGAGCGGGTGGGGGACATTTTCCTCGACATGATTGAAAATCTGATTTCCCAAGAAGCCAAAGATAAAATTGACATCCAGCTTTTGGAAACTCAATCTCCTTTGCTCCATGCTTACAAACTTCTGCACAGCGACAAAAAATCTCAAGGATTTTATGAGCTTACTCGAAAATGGGCATTGGCTGGAAATGAAAACGCGATTTTTTCGCTGGCAAAGTATCAGAATAAAGAAGATTATCCGCTTGTTCTCTCACTTAATAATAAGGAAAGAAAATATCTGTTTTTCAAAGCCTGCCCGTACATCTTGAACGATTCGTTAAAACCTTTTTTTGCAGAATACATGAATTCGATTCTGCCATCAAAATATTTTCACAACGAATGGAAAGAGTTTTACAAGTCGCTTGCGATGTTTAAAGATGATTTTTCGAAGAAGGAATTGAGAAAAGTCTTTTCTTCAAGAACGAACAGAAATATTCGGAAATATCATCTTGGATTTATTGCGGAGGCTTTGGAAACATACACCGACGGATTTTACGATGACATTTTGTTTGAAATGTGGGAAAAATATCATGTCGTGAAGTTGGATTCTGCCAAGAATCTTCTGGAACATGACAAAAAACGCGCGCTTGATTGCATGGTTTCGGCTCTGAAAAATTCAGATGAATATATTCATGGTTCCGGGATTCTCTCATTCTGCATAGAAAATCTGCTTGACGAAAATTATGATGTCGGAAAGATTTTCGTCAAGGAACTGCCGGAGCTTTCTGGGTTTGTTTTCGATGAATTTTTCGAGCAAATTGAGCGTTTCGAGGACGATTCCGTTGATAAAGCTCTTTTAAAACGATTAAGGAAAGAGAAAAACGGCTATGTCGCAATTCCGATTTACGATTATCTGCTTTCAAAGAAAAATCCTTCGTTCAATAAGAATGTTCTCGAAATCTACAATAAAAACAAATCTCGTTATATGGATTGGGTCGAGAAAGATGCCAGAAAAACATTGGAAAAATGGAATTTGCTGTAGCGAATGAAGTTTGAACTGAAAAATCAAAAGGATTTTAGAAAGATGAACATGAAGAATTTTACAAATGCGGCGGAGAGTGGTTGTTCGGGGAGATAGAGTAGGCGGGACAGAAAATTTCGTTCGACCTTTGTTCATTATTGATTTAATCTGTTTACTTTTATTAAAGGCGCATTTTTACTATAATTCACGAATGCGAATCGGCTCGGAATAATAAACGGTGCGTCTTTCGTTAAAAATGTAAAAAATAGAGGTTCAATTATGAAAAAAATTATTGGATGCCTTCTTCTTTCTTGTGCTGTTTTTGCTCTTGCTTCGTGCAAGAAAAATGCAAAACAGAGCGTGAATCCTGTCGAGGCTTTGAAATCCCGCGGAACTTTTGTTCTCGGTCTTGACGCGTCCTTCCCGCCGCTCGGCTTCCGCGACAACGACACGAACGAGATTGTCGGCTACGACATCGACCTTGCAAAGGAAGTTGCCAAGCGTCTCGGCGTTGAGTTCAAGGCACAGCCGATTGACTGGAAAGCGAAGGAAATGGAACTTGAGACAGGCAAAATCGACTGCATCTGGAACGGGTTCACAATCACGGAAGAGCGCAAAGAGGCTTTGAGCTTTACGGAAGCGTATTTGAACAACGAGCAGGTTCTTGTCGTCCGCGCTGACAGCGGAATCAAGTCGCTTTCGGACATGAAAGGAAAGACAATCGGCATTCAGAGCGGCTCAAGCGCGCAGGAAGCTGTCGATGACAATAAGGCTTTCGCTTCTTCTATCGGAAAAACTATTTACTTCAAGGACAATATCACCGCGCTGAACGATTTGGACATCGGCGGCGTAGATGCCGTCGTGATGGACAGCGTCGTTGCGAACTATTCGATTGCGCAGACGAAAAAGCCGTTCGTCGTTGTTGACGAGGCTCTTGCAAACGAAGGGTACGGTGTCGGCTTCAGGAAGAGCGAGGGCGAGCTTCGCGATGCAGTTTGGGGAATCCTCAAGGAAATGTCTGCTGACGGAACTGTCGCCGCGATTTGTGACAAATGGTTCGGCAAGAATATCTCTGTAATCAAATAAAATTCAAATAAATTTCTGGAAGTCCCGATGTCTCCTAAATACATGAAAATGCTTTCTGCGATGTTCGACGGCTCTGTCACGTCGCTTGAGGTGTTTTTCCTCACCCTGATTTTTTCGATTCCTCTGGCTCTTCCGATTGTTCTCGGAAGAATGAGCAAGGATAAAGTCCTTTCATGGATTACGAACATTTTTCTTCTCGTAATCCGCGGAACTCCGCTCATGTTGCAATTGCTTGTTGTCTATTTCGGACCCGGGCTTTTTGTCCGGTGGCTCGTTTCGATGGGCTTTGACGTGAGCTTCAAATGGGACAGGTTCACGGCGGCGATAATCGCGTTGAGCGTGAACTATGCCGCATACTTTGCGGAAATCTACCGCGGCGGAATCGAATCTATCCCGAAAGGGCAGTATGAGGCGTGCCAGGTTCTCGGCTACAAGAAATATCAGACATTTTTCAGGATTATTCTTCCGCAGGTTGTAAAAAGAATTGTTCCCGCGATGGGAAACGAGGTCATCACGCTCGTGAAGGACACGGCTCTCGTGAGCGTAATCGGGGTGAGCGAACTTCTGATGGTCGCGAATGAGAGGCAGGGCGCGCTTTTCAGCTTCGCGCCGCTTTTCATCGCTGGCGTTTTCTACTTTGTGATGAACTGGTTCGTTTCGATTGTTTTTGCACAGCTTGAAAAGAAGCTTGGCTATTATCGTTGATGAACTGAAGATGAACGGAGCACAAAAATGAGCGAGACGAATGAAATCATCTGCGTGAAAAATCTGAAAAAATCATTCGGAAAAACTGAAATCTTGAAGGACATTTCTTTTTCCGTGAAAAAAGGACAGGTTCTTTCGATAATCGGGCCTTCAGGAAGCGGAAAATCAACAATCCTCCGCTGCGTTTCCCAGCTTGAGACCGTGAGCGGAGGCAGCATCGAAATCTGTGGCCTTCCGCTCGTGACGGACGGCGTGTATTCCGACAAGAAACTCCGCCACGAAATCACATTGAAAAGCGGTCTCGTGTTCCAGAATTTCAATCTTTTTCCGCATTATTCGGTTCTGCAGAATGTCGTTGAGCCGCAGATCCGCGTCTTGCGGAAAACGCGCGAAGAAGCGACCGAAAAAGCCGTTGAGCTTCTGAAACGAATCGGGCTTGGCGAGCGGATGAAAAATTATCCGTGCGAGCTTTCTGGCGGACAGCAGCAGCGTGTGTCAATCGCGCGCGCGCTTGCTCTGAATCCGGAAGTGCTTCTTTTCGACGAGCCGACTTCCGCGCTCGACCCGGAGCTTACGGGGGAAATCCTTGCCGTAATAAAGGAGCTTGCGAGCGAGAAGATGACGATGGTCGTCGTGACGCATGAAATGTCGTTCGCGCATGACATCTCCACCGAAATCATCTTCATGGACGGCGGAGTTATCGTGGAGCAGGGAAAGCCGGACGACGTAATCAACCACCCGAAAACGGAGCGCACGAGGGCGTTCCTTTCACGGTTCAGCAGCTAGGGATTTTCTCTTTGCAAGTTTGTTCGACAATTCAAGGAAGCCGAAATTGATGAGCATGAAAAAGAGAATGTACCACGGCATTATCCAGATTCCGAATTTCTCCTGCAAAATTCCGAAAACCATCGGCATGAACGTCGTCCCAACATATGCGGATGCCATCTGGAGTCCGATTGCAGACGCGCTGTATTCTTTTCCGAACTTTGACGGTGCCATGTGCTGGATTGCAGGATAGACGGGCCCCATTCCGCATCCGATTGTCACGAATCCGATTGCGGCAAGAACGTAGTTGTTCGGTGACGCGAACACAAGCATGATCCCTACGAATTCGACTAGGATTCCGAATCTGATTAGCTTTTTGTCGCCGAGTTTGTTCGAGACGAGACCTGAAATAATCCGGCCTGCCATGAGTCCTCCGAAAATCAGCGAAGCGAATGACGCGACAAGTTCTTTCGAAAGCCCTTCTTTCGTTCCCGCGAAATAGCTCGAAGTCCACAAAAAGCACGTCGCTTCCCCCGCGCAGTACCCGAAAAACGCGATGAGGGTAGGGAGAACGCCCGGTGCTTTGAGCGTTTCCCGTATTCCTTTCGCGGCGGTTTTTTCCTCTTCCGTCGCGCTTTCATTTTTCTTCCATAAAGAGAACGACAGAATCACGACGATGAGGATTCCAATCTGCATGTATGAAGTCCATCTGTAGCCCTCGTTCCACCTTGCGTGCTTGAGTGCCGCCGCCATGATGTTCGGGCTGATTACCGCTCCGACCCCGTAAAAGCAGTGCAGGAAATTCATCACCGCGCCTGAATAATTGTTCGCGACGTAGTGGTTCACAGCTGCATCGATTGCGCCCGCTCCAAGCCCGTAAGGAACTGCGAACAGGAAGAGCATGAAATACGCGCTTGAGAGGGAAAAACCGAGCAAGCCCGCAACCGTGAGCGAAATCGAGACCGCAACAATCCATTTCGTGTGCACTTTCTGAATGAGCTTTGGGCTCAGCAATGCGGAGATAATCGTCATGAACGCAATCGTCATCGAAACGTAGCCTGCATACGACGAGGAAACTCCGAACGCTTTGTGCATTGTCGGCCAACCCGCGCCGAGAAGCGAGTCCGGAAGACCGAGGCTCATGAAGATGAGATAAATGACGGCAAGTAACAGCGATGCCATAAGATTCTCCCTGAATAAAATTTCCTAGTAATTATACTTTTTTCTGAACCCGAAAAAACAGCCTGCGGTCATTACAAGGCAGAAAAGTTCCGCTCCTGGAGAGGCAAGCCAGATTCCGGCCGTGCCAAGAAGAACAGGCAGAAGAAGGATAAAGCTCACCTGAAAGACCAGTGTTCTCAAGACCGAAAGAAAAGCCGACACGATTCCGTTGTTCAGCGCAGTGAAAAACGACGAGCCGAAAATATTCGTTCCGCACAAAAGAAAGCCGAGCGAATAGATTCTGAATGCGGTTTTTCCGCCGCGATGAAAAATGCCTGAAACACCGACTGCAGCATGAACGATGTGATAGCCGGGCAGAGCGTTCTCGCGTAAAGAACAGAATAGCGAAGAAGTTCCCCTTCCGCGCCGAGAATCCTTGCGAAAGAAGGAATCACGAATAGCCCGCCCGTAAAAAAAATATTCGTTTTGATTAAGAATACTGTAACTCCTTAATATATAAAGAATTACAGTGTCGGATTGCTTACTAAATTATACCATAAAAAAACAGAAAATGGCATATTAAGTAAGCAGTTTAAGTAAAAAATAGTGACTTTGGGAAAAACATTTACAAAATCTTAATAATATTGTAAATTATTTATGCGTTCCTGTCTGCCCAGATAAGGACCTATATGAACAAACCCTATTTGTTGTTCAAAATGCGCAATTCGCCATACTGGTATGCGCAGATCAGACTTTCAGACGGAAGTCTTTCTAACAATAAAAGCACTGGAAAAGAATCCAAATCCGAGGCTGAAAAAGTCGTTATGGAATGGGTTGTAGCAGGTGCTATCCCTAAACGAGTTTCAAGAAAAGAAAAATCTGAAATCAAAACTTCTCTTGATACCCTTTCTATTTTGAATCAGCTTAAAACACATGATTTTTCTGATTCAGAAATCAATCAAATTATAAACATTCTCAAAGAACGCAACTACATCAAGTCTGCAATTCGCACTGAGACCAAAGCTGCGCGTGATGCAATGGAGTACCTTCTTGAGTTCTGGGATTATGACAAATCGCCATATATTCGGGAACTGCATCTTAGAGGCAAATCATTCCACAAGAAACATTCCAATAAAATGACCCGTATCATAATCAATTATTGGAAACCAATCATTGAAGGAAAACTTCTCGGAGAAATAACCCGTAACGACATCAACAAAATCTACGAAGTTGAATCAACTCAGAAACTTGCTCCTAAATCCGTGAAATCAATTATTCATGCAATGACTGTTTCAATGAAATGGGCATTTCTTCATGGGCTTACTGAAATCAACTGCTATGACGGAATCATCAAACCTTGTGAAAAATCTAAAGAAAGAGCAATCCTCACAATGGAAGAGACAAGAGCCCTTTTTGCTGCCAAATGGAAAAATGATGCGGCAAAACTTGCATGCCTCATTGCAAGCTACACAGGAATGCGTCAGGGAGAAATTGCTGCACTGAGAGCCCAGGACATCGGGGACGACAGAATCTACATACGCCATTCATGGGGAAAATATGATGGCCTTAAGTCTCCAAAAAACGGAGATGAAAGAGAAATTTTAATTCCTCAGCAACTGCGCAATATGATAATACAGCAGCTAATGAAAAATCCATGGAAGCAGGATTTGTCGGCATATGTATTCTTCAGTAAGAAAAAGGCTGACAGACCAATGGATGCTGATGCATGGGCTAAATATATGAGAGAGGCATTGAAATCAATCGGTTATTCAGATCCTGAAAAGATTTGTTTCCATAGCTTCAGGCATGGATGGTGTACGACAACACTTTCAGAAATCGGAGACCAGAGAATCTGTATGATAGGTTCCGGACACAAAAGTGATAAGATTTTTGCCCATTATGCAAATCATATCAAAAAAGAGTCAGCCTTAAAGACTATTGCTGAAACTTCTGAAAAGCTTTTTGCACCAATTTTTGAAAAACTGGCTGTCGAAGAAGTTGAATATACAATCATTGACGATTTTCCAGAAAATCAAAAATTACTTCCATGCACTGGTGAAAGCAAAAATAAAATTGCTTAAAAATTAAACTGTCATAAACCTCGCATATGGCAGTTTGAAATAAAAAATTTACAACAAGAGGAGTACCCGCAGATGAAAAAAGAAACATTAACAGAAGAACTCTTGCTTCAAAAAGAAGTAATTGAGTTCTTGAGATGCGCTTCATCATCTTTCTTTACCGCAGAGCGTTATGAATGGCTCAGAAAAAAGGTAATTAAAGATGGAAGCCGCAGAAAGTACAAGAAATCTGATGTTCTGGCATTCATTGAACGCTTACAGAAATCAGCTTAACTAATTCGAATAGGCACTGACAGTCTGACTTAATTATTCAGGCTGTCAGTGAATCTAATAAAACCAACAACTAGAGGATAGACATATGAAAATTAACGACATTATCAGCATGGTAAAAGATACCACTCAGAAAATCTCAGAGAAGAAAACTCTCAAAATCAAGGACATTGTTCTTATTCCAGAGTTCCAGAAACTTTTGGTTATGGAAGAAGATGTGCTTGAAAAGATGAAGCAGTCCATGAAGGAAGAAGGTTTCAAGTCAGGACATGAAATCCACATCTGGAAACGAGGAAAGGAATACATCCTGATTGACGGCCACACAAGAAAGTGCGCATGGGAAAGTTTGGGAAACAAGACAATCCCTTGTATCATCCACAACTTTGCGGACATTGAAGAAGCAAAGACTTTTGCAATTAAAGAGCAGATAAACCGCAGAAACTTAAGCGGACAAGCTCTTTTGGATGCAGTAGCCAATTTCAACTTTGAGAAAGGTAAAGGAAACGTAGTCGGTGAAAAGGGAAAGGCATCTGAAATCATCGCAAAGCAGATTGGAGTCTCAGCAAAAACAGTTGAAAAAACAAGACTTGTTTTGAAGGAAGCAAGCCCTGAGCAGCTGGAAGCCATCAAGAAAGATGAAATCAGCATGAATCAGGTTTACAAGCAGATTCAGGACAAGAAAAAGCCTAAGCCAGAGCCAAAGTCCGAAGAAAAGGCCGACAAAGAGACTGTCTCTCCAGCAGCTCAAAAGCCTGAGTCAGAAGCGGAGGCAAAAGCTAAAGCTGAAGAAGTGAAAGCAAAACCAGCAGCAAAAAAATCAACTGCAAAGTCAGTATCTAAAACAAAGGCGGATGAAGCCTTTGCAAAAGGTGTTCGTTACGCAATCAGTGAGATTAGAAAAGGAATCAGCCTTGAAGATCTTGAAAAATCCCTGAGCGCATAACACAAAGTAAAGCGGAAACAAAGGCTACTCCCAGGGCCTTTGTTCCAAAAGCCAAAAGTGAAAGAGCCTGCCCGAAGGAGTACAACAGTGAGCGAAAGCTATACGGCATCTTTCCACAACGGCGGAATGGAAAAAGATGGAATTGATTCAAGCGGAAGAAAACGCAAGAAGCTTTATCAGGCCTGCCGAGAACACAATATTCGTGATCCGAAATATTGTGAAAAGCAGGAACACATTGTAAAAGGCGGTCTGCATGAAACATGGATTGATATTCCACCAAAAGAAGCCTATGAGCAGATTTTTGGAGAAGCTTTTAAGGAATACAATTCTAAACAGAGAAAGAAGGAACGGCAGTTCAATTCTTATTGGGAAAAGGTAAAGAAATCCAAAGACCTTGTACCCGTAAGGGAAGCCCTTATTACAATCGGCAACGTTGAACAGATGCCAGATCCAGAAGTCCAGAAGGAAATCTACAAGGCCTTTCTGGAAGAGTTTCAAAAGCAGAATCCGAATATGAAGGTAATCGGTGCTTATTATCATGCGGATGAAATGCGAAAGGACGGAAACGGTGGTTTTGTAAAAGGTGCGCCCCACATGCACTTAGACTATATCCCCATAGCCTACAACTGCAAGCGAGGACAGAAGATTCAAAACTCCATGAACAGTGCTTTACTTGAACAAGGCATCATGAACATAGAGATTGATCCAGAAGTCGCAGAGAAGAAATTCGGCAGGCGGGAAAAACTCAGCAAAACCAGAGCCAAGGCTAAAGTTCCCAAGGCCGTAGCAAAGCAGATGGACGTAAGTGCAAGCCTAAAGGAAAGAATGAAATGTCTTCCCAAATTAGACGAGGAAAATCCGGAAGCTGAGCCTGAGAAGATTACCAAAACGCGCATGGTAACAAACCTGATTCAATGGACACAAGCGCAGAGAAATCTTTTGATGAAGATTGCCCGCGAGCATGGACTTACAATCGAGAATCCTAACGAAAAGCGGGAACATCTTTCAACGGAAGATTACATCTATTCCAAAGACCCAAGTCTTAAAAGTCAGGTTTACGGATTAGGTGAAAAGCTTCTTACAGATGTAAAGGAAGTTGATTCTGAAAAAGTTGAAATGGTTGAATGGCATAGCGAAGTCAAAGAACTTGCGGAATCGGCAGACGAGAAAATCAAGGAAGCCGAGACCCAGAAGCAGAAAAACCATGACTATTTTGACTACAAGAACAGAAAGAATCGGGAATGGGAAAATGACTTAAAAGAGCAGACCGAAGCCCTTGAAAAAGAAAAGACCTTCTTTGCGAATGCAAAAAAACATGTTTCAGAATCCCTTCACAAGTTTGTGCAGAAGCTGAAAAAGAAAAAGAAGGAAGTTGAAGAAAAGGACAATGCCTTAGACAAGGCACTTGAAGATGTTTCAAAACTTGCAGAACGAGCCCAGATTCTGAGTCAATCATCGGCCACACGCTATGAAGACTTTGAAGATGACATACAGTTCAGGGATGCAAGAATGATGGCCTTCAGAAAAGACGGCAACGGCCTTTGCCAATGGTTTACCAATGTAGACCGCAAATTCAGCGCATGGCTACACAAGGCAGACTATTTCATTAAACACTTCTGGAACAAGACACCAGACGACTTGATGATAGTTGTCGAAGATATGCGCAAAAGTTACTGCCGAGACGTGAGCGAGTATATCGAAAAAGGCATGAGAGGAAACACCCTCAGCCAGATAAAAGAAGCCCGCGAGATTAAGGAAGAAGTTCCAAAAATCAGGGAGACAGTAAAACCAAAACAAACCCACACAAGAAAAGAAATTGATTGGTGGGATTAAACAACAACATAGAGGAGTTAATCTCAGCAGAACCGCAATCTTGCAATAGTGCTTGATTGCGGTTTTTTAATTAGCGCACCGTTTCCCTAACAGAAAAAGAGCCGTAAAGGCATAAGAAAAGAGCCTTCGGAACTACCCCAGAACTTGTAGCCAAGTTCTAACACAATAGAAGTTTGCCCGCGTTTTTTACAAAAATCTGCGAACAAACTTCTATTGTGCGAGGGCATATCCCCTCGACCCCTTGTCTATTCCGTTACGAAAAGCGCGGGCAAATGAAAGCTTCCCCAAAAGGAAACTTTCACCGCTTTTTTTCTCCACTTCATAGCCACCAAAAGGCTCTGCCCTTTGGAAACCCGAGAAGGGCAACGTTGCCCTTTCTAATCCTCCGCCAACAAGACTCTGTCTTTTTGGATTATTTGCCAAAGACCGATGTTCTCTGGACTCTTTATTATCTTTTTACATGTTCTTAACAATTTTTACATTGGAACTTAACACAACTCCTGTAGATTTAGGACATCTTAATAAAGAGATTAAAATCTCAAGGAGTTATTATGAAAATCGATCTACAGAAAATGATTCTTGGAGCAATTTTGGCTACATCGATTTGTTCGGTTTATGCTGCTCCAAAATTTAACAGCAAGAAATCAATTACAGTTTTGAGTCGGGAAGACGGATCTGGAACGCGGGGTGCTTTTATTGAACTTTTTGGTATTGAAAAAAAAGATACATCAGGTAAAAAAGTTGATTACACAACTGACGAAGCTGCAATTACAAATTCAACTGCAGTAATGCTTGCAAGTGTTGCCGGTGATAATTATGCTATTGGTTATGTTTCACTTGGTTCACTAAATGATTCTGTAAAAGCCGTAAAAATTGACGGTGCAGATGCAACTGTTTCAAACATCAATAATGGTTCGTATAAAATTAGTCGTCCGTTCAATATTGCAGTAAAAGAGGGGCTTACCCCTGTTGCTCAGGATTTCGTTAATTTTATTTTAAGTGATAAAGGACAAAAAGTTATTGCTGCTAACAAGTATATTCAAGTTGCAGCTAAGTCTTACATTTCTTCAAAAGCCAGCGGAAAAATTGTAGTTGCAGGTTCATCTTCAGTTTCACCAGTTATGGAAAAATTGATTGAAGCATACAAAAGCGAAAACCCAAATGCAAAGATCGAACTTCAGACTTCCGATAGTACAACTGGAGTAACAAACGCAATCAACGGAACCTGCGATATTGGAATGGCAAGTCGCAGTCTTAAAGATTCAGAAAAATCAAAGGGCGTTCAGGAAGTTACAATTGCAATTGATGGAATTGCCGTAATTGTAAACAAATCAAATCCAACAGAAAACCTTTCAAAAGCCCAGGTAGAACAGATTTTTACTGGAAAAACTTTGAAGTGGAATGAAGTAAAATAATAATCACCAGGCAATACGACGAGTCAAGGCACACTACGTTGAATTATCCCCCAAATAATTGAAAACCTCCAGCTAAAAAACTGGAGGTTTTCTTTTTTAACATAATCTTAACAAATCCTTCCTTATATCTTAACAATCTTCATTTAAATTAGAGCCATGAAAATTAAAGAGAAATTCTGGGAAATTATTTTTCTCCTGGCGGCGGGATTCAGTTTTCTTGCTGTTCTTTTAATCTGTCTGTTTTTATTTGCAAATGGCATTCCGGCTATACAAAAAATTGGAGTTGCAGATTTTTTGTTTGGAACTAAATGGAAACCGGGAAACGATCTTTATGGCATTTTTCCCATGATTCTTGGAAGTTTTTATGTAACTGCAGGAGCCGTTATTGTTGGAGTTCCAGTTGGACTTATGACTGCAGTTTTTCTGTCAAAGTTCTGTCCTGAATGGCTGCATAAAATTCTTAAACCTGCAATTGATTTACTGGCGGGAATTCCAAGTGTAGTTTACGGATTTTTTGGACTTATGGTAATTGTGCCTGCTGTCCGAAATATTTTTGGAGGAAATGGTTCTTCTATTCTTACAGCAAGTATTCTTCTCGGAATGATGATTTTACCAACAATTATTTCTGTTTCTGAAAGTGCCTTGAATGCTGTTCCTCAAAGCTTTTACGAGGGAAGCCGAGCTCTTGGTGCAACCCATGAACGAAGTGTTTTTAAGACTATGTTGCCTGCAGCAAAATCTGGAATTATGGCTGGAATAATTCTAGGAATTGGTCGTGCAATTGGTGAAACAATGGCGGTTATTATGGTTGCCGGAAATCAAGCTCGAATCCCGGATTCAATTTTGAAAGGCATAAGAACTTTGACAGCGAACATCGTTATTGAAATGGGGTATGCAACTGACCTTCACAGGGAAGCTCTTATTGCGACTGGTGTTGTTTTGTTTGTATTTATTCTGCTGATTAATTTGACTTTTAATCTTGTAAAAAATAGGGGACGCTTATGATGAAAATTGAGTTAGGGATTGGAGCACCTTTAGTCGACCGCAGCCGGAACGGAGTGGAGGCGAGGACGATGAGCACAAGCGAAGTGAGGAAAGCCCGGCGACCGCTTGCGGGCGCAACTTCCATAAAAACAAAATCTGGATTTGTCAGAGCCGGTGTTTATTTTTGTTCAGGAATCACTTTTGCAGTTTTGATTTATATGCTTGTCTACATTTTTGTAAAAGGCGTGCCTTATTTGTCTTCATCACTTTTTAGCTGGAACTACAATTCGGAAAATTGTTCGGTGGTGCCGGCTCTTGTGAACACTTTGATTATGACGCTGCTTGCATTGTTGATTGCTTGTCCTTTGGGAATTGGAAGTGCCATCTACCTTGTGGAATACGCCCGTAAAGAAAACCGCTTTGTGAATGTGGTTCGCATGACTACAGAAACTTTAACAGGCATTCCTTCTATTATTTATGGACTTTTTGGAATGCTGCTGTTTGTGAGGTTTTTGCACTGGGGATATTCGCTGATGGCTGGAGCCGCAACTGTTGCAATAATGATTCTTCCAACAATTATGCGGACTACAGAAGAAGCTTTGCTTGCGGTGTCAGATTCATTCCGGGAAGGAAGCTATGGACTTGGAGCCGGAAAATTACGCACGGTGTTTAAGGTAATCTTGCCAAGTGCTGTGCCAGGTATTTTGAGTGGAGTAATTCTTGCAACCGGGCGCGTTGCAGGTGAAACTGCTGCCTTAATTTACACTGCGGGAACTGTAGCTCAGGTACCGAAAAATCTGTTTGGGTCTGGACGAACGCTTGCAATTCACATGTATGTTTTGAGTTCGGAAGGACTTCGTACCGGGCAGGCCTTTGCTACGGCTGTTGTGCTTTTGGCAATGGTTGTGGGGATTAATGCTTTGGCAAATGTGGTAGCAAAAAGAGTCAAAAAATAATGGAGAGAAGATATGAATAAAATAGAAATTAAAAATCTTGATTTATTTTATGGCAGCTTTCATGCCCTTAAAAAAATAAATCTTGAGATTCCCGAGCATCAGATTACGGCGTTTATTGGGCCAAGTGGTTGCGGAAAATCTACTTTGCTTAAATCCATAAACCGTATGAATGATCTGGTGGAAGGATGTAAAATCAATGGGGAGATTCTAATCAGGAATGGATGGAAAGTTTCCCCTTACGGCCACGCTTCGTTGCGTCCTATCCTCTCTAGCGGGGACACCCCGCAACACTCCGTTTTCTGGAATATCCTCGAAAAATCCACCGACGTAAACCTGCTTCGTAAAAATGTGGGAATGGTATTTCAAAAACCTAATCCTTTTCCTATGAGCATTTATGACAATATTGCTTATGGACCACGTACTCACGGAATTAAGCGGAAAGCCGATTTAGATGAAATTGTTGAAACTTCCCTACAGAATGCGGCAATCTGGGATGAATTAAAAGATAACCTGAAAAAATCAGCATTGGAATTAAGTGGAGGTCAGCAGCAGCGGCTTTGTATTGCCCGTGCTCTTGCAGTAGAACCAGAAGTCCTGCTTATGGATGAACCAACTTCGGCTCTGGATCCAATTTCAACTTCAAAAATAGAAGACTGTGTTCTTGGACTAAAAGAAAAATACACCATTGTAATTGTTACCCACAATATGCAGCAGGCAGTTCGTGTAAGCGATAAAACTGTTTTCTTCCTGTTGGGAGAAATTATCGAGTCAGGTAATACCGAACAGATTTTCAGTAAGCCTAAGATGAAAAAGACGGAAGACTATATAACCGGACGTTTTGGTTGATGGAGAAAAAAAATGCGAGAAAAATATGAACAGGAATTAAAGAAGCTGAACTCAGCTATTATCAATATGGGAAAGATGATAGAAATTGCCATTGAAAGTTCCATGATTGCACTAATGGGACGTGATACTGAAGCAGCAAAAACTGTAGGTCAGAATGATGAAGCCATAAATGAAATGGAAAGGGAAATTGAAGCTCAGTGCATGAAGCTTTTGCTCCAGCAGCAGCCAATGGCAACAGATTTAAGAATGATAACAGCGGCATTAAAAATGATTACGGATATGGAACGAATAGGAGACCACGCGGCTGATGTGGCAGATTTGGTTTTGAATGTTCCTGACTGTAAATATGGGAAAATGAATGAAATAACCGAGATGAGTTCTGAAATAATCAAAATGCTTCACGATGCGGTGCAGTCATACATAGACAAAGATTTTAACAAAGCAAAAAATGTAATTGCTCACGATGATGTAATTGATGATTTGTACCACGTAATAAAAAAAGACTTAGTTGAAAAGATTCGTGAAACGACAGAAGGAGAAACAATTCTTGATTATCTTTTGATTGCAAAATACATAGAACGTATCGGTGATCACGCTACAAACATTGCAGAATGGGTAATTTTTGCGTTGACTGGGGAGAGAGAATGAAACATCGATTTTCTTTTTTGGCTGGAATTTCGATAGTTATTGTCGTATTAATATTTCTTCCTACCGGTTTTGAAGGTGCTCTTCAATTTAAGGATGCTGAAAAATGCAAAGTGCTTGTTGAAGAGGTGGATAATTCAAGTCTTATTGATACAGGATTAATTCGCACCGGTCAACAGATTTGCAAAGTTCGTTTTTTAACTGGCAGATTTGAGGGACAGACCTCGTTTGGCTGGAATATGCTGGGAGGTTCTCTTTCTCAGGATAAACTTTTTAGACCAGGAGATAAAGCTCAGGCTGTTGTACATCATGACGAAGGAGAAATAATTTCTATCAATCTAATTGATTACTACCGCCTTGATGGCGAACTTGTTCTTGCAATAGCTTTTGCACTATTTCTGATTTGCTTTGCTCGTGGTGTTGGTCTTCGCTCGGTTTTGTCTTTTGTAATCACGATTCTTGTTTTGTGGAAAATTTTAGTTCCGCTCTTTTTAAAAGGTTATAATTCGATTTTTGTTGGACTAGTTGCAGTTGCCATACTGACTTTCGTGATTCTTCTTTTTGTTTACGGGCTTGATAAACGGCTTTTATCTTCATTCTTTGGCTCAATGAGCGGAATTATTTTTGCCATGATTCTTTCAATAATTTGTAATAAAGCTTTTCATATTCACGGAGCGGTAATGGCAAATTCTGAGGCACTTTTGTATTCAGGTTTTGCCGATTTGAACTTAACTCAGATTTTTATGGCCTCTGTTTTTATTGGGGCCAGCGGTTCTGTAATGGATCTTAGTGTTGATATTACCTCAGCTGTGTCTGAAGTTGTACGAAATTGTCCGGATATTTCAACAAAAAAAGCCATAAAATCAGGACTTGCAGTTGCTCGTGCTGCCATGGGAACAATGACAACTACACTTTTGCTGGCATATTCTGGAAGTTGCATCGCTTTTCTTATGACTTTTATGGCTCAGGGAACTCCAGTTTACAATATTTTGAATAACAATGTGGTAGCCGCCGAAATCATCAACACAATTGCAGGAAGTTTTGGACTTGCAATGACTGCTCCATTAACCGCCTTTATTTCTGGAATTCTTCTTACAAACAAAGACAATTTTACAAAGGCTTAACACATCCTACATTAAGGCTTAATACACATATTTTATATTGACCTTATTTTTCAACTAACCATGCATACGCTGAAGTTACACAAATTTTTTTACCATTTTCGACTATATTCTTATCCTCATGGTCTGTTATCAATAAAAGATTATTGCAG
Source organism: Treponema sp. (assembly GCA_017525605.1). Taxonomy (GTDB): domain Bacteria; phylum Spirochaetota; class Spirochaetia; order Treponematales; family Treponemataceae; genus Treponema_D. The sequence goes on along the minus strand of JAFXSM010000028.1, from coordinate 61,337 downwards.
CCTGTTTTTGCAGATGCCAATAGAAGACCATTTACTTCCCTTTTATAAGTCTTTGAATTTGAAATATCATAGCTTACCTGTATAATCTGCTGAACAGAGTTTCCTTTACATACGACAAAATCAGCTTCGCCTGCAGTTTCATCATAATAGTAAACATCACATTCCAAAGGCTTGTATCGACGCAGCAATTCAATATAAACAATTGTTTCCAATCGCCAGCCAAGATTTTCTCCTGCTAAAGCATTTTCACGATTATTCATTAAAGCAACATCAACGGCATAGGCTTTTTCATCGCGAATACGAATTTTGCTTTTGGGAGAATATTTATGCAGTCCACAAACCAGATAAGCGTTCTTTGTATAATTAACATAATTTTCTGCAGTGTGATCGGAACGAAGTCCAAACTGATTCTGTAATTCAGAATAATTGATTTTTGCAGGAGCATTGTTTAATAGATGATTTGCAATATTCTCAAAGGCCGCCTTATATTTTACGGCATATCTTTTTTCTATATCCTTTTTAAGAATGCTATCCACTAAAGTATTGATATAAGTCTGTTTTCGTTTTTCATTCAAAAGCTCTGGAAATCCGCCATCATGCAAATAATTATCAAAAGCTGCCATCAAAAATCCTTTTTCTTTTGTAGTTCCATGAGCTGTACTTATTTTTTGATATTCACAAAATTCCTTAAAAGAAAATGGGAATAGCTCAATTTTCATATGGCGTCCAGTAAGATGAGTTGCCAGTTCGCCACTCAACAGTTTTGCATTTGAACCAGTTATTAATATATGCATTCCGGTTCGTAGAAGACGATTTATAAACAAAAACCATTCATCAACATTTTGAATTTCATCAATAAAAAGATGATTAAAATCACCGTAGATTTTATAAAGACATTCAAGAACTGTATTCAAATTATCAGAAGAAATATCGGCAAAACGTTCATCATCAAAATTGACATAAGCAAATTGCTCTCCGGATTTTTTTATAACATTAAAGCACAAAGTAGACTTTCCGCTTCGACGAATACCAATGACAACCTGTGCAAGTTTACTGTTTAAATCAACAAGTTCTTCTTCTGGTCGAGAACACCATTCTTCATTCAGATTTGCTAGAAATTCTTCTTTCTGTTCCAATAAAACAGTTTCAATAGTCTTTATATCCATAAATATAAACTGCGCTATTTTTGAAATTTTGTCAACTTCAACTGCGCTATTTTTGAAATTTTAACAGGTATAAACTGCGCTATTTTCGTATAACGTCCCTATTTACAAACATTTAACCTCATTATTCCCTAAAACTTCTGCTATGAGGAGGACGATTTATTCATTAAAGAAATGGGTTAGAATTTTACACATTCTTAACCTTCGCTTCCCGAAAACTTAATCTTTTCAGATTAAATTGAACCTGCCATCTGAAAGCAAGATCTTTCCTCCTATGATTTTGTAAATATTTTCAGATGGCAAGGATTTTTTATGAAAAAATTAGAAAAAACAGCTTTAGTTTTGGCTACATTGCTGGTTGCTTCTGCAAGCCTTCATGCAGAAGCAAAAATTACTGCTCCAGTTACAGGAAAAGGGACTCCAAAATACATGTTTGTTTTTGTAGGGGATGGAATGAGCTATCCACAGATTCAGAGTGCTGCTTACTATGCAGGTAACGATGCAGCAGGAATTGTTGATGTTGTAAAAAAATCAGAAAATCCATCTGATTCACCAGAAATGAAAGCTTTAAGTTTTTATCAGTTTCCTGTAGCAGGTTCGGCAAGCACTTACGATGCAACTTCTTTTGCACCAGATTCGGCTTCAACTGCCACATCAATTTTTACTGGCTACAAAACTCATTCTTCTTCAATTAATGTGGACATTACAAAAAAGATTAAGTACCGCACAATTGCAGAACAGCTTCGGGATCAGAAAAAATACAAGATTGGTGTAATTTCTACAGTAAACTTGAATCACGCAACACCCGCAGCAACTTACGCTCATCAGGCAAGCCGGAAATCAAACTATGCAATTGGTGAAGAACTTGTTGTTTCAAACTTTGACTATTTTGCTGGTGGTGCTTTAATGGAACCTCAGGACAAAAACAAAGACAAAACTTCAATTTATGAGCTTGCTAAGCAGGCAGGTTACAAAGTTTGTTTTGATCAAAAATCAGCGGATGCACTTAAAAATGGCGACAAAGCTCTTGTAGTTGCAGAAACCCTTGCAGATTCAGATTCCATGAGCTACGACAACGACCGCAAAGATGGAGAATGGTCACTTCGCGATTATGTTCGCAAAGGAATTGAAGTTCTTGATAACAAAACAGGCTTTTTCATGATGGTAGAAGGTGGAAAAGTTGACTGGGCCTGCCATGCCAATGACGCCCGCTCTTCAATTGCCGATACACTTGCTATGAGTGAAGCTGTAGAAGAAGCAATCGACTTTTACAACAAGCACCCAAAAGAAACTCTGATTCTTGTAACTGCAGACCACGAAACTGGTGGACTTACAATCGGTTATGCCGGAACAGATTACAATTTGTTCTTCCGTACATTGGACGGCCAGAAAATCTCTTATGCAAAATATGATTCGGATTATGTTTCTGCATACAAAAAGAACGGTACAAGTTTTGATGATGTGATGAAAGATGTTGAAGCTTTGTTTGGCCTTAAAATGCCTGGCTCAAATGGTTCAGACACAAATGGTGGTCTTGTTCTCACAGATTACGAACTCGGTCGCATCAAAACTGCTTACGAAAAAACAATCAGAGGAGACAAATCTCGTAACCAGCAGGAATACGACCTTTACGGAACTTACGAACCTTTGACAATAACAATAACTCACGTGCTCAACGCTAAGTCTGGTCTTGGTTGGACTTCAAATAGCCACACAGGTTTGCCAGTTCCAGTATTTGCCCTTGGTGCCGGTCAGGAAGAATTCAAAGGCTTCTACGATAACACAGAAATCTACAAAAAAGTGGCAAAGCTTACTAAGGTTGTGAAAGATTAATAAGAAGTATCCCCGTCCGGCTTGTTCTTCCTAAAGTTGGACGGGGGTTATTATTGTATGTATAATCGAAGTATGAAAAGTCCAAAAGAAATCAGTGTTGACCAGAAATTAGTTGCCCTTACAAACGAAATAATTGAACTGACAGAGGAAAAAGATCAGCTTCCACTTCTTGTGGTAAAGGAACTTATTGATGATCCGGAAATTGAAGCAGTTCAGAATTACGCAAACAATGTTTCTATTGTCCGTCTTGGGTATAATGACCACGGGCCTGTTCATATGAGAACTGTGTGTCGCAATGCACTTAAGATGCTGAAAATTTTGCATCAGGGTGGAATAAAAACTTCCCTGGAAACTGAACAGGCTGGTAGTTTTTCTGACAGTGTTACAGCTGTTATTTTTGCAGGATTTTTTCACGATTTTGGAATGACAATCGGGCGGCAGGATCACGAACTTTATTCTGGCATTCTTGCTCAGCCTATTATTGACCGTGTTCTTACAAAGTTCCTTCCAGAAAAATCTGATTTAAACCGCAGCGTTGTAATTCGTTCTATGGCCATGGAAGGAATTCTTGGACACATGGGAACCCGCCGCATTCATTCAATTGAAGCAGGTCTTATTCTGATTGCGGATGGCTGTGATATGACAAAAGGTCGGGCCCGCATTCCAATGGAGCTGAACAAAGTGCCATCTGTTGGTGACATTCACAAATATTCTGCCAATTCTATCGAAAGCGTAAAGATTCATCAGGGCAGTGAAAAACCAATTCAGATTGAAGTTTTCATGAGCAGTGACGTGGGCTTTTTCCAGATTGAAGAAGTGCTCATTCCAAAAATTAATTCCTCTCCAGCAAAAGGTTTTGTTGAACTTTTGGCTGGGGTTGAAGGTAAAGAAATGAAAAAGTATTTGTAAATTTTACACACTCTGAAGCATTGTATAAACACAATCGCCGGCTCGTTCAATTTTGCGAACCATATCCATGTAATTAAGTTCTTCTTTTACATCGGCACCAGATTCAAGACGTTTACGGCTGGCCTTTTTGAGCTCTTTTTTAGTTCTGTCAATCTTTTGTTCAATTGCTTCACCGGAAAGTCGTTCTTCGGCTGAGGAACCGATTGTGAAGTAGACACAAGTCTGTTCAAAGAAAATGCGGACACTTTCGACATAATCCATGATTTCGTGACTGCGTTTTGAATCCGTTTTGTATTCCGTGTCAGTTACATATTTTCGGACTGTGTGCATCAAAGAACAGGTTTCATCGCTGAGATTCTCAAGATTATCAGTTACATGCAGAAGGGAAGAAAAATGCTGGCGATCGTTATGATTTGCATTTGGAAGACGCGAACATTTCTGCAAAAATTCGGTGATGGCGGCGTTCATTTCATCAATGTAGTTTTCAAGATATTTTACATGGTCGTTTTCTTCATCTGCTTTTTGTGGATTTACAAAACTGTTGCACACAGAATCAAACATTTCCATAACTTTTGCGCTCATTTTTGTAATTTCAGTCTGAATCTGGTAGGAATATAAATCTGCACTGATTCTTGAATGAGGAAGAATTGCAGGAAGATGGTAATGTTCGTCTTTTTCTTCTGAAGTTTCTTTAATGACTTTACGGGCAATTATTGCAATCTGATTAACAAACGGGATAAACAACAAAGTCGCACAGATATTAAAAACTGTATGAAGCATTGCAATGTGAGTTGTAATATTTTCAGAAGGTTTAAGTGGGACAATAAAATCTATAAGTTGAAGAAAAGGTTTAAAAATTAGCAGGGCAAGGACTGTTCCCGTAACATTGAATGCCACATGAACAAGGGCTGTACGGCGGGCATTTACGCTGGCACCAAAACTGGACATTACCGCATCCACCGTTGAACCGATATTGCTTCCAAGAACGATTGCTGCGCTAAGTTCCCATCTTAAACTTCCATTGGCTGCCATAGTCAGAACAATTGCAGTCATGGCGGAACTTGAATGAATCAGAGCTGTGATAATGGCACCAATCAGCACGCCTAAAAAGATTCCTCCAATTCCCCAGCTGTTTATTGCTGTAAAAAGTCTTGCAGCGGCGGGTCCAAGTTCCAGGCTTTCTTTAAGAAGCCCAAGCCCCATAAACAAAAGAGCAAACCCCATAAAACATTCAGCAAAATTGTGAATTCGGAATTTCTTAAAATATTTAATGATGTAGCCCAATCCAAAAAGAGGAATTGCCATAGCCGCTATGGAAAAACTGAATCCAAAAAAAGATACAATCCAGGCAGTGACTGTAGTGCCAATGTTTGCACCAAAAATTACGCCGATTGCCTGCTCCAGAGTCAGAATCTCAGCATTTACAAATGAAACCACCATAACAGTTGTAGCTCCTGAACTCTGGATAATGGCAGTAACTCCGATTCCAGTAAGCACCGCATAAAAACGGTTCCCAGTAATTTTTCCAAGCAGCTTCTGCAGCCCGCTTCCGGCCCCCTTTTGAATACCGTTGCTAAGCATATTCATTCCAAAAAGAAGGAGACAAAGAGCACCAATAAAACCCGCAATCTGAGATATTACATTCCAAATCATATTGTTAATATGACAGCGGAAGTGAAGTTTTAGAATATTATTTTTGTTAAGTTTATGTAAAATTTACATTGGAAAAATTACCGTAAAAGTGCTGCCTTTTCCAACTTCGCTGTTTACAAGAACGCTGGCATCGTGATATTTTGCGGCGTGCTTTACAATTGAAAGGCCAAGCCCAGTTCCGCCGTTTTGTTTTGAGCGGCTTTTGTCTATGCGGTAAAAGCGTTCAAAAATTCGGTCTTTTTCTGCGGCTGGGATTCCGATTCCTGTATCTTGGACTGTAAAAAATACCCGGTTTGATTCCATAAAGTTTTTTATGTTGATTTCTACTTTTCCGTCCGGAACATTGTATTTTACGGCATTGTCTATCAGATTAAAAACCATTTCATAAATAACAGGCCGTACACCGTTGATTAAGCCGGAGTCTCCGGTAAGATTTATAGATACATTTTTTGCTCTGGCATTAACAGAAACAGCTTCAATTGCTTCGCGGCACATTTCTCTCAGGCTCAAGGCTTCTTTTTCAAGACTGATGGATTTTTCATCGAGTTTGCTTAATCTGATAATGTCGTTTACAAGATTTATCATCCGCTGGCTTTCATCATAAATTGATGAGGCAAAATCTTTTGTTGTGGCTTCATCTATTCCACCAGCTTTTAAGATTTCTGCAAAGCCTGAAATGCTTGTAAGAGGGGTTTTTAATTCGTGACTTACATTTGCCGTAAACTGCTGACGAAGTTCTTCCCTCTGCGCTTTTTCGTAATTTTCTTCTATGATGCGTTTGGTAAATGGTTTCAATTCTTCATAAACTTCTGAAACTTCCGGATTTTCAAAGTCAATTGTGTTTAATGGTTCAACAACTTTTTTACTAATCCAGTTAGCCGACAAACCTGAAATGATTACTGCGATAACCAGCATAATCAACAAAATCTGACTCATTCCTAAAACAAGAACCCACACAGAATGCTGATTGCAACTGATTCTAAGGACATCCCCATTTGGAAGAAGCCGTGCAAAGTAAAGAGTTTTTTCTGTCATTGTGGAAGAGAAACGGGAAATTTGAATTGAGCCGTTGTTTTTTGCCTCAAGGAATTCCTGTCTTGCTCCATGATTTTCAAGTTTGGCAGCATCAACTTTATTGTCAAAATAAACGGTTCCGTCAGAGTGGATAAGTGTTATACGATTTTCTGTTTGTAATTCGGAAAGATGGTCCAATTGTTGATTTAAGACTGAATTTTCCAAAAATAAACTTTCGGTTTTAAGTTCTGAAAAAATCTGCTTTTCAAAATATCCGTACATATTTGAAATGAATAAAAACGCACAGATAAAATAAATAAGAGTTCCAACAAAAAAAGTGTTGATGAAGATTCTAAAGGTCAGTGATTTTGGTTTCATGTTGAGCAATCTCCTTTATGTTAATGCGTGAGTGCATGGAGCAACGCGAAGCGATGCCGAAGGCATTGGAGCGACAGCGGAATTGCGGAACGCACGACGGCAACTTGTTGCCGGCACGCCCAATTCTTAATTTCGCTTTCTGCATTCCTAATTAAACTTATATCCGACTCCGCGGATTGTTTCGATATTTTTTTCATATTCACCAAGTTTTGCACGCAGGGTACGAATGTGAACATCTACGGTGCGGCTTTCTATCTCGGAAGAAAGGCCCCATACAGATTCAAGAAGCTGTTCACGGGTAAGCACATTTCCGCGATTCTTTATAAGCAGGACAAGCAGGTCGAATTCCTTGACTGTAAGAAAAAGCTGCTGGTTGCCTGCAAAAACTGTATGCTGATTTTCATCAATTTTAATTCCGCCAGCCTCAAGAAGTTCTTTATGGGAATCTGATTTTTCGTAGCGGCGAAGAACTGCTTTTATGCGGGAAACAAGAGCCATCATTCCAAAAGGTTTTGTAACATAATCGTCAGCACCAGAATCAAGGCCTGTAACAACATCGTATTCTGAATCTTTTGCGGTAAGCATGATTACGGGAATTGTAGAAGTTTTCGGATTTGAACGAAGCTTTTTTAGAATGGAAATACCGTCTTCTTCAGGAAGCATTATGTCCAGCAAAAGTAGATCCGGATTTTTAGTTTGAAGAGCCGTCCAAAATGCAGAAGGCAGCGCAAAATCTTGAACTTCAAATCCCTGACTTTTTAGTGAATAATTGATGAGCTTACGGATGTTGTCATCGTCTTCAAGAATATAAACCATATCTTAGTTATAAATGATTTAAGTAAAATTGCAATTAAAGAATTGTTAAGTTTGTGTAAAAATTTGAAAAAAGATTGCAAAATTGTTCTAAAATGCTTTATCCCGCAGGTCAAAAACCTACGGCCCACGAATTTCTTGAAGTTTAAATTAGATAATACTTGAAAGAAAAATTATTCCAATATAGTACTCCATTTTAAGTAAAAACCTTAAGTAAAATCTAGAATTGAGTGAGTTCAGATGAATCAAAATGAATAGAACTTTTTCGATTTTTATGCTAAATTAAAAATATCTAGGCAAAAAGTCATAAAATTTACTTATTTGAATCCATCTGAACTCAATCGAGTATTAAAAATATTACAGGATATGGCGAACCAGCCCGCAATGCTCAAAAGGATTCCCGCAACGATTGTCGCATAAATCAGAAAAGAGAAAACCTCGTTCGCGCGTTTCTGATTTTTTTCGCCGAGAAAGCGAGCCACAAGCGCGGATCCGCCGCTTCCAAAGAAAACGATGTGCATTTGTGCAAGCGAGTTATATTCGAGTTTTTTAGCTTCGTTTGAAAAATTATTCGCTTTTTATACAGTCCATTTTTCCCTCGGTTTTTTCTTCAATCTTCTCTTCTATTATGTCATCCTGTGACAGAGTGAAATGAAATTTTAAGAAAAAACTGTCAAATCTAGATTTGACAAATCACGATTTGACAGTTAATGTGACTGCATGGTGAAATTTATTGGAAGGGAAGACGAGCTTTCGTTCTTGCAGGAAAGATATGAATCTAGGCGAGGTGAGCTTGTTATCATTTATGGTCGCCGGCGCATTGGAAAAACCGAGACAATCTCGCACTTTTGTCTGGGCAAAAATCCTGTGTTTTTTACTTGCACGCAAACAGATGACAAAAGTCAGCTCAAGAATTTCAGCCGGAAGATTCTTTCGTTCAATCTGCCGCAGAGCCAGTACATTACGGAGTTTTCAACTTGGGAGCAGGCTCTTTTGTCGATGAAGGATATTCCGCATTCTGGTCAGCAGAAAAATATCGTTGTAATCGATGAATTTCCGTATATGGCGCGCGAGAATCCTGAAATTCCTTCGATTCTTCAAAAACTTTGGGACACGGAACTGAAAAATCAGAATCTTCTTTTGATTCTTTGCGGAAGTTCCATGAGCTACATTGAAAAAGAAATCCTTTCCGAGAAAAATCCGCTTTATGGTCGGGCGACAGGAATTTATAAAATGATGCCGATGCCTTATTCCGATTCCTCAAAGTTTTTTCCGAATTGGAATCCTTTCGATAAAATCATCGCATATTCCGTTTTGGGAGGCGTTCCGTATTATCTGAGCCAGTTTGACGAGGAGAAGAGCCTCAAAGAGAATATTTGTGCGAATATTCTTCGGAAGGGTGCGATTCTTTATAGCGAACCTGAATTTTTGATGCGGCAGGAACTTCGCGAACCTGCAACTTACAATACGATTGTGCAGGCGATTGCGGCCGGAAAAACTGCTTTCAACGAGATTCAGCAGTCAACGCTCATTGAAAAAGGAAAACTTTCTGTTTACCTGAAAAATCTGATTGAGCTTGGCATGGTGAACAGGGAATTCCCTGTTTTGAGTTCGGAGAAAGAAAAGCAAAACGCGCAGCGCGGAATTTACAAACTTCGTGATTCGTTCTTCCTGTTCTGGTACAAATTCGTGTTTCCGAATTATTCTTCGCTTGAATTTGGCGACTGGGAAACTGTTTATGACACGATAATCGCCCAGCAGCTGAACGAATTTGCTTCTTTTCCATTTGAGGACGTTTGCATTGAGTGGCTTCGCCTGCAGAACAAAAAGCGTTCGTTGCCGTTCGTTTTTACGCAGATAGGGCGTTGGTGGGATAAAAATGTTGAGGTCGACATTATTGCGGCAAACGAGGACAGGTCGAAAATTATCAGTGCTGAATCCAAATTTCACAACAGTCCTGTAAATGATTTTGACCTTTCAAAGCACCTCAAAAAAGATTTGTCCAATCTCAGAAAAAAGGACGATGCACAAATCAGTTTCTGGTACTTTTCCTGGAGCGGCTACACGAAAGAGGCGAGGCAGTTTGCGGAAGAGAATGGAATTTGCATTGTCACGGCGGAGGAGATGTTTTGAAGGGGGATGTTTGAAATGAAAACTGAACTCACCCCAACAAAGTCATCAAATCCTTCGCGGAGAGCTTTTCCGCCGAAAGTCCGTCGAAGATGTTCTTTGCGATTTCGCTTTTCTTTTGCTGGAGGGCGAGGACTTTTTCTTCAATCGTGTTTTTTGTGATAAGCCGGTAGATGAAGACGTTGCTTTTCTGCCCGATTCTGTAGATTCGTTCGAGGCTAACGAGCCTATGCATTTCCCCCATGAACGAATCTGTAAAAATAGAGAGCCTCAAGCGGAAGTGTGAGAGGAACTTTCTGCAAAAAAAAGTTCGGGAACAGAACTTTGTTTAAGTTCATCTGTTTCCGAACTGAATTTCTTGAAATGCAATGGTCAAAAACGAACTACTGCAAATAGATTTTTATGTCGGATACTGACAGCCCCGTAATCCTTGACACCTGTTCGGCGGTCAGACCGAGACTCAGTGCGTTTTTTGCAGTTTCCGCCAATGCTTGTGTTACTCCCTGCTGAATCCCTTGCTGGATCCCCTGCTGGATTCCCTGCTGGATTCCTTGCTGAATTCCCTGTTGGATTCCTTGTTGAATTCCCTGTTGCAATCCTTCTCGCATTACGGCTTCAATGCTGGAGAGACGGTCTCTCTCATACATTTCCTGGCGGTATTGCTTAATCCACAAGTCTTGGTTTTCACTGATGCTCGATAGCGATTGTTTTGCCTGCATAAGCCCTGCCTCCTTTTCTGTTAGCACCTTGATGAGCTCGTTCTTTTGAGGATCGTCCGCGTCTTCCTACCTTCCTATCCCCAAATACTTCCAGAATTCGCTGTTCTCTTGTCCGACGCGCCAGAACGCGATTTTCTTTATGCCGAGGTCGCTGTACATTTTCGCGCGGATTTTCAGAGAGTCGATGTCGTCGTACCATGCAGTGATCGTGACTTCTTCCTTGAACGTGAAATGCGGGGTCCCGTAGCTGTCCCTGCTGATTTCTGCCACGCCCTGTTCTCTCTTTATGCGCTCTATTCCGCTGTTGTACCATGCCTGCGCGCGCACCGGTGCCGTCATCCACGTCCTTCCGTAGAACGACAGACCCATTATGAGCTTTTCCTCTGGAATCTGCGTCTTCGTGTATTCGGCGATTCTCTTGCACCAGTCGGTCGATGCGATTGCGCCCGGCTTGCTCGTCGACCAGTGCTCGTCGTAAGCCATGATGATTATCCTGTCGGCGATTTCGGAAAGCTTTGCGTAATTGTATGCGTCTCGCTCAAGCGTCCTCGTCCGAGCCGGAATCGCCATCGTGAGCGGTTTTCCTCCGAGTTTTTCTTTTATCAGCCGTAAGAATTCCCAGAAGTTCTCGTCGTCCTCTTTCGGAACGGATTCCCAGTCGATTTGCAGTCCGTCATAAGTCTTTGCCGCATTCACCATCTGATCGATGATTCTGTCCCTGAGCGGAAGGTCGGGCTGCAGGAGAAGGTGTGTCTGGCTTTTCGAGTCAACGCTCGTGACAAGGTGGACTCGTCCTTTGTATTTCTTGAAGAATTTCGACCGTGGCGGTACGCTCGGCATTTCGCTGAAAACGTTCACCGCGTCGCAGAAGTAGCCCACGTCGGTTATCGGATATTTAAGCGAGAATTCGGCTTCCCTTCCTATCATGACGTAGCCCCATATCTCGCCGAAGTCGATTCTTTTTATGCCCTCGGATTCTTTCAGAAGTTCTTCTTCCTCCTCAAATGATATCGTCTCCTTTTTTACGTCTTGTTTCACGTCAGTTTCAATCTGCTCGCTTGATTCCGTTTCATCAGAATTTTCGATTGGCATTGACGACTGGCATGAGAACGAGGTGAGCATGAAGAACACCGATATCGAAGTCAAAAGAACTTTTGCTTTTTTCAATTTTTCTCTCCTTTTTTATTTGTCATGCTGAACTGTATTTTCTGCTGGAAAATACTTTCAGCATCTTTTGTTGATTCTGTTTTCCGAGTTAGCGGTTTTCGCGGATGAAGCCAGGAACAATCGGCTTCCTGAACTTCTTTATCATATCGGCAAGAATTTTGTTCGCCTCCTCAGCTTCCACCGGTTTTGCAGGCTCGTGGTATTTGACGAGCGATTTCGGAATCTCGTCCAGAAATCTGCTCGGCTTGCATTCGTTGCCCGAATCCTGAATCTGCACCTGGTTCTCGTCGTCCTGTTTCTGCATGAACGAATGCCGCCGTCTCCTTTGGCACGCCGAGATGAAAAGCTTGTCGCGCGCCCTCGTTATCGCGACGTAGAAAAGTCTTCGCTCTTCCTCGACTGACGCGTCCCCGCCTTCCTCGACTGCGCGTGCGTGCGGGATGATGTCGTCCTCCGTTCCCGCAATGAAAACGACAGGGAATTCGAGCCCTTTCGACGCATGAATCGTCATCAGATTCACTTTCCCAGAATCTTCCTCCTCGTAATCGTCGCGGCTAAGAAGCGTGATTCTGTTCAGGTAGTTGTACAAAGTCGGGTCTATGGTGTCGGGGTTGTTCTCCCAAACGTCCATCGATTTTATCAGGCTCTCGATGTTCATCATCTTGTACTGCGCCGCTTTCGGATTTTTAGGCGACTCGCCGAGAAGGTAGTCGTAATAGCGGATTTCCTCAACGAACGCGTGTACTTTTTTCGAAAGCCCGTGGCCGCCGAGCATGTTTTTTCCGCCTTCGATAAGGCTTATGAATTCTTTCATTCCGTCGAGCGCGTCGTCGCTGAAATTGTCGTTGTCGATTTCGGTGAGAGTTTCTCCGAACAAATCAACTTCCGCATTCTCCTCGTCAACGATGAAATTCGACTTGATTGCCTCCCAAAGCGAGCATGAATTCTCCCTCGCGATTTCGTTGAGCTTTTCGAGCGTGACCCTTCCGATTCCGCGCCTCGGCGTGTTGATTATGCGGAGGAGGTTCACGTCGTCGTCGTGGTTCGATATCACTCGGAGGTAGCTGATTATGTCCTTGATTTCTTTCCTTTGGAAAAAGCTCGTTCCGCCGCTCATCGTGTACGGGATGTTCTCGGAAAGGAACGCTTCCTCAATCGGCCTGCTCTGTGAATTCGATCTCATCAGAACGCAGAAGTCCGAATATTTTCTTTTTTCGGTGAGAGCAATCGAGTGGATGCATTCGATTATGAAATCGGCTTCCGTCGCCTCGTTCTCAGGGTAATAAACTTCAATCGGCTTTCCTTCTCCGTTGCCGCTCCAGAGTTTCTTTTCCTTTCTGTTTGTATTGTGCTGGATTACGCCGTTCGCCGCCTCAAGAATCGTTCCCGTCGAGCGGTAGTTCTGCTCAAGCTTGATTTCCTTCACGTTCGGAAAATCCCTCTCGAAATTCACGATGTTCTGGTAGTCCGCGCCTCGCCACGAGTAAATCGACTGGTCGTCATCGCCGACAACAGCAACGTTCTTGTCGGAAAGCAGCTTCATGAACTCGTACTGCTGGTGGCTCGTGTCCTGGAATTCATCGACCATTATGTATTTGTAGCGATCCTTGTACTTCTGCAGAATGTCCGGGTGCTCCCTGAAAAGTCGGATCGGAAGCGTAATCAAGTCGTCGAAATCCACCGCGTTGAAAAGCTGGAGTCCTTCCTGATAGCCTTCGTAGAGTTCCTTGTACATTGAATTCTCAGCGTTCCACGTCTTTCTTCCCGTTTTGATGTCGGAAATCAGACCTCCGATTTTGTAGATGTCGAGTGCTTCGTCCGTGTATTTCAGCTCGCGCCCTGTTTCCTTTATGAGCGAATTCCTGTCCGTCTCGTCGTAAATCGAGAAGTTTTCCCTCCAGCCGAGCTTGTCGATGTCCTGCCGAAGGACGCGCACCCCGAATGCGTGGAATGTCGAGACTGTGAGATTCTGCAGTTTCTTCTGCGTCATCTCCTTGATTCTGTCTTCCATTTCTTTTGCGGCTTTGTTCGTGAATGTCAGCGCAAGTATCGCGCTTTGGGGAATCCCTTTGTTGAGCATGTTCGCAATTCTGTATGTGATGACTCGCGTTTTTCCGCTTCCTGCGCCTGCAATTATCAAAATCGCGCCTTCCGTCGTCATCACGGCCTCGTACTGCTCCGGGTTCAGTTCGTTCTTCAAATCTGATAAATCTGTCATTGCTCGATTATACGTTTTTTTGGAAAAAGTTTTTTGTAAAAAATCGAAGAGATTTTGCAGTTTTTCTTTTTGCGCTTTTGTTTGCATGGTAGAATGTACGAATCAAAAAAGGAGTTATTTTTTATGAGAACAAGGACAACATCATTCCTCTTGAAGCACAATTTTCCGTTGAATCTGGACATCACCGCTGCAACTGATGCGATTCTCGACGATATGAGGAATGGACTTTGCAAACGCAAGGCTGGTCAGGACATGATCAGCACTTGGATGCTTCCGCCGGCAGCTCAGCCGAAGAACGAAAGCGTTATCGTAATCGATGCTGGCGGAACGAATTTCCGCTCGTGCCTCGTGACTTTCGGCTCGGAAGGAGAGGCGAGCATCTCGGATTTCAGGAAGACCCGTATGCCTGGCGTTGAGCGCGAGCTTTCAAAAGTCGAATTTTTCAATCAGATTGCTGACAACATCGATTACCTGAAAAACAAATCTGACAAAATCGGATTCTGCTTCTCTTATTCGATGCAGATAACGAAAGACGGCGACGGAATCCCGAACGGTTTCAGCAAGGAAGTGAAGGCACCTGAAGTAATCGGCTGCCCTGTCGGAAAAACGCTTTCGGAAGTCCTCGAAAGCCGCGGCTGGAACAAGATGAAGCGCATAACGCTCGTGAACGACACCGTTTCCGCATTGCTCGCGGGAAAGGCTTTTGCGACTGACGGAATCGAATATTCGTCATACATCGGCTTCATTCTCGGAACAGGCATGAACGCTGCATACATTCAGCCAAAATCAGATTCCCTTTGCGGAACTGATGTCGCGGTTGAGAACCAGATTATCGTCTGCGAGTCAGGAAAATGCGACAAGATTCCGCTTTCCGATTTCGACAAGTCAGTTGACGAAAAAACGAACATCCCAGGTCAGTATCTCCTTGAAAAAGGCTGCTCCGGCGCGTATCTCGGAAAAGTCTGCTACGAGGTGATTCTGCAGGCGGCAAAAGAAGGTCTTTTCTCTTCCGAATGTGCCTCGAAAATAAATTCTCTCGGCACATTGGAGCTTATCGAGGCAAACGCATTCCTTTGCAGTCCGTTCAAGAGCGGAAAAGTCGCGGATTTGTGCGCTACGGAAGATGACAGGACGACGATGTACGAGCTTTTCGACGCTGTTGTCGAGCGCGATGCACGTCTTGCGGTCTCAATCCTTGCCGCAAATGCAATCCAGAGTGGCGGCGGAAAATCCCCTGTGCACCCGATTTCGATTCTCTGCAACGGAACGACGTTCTTCAAGACACACAAGCTCAAGGAGCGCGTCGAAGGTTTCTTGGAAGAATATCTTACAAGACGCAACGGAATCTATTTCGAAATCGTCGTTGCCGAGAACGACATTACAATCGGAACTGCTGTTGCAGGATTGATTTAGGACGTTTTGATTTAGGACGATGAAAAAATTTTTCCTGTCGCTCACTTTTTTTCTGTCAATTTCGCTTGCTTTTTCGTATGGCGGTTTTATGTCGTGGGAGAAGAATCTCAAGGTCATAAAAACCGAATGGTTCGACATCATCTTCCCCGAAAAATGTGAGGTCGATGCAAGAAAAATCGCTGCGGTTGCCGATTCGTATTATTCGGAGATTTCTTCGGAACTCGGAACGGAGCCGTATCAGCGTTTTCCCGTTTCGATTACGACGGCGGTCGAGAACCTGAACGCGTTTTTCTCGCCTGCGCCTTACAACATGATTTGTCTTTTCGACACTCCGCTTGACGAAAACCTCGACTCTTCAGAAGGAATCGAGAGCATTTTCTATCACGAGCTGACTCATGCCGTCACCCTGAACATGAAAAGCCCTTTCTGGCGCGGACTTTCCGTGATGGCTGATTTTCTCACGCTGCCCGGAATCTCTCTCACTTCGTTCTGGTACGAGGGCGCGTCGGTTTCTTTCGAAAGTCTTGGGGAGGGCGGGCGGCTCAATTCGCCGTTTTTCACGCAGGTCGTAGCTCAGGCGAAAATCGACGGGAAATTTCCTTCGTGGAGGGACGTGACAGGTGCGCGCGACGTGTATCCTTCGGGCTCCGTCGCGTATTATTTCGGCGGCGCGTTTGCGAAATATATCCGGCAGACGTACGGGGCTGAAAAATACGGAGAATTCTGGAAGAAGGCAGGAAAATCCACGACACTCAGTTTCTGCGCTGGAATTTTCAAGAAAACTTACGGAATAAAGATGAGCGATGCGTGGAAGAATTTCCGCGACTCGATCGATGTTTCCGATTTTGAAAATCCAGCTGAATCTTCCGAATTCGAATCTGAAATTCTCTCGAAGAAAAAATCAGTCGTTTCCGCATTCGATGTGCGCACTATAAAAAGTGCTGGCTCGGATAAAGAAAAATCATATTCGATTGCGGCTTTCTTCGATTCTCCTTCCAACGGCGTTTTTCTTTACTCGACCGAGACGAAAAAAACAAAGCGGCTTTTTTCTGTCACGGACGTGAAGAATCTTGCTTTTTCGCCTGACGGAAAATACATCGCCGTTAGTCGAATCTGCGTAAAGGACAACGAAAAAGTTGAAATCGGAATATACGACATCGAAAATCGCAAATACAGAAAAATCAGCACTTCCGGCATGAAAAACGCTTCGGTTTGCAAAAAAGGCGGCGGATTTTTCGTTACGGCGTTTGATTTTTCTTCCCCAAAAAAGAAAATCGTCAGGCTCTCGTTCGACGAAAAATTCCGTGTGCTTGAAAAATCCGGCGAAATCGAACTTTCTGACGACGAGATTCCGTATTCGCTGACTTCTCTTGGCGAAAATCGCATTGCGTTCATCGTCAAGAAAGCTCTTTCGTGGAAAATTCGCATTGCTGATTTCGAAAGCGAAAAAATCGACGAATACGATTTCGGAAAGACGATTCTGCACAACCTTCACGTCGTGCGCGATGGCGACGATTCTTGCGAGCTTGCGCTTTCGTTTGCAACTCTCGGAGAAAAAATCGGAACTCTTTCAAAATGTGCGATTGCGAGAATCGACAAATCTTCCTTTAATATGTCGTTTCTTCCGCAAGAAAATCCGCTTCCGTTCGGAATAATCAATTTTTCGATGAGCGAAAACGGGGACGAATTTTTCTTCGTGGGCGAAAAATATGACGAGCGTCCGTTTTTTGTTTCCGAATCGCTTGTCTTTGGCGAAAAAATTCAAATCGAATCAAAATGCATTTCGTTTGCAAATGCTGAGAATGATGAGAAATATGAAATCGCGGACGAAAAAAATGAGGTTGCCGAAAACAGTGAAATCTCGGCCGAAAAAAGCGGATTCTCTTTTTCGTCATACAATCCGCTCAAGTATTTTTTTCACGGCGCGGTTCTTCCGTTCTCGCTGTCGAGCGCATACGACACTGATTTTGATTCGGCTTCCTCGCAGTTTCTCGGAGTGACTTTCGCATCATCGACTCCGTGGACCGACAAGATAACGATTTTTTCGGCCGGATTCAGTCCGTTCTCAAAAACTTACGGATGCAGCTTGAGTGTCCGTGGCGGAAACGACGCAGTTTCATATTCAGCTTCCGGTAGCGCGAATTTCGACAATGGCGGATTTCTCCAGACTGTCGATTCGGTTTCCGTTGGGGCTGTCTTGTACAGGTTTTTGTTCGGCGCAATCTCAGCCGGCGCATATTCGAATTTTTTCTACGGCGAAGAAGTTTCGGACGAAAAATATATTCAGAGCGGAACTCACTCAAAATCGGGTGCGTACGTTCTGCTTTCTCGGAAAAGAAAGTCGCGACCTAGAGCTAATCAGATAATCGGCTATTCCGTAAAGCCTTTCCTCGTCTTCGATTACAAGGATATCGGCTACAATATAATAGAAAACAAAGTTGAAAAAAAATATCTGAACGTCGGCGGAAGTCTCACATCGAATTTTCCTGGCCTTTTCCCGCTTTCACTTTCCGCGACGCTTTTCCCTGAGGAGGCCTGCTTCCTGCATGGTTCTGCCGTCGTCACGCTTTTCTCTTACGAAATCCAGAAGGGCATTCCGGCGTTCTCGGTCTACGCGAACAGAATTTCGCTCAAGGCTGCGTATTCCGGAAAAATCAGCTATGTAAACGACGAATTTTTCGACATTCAGCGTGTGAAAGAAATTGCGACTAACGTACGCAAGGACGATTATTCCGACGCGCTTTCTCTTTCCGCCTCGATTACGATGTCTCCGAACACGAGCTATTTCGTTTCGGCATTGCAGTTTTCGCTCGGATGCACTTTCGTCTACAGGCCGAATCCTGCTGTCGGCAAGAAAAAATATCAGTTCGGCTTCACATTCTCTTCCAGCCTGTAAAAATTTTTGTTTTTTGTAATTCCCTCTGTTTTTTGATTCAAATTTGAGTCGAAAATTCCGAAAATTGAAGAATAGAAAACAGATAAAAGAAAACTTAGGGGATTATAAAATGGCAAAAGGCAGTATCGGAAAAACAATTGTTTTGCTCATACTCATAATTATTCTTGTTCTTGGCGGACTCGTCTGGTTCGATTACCTCGGCGTGATTCGCGCCAAGAAATATTTTTCTCCGCTTTACAGCGTTCTCGGGCTTACTGCCCAGACTTCCGAAACTGCAACAAAGTCGAATCCGTTCTCCGGCGACCTTGATGAAGACCGTTTCGCAAAGAGAATCGAGGCTTTGGACGTGAGGACTCAGGAACTGGACAAGCGCGAGGAGGACATTCAGAAAGTCGAGTCGCAGAACGAGGCAATCGCGAAGGAGCTTGAGGAACGCAAGCTTTCTCAGGACGAGCGCGAGAAGACTTTCAACAACCAGCTCAAGACTGTCGAGGACAGGGACAACAACATCCAGCAGATTTCAACATATCTTTCGGCAATGCCTCCTCAGACTGCCGTCGATCAGCTCGTTTCGATGGACGACCAGGACGTAATCGACATTCTGCGCAAGACGGACGAGATTGCGGAAGCGAACAGGACTTCTTCGATGACTTCCGTATGGCTCATGTTCATGCCTGCGGAAAGGGCTGCCGTGATTCAGAGAAAAATGGCGAACAAGCCGACGAATATCGACGGTCAGTACGAAAGCGACGAGGGCTCTTCGGAGACTCAGCAGGAACAGCAGTAGGAGGAGAGCGAAGATGAATTACATCCAGCCGAACATAAATATGAGCGCAGCGGATTTTGGTTTCCAGCAGTTGAATTCTCAGAAATCGGAAAAATCGTTTGCAGACCTTTCTTTTGCGGATGCTCTGAAAGCCGCGTACAAGAACGACAGGTTCGCAAGTGATTCCTCAAAAATCGCAAAGCCGGAGAAAAAATCAGAGAGCAGGGTAGAAGAAAAAAATGCCGCTTCTGAAAAGTCTCCTTCCGAAGTCAAAAAAGATGAAGTCGCCAGAAAAGACAATTCCAACGACGACAAAAAAATCTCAAAAAAAGACGAGTCCGAGCCGCGCGACGAAGAGTCTTCCGAAAAAATTTCTTCCGATGAAGAAAAATCCGCCCTCGTTGCAAGTGCCGCTTCTCAGGCGAACAGCGAGGACTTTGCCGAAAACGAAGAAGTGGCTCTCGACCTTGATTCTGACGCTTCCGTTGCAAAAGTCGATTCAGACGCAAAAAATGCGCGTTTCGTTTCTTCCGAATTGCTTGATAAAAACGCAAACGAAAACGATATTGATTCTGAAGTCGATTTGGATGCGCTTTTGAAATCAAAAATCGAGGATTTGTCAAAATCAGATTCTTCCGAAAAAATCGCATCTTCCGCTGATATCGCTGAAAACACGGAGGAATTCTCGAAAGTCGCATCTGAAAATGTCGCTTCGCGTGTTGCTGGAAATGCGAAGGGCGAAAAGACAGAGAAAAACGGATTCGAAAAACTTTCTGTCCACGATTTAAGGACAAAGAAAGCCGATTCCGATGAAATTCAATCTGCAAATCTCTCTGCAAAATCAAAAATCGCAAAAGCAGAGAAGAAAGAATCTGTAATTCCTGAGAAAGACACAAGAAAAATCGCGAAGGGCGAAAAATCGGGCGGCGAGAAGAATCTCAACGCAACGCCGAATCTCGTCGCGAAAAACAAGTCCGTCTCGCAGAACGAACTGAAAGTCGCATACAAGCAGGATTCGCAGGAATCCGTTCAGCTTACGATGGAGCTTGCTGCAAAGGCTTCGCAGAACATCACGTCTTCGTCTGCTCAGGCTGCCGCCGCAACTGGCTCGGATTTCCAGCACATGCTTTCGAATACTGTTCAGCACAACGCCGCAGAATTCGTGAAGGCTGGAAACATCATCTTAAAAGACGCGAACCAGGGAACAATCAATCTCATTTTGAAACCGGAAAGCCTCGGAAATGTGAAAATCAGCCTTTCTCTTTCGGACAAGACGATTTCCGGTCAGATAACTGTCGCGTCAAAAGAGGCTTACGACGCATTCAGGGAGAGCATCGACGCAATCAGGCAGGCTTTCACTCAGAGCGGATTCGACACTGGAAGCTTCGATTTGAATTTTTCGAACAACCAGCAGAATTTTGCGCAGGGCGGAGAGAATTCTGACGCGCAGAACATGAATCAGCAGAATGCGGTCGCAAATGCCGATAAATCTTACGGTGACCTCGTTTCTTCGGAGACGACGGGCGGGGATTATTCAGCGGAGAGCGGACACGTCAATATCGTTGCCTAATTCTTCTGAATTGCTCTTAAGTAGAAAAATGAATCTGCCGATTTATTAAATATACGGTTGAAACGCAGCGGTCTGAATCTGCTGGAATTCACCGAAGGAAGCGAAATGGATATTAACACCACGATGAGCGCATCGGAAAAATTGCAGACTCAGAACGCAGTCGATATGTTCAACAAAACACTCAATGCTGGCGGTCGCCAGCCAAGTCATGAACTGGGAAAAGACGACTTCCTCAAAATCTTGATAGCGCAGATGACGAACCAGGATCCGACAAGTCCTCTTGAGAACACTGAATTCGTCGCACAGATGGCGCAGTTCTCAACTCTTGAGCAGATGACGAACATGAGCACCAGCTTTGAGAAACTCGCATCGCTGATGAACACTACAGAAGCTCAGAACACTATCGGACATACTGTAGAAATCGACCTTGGCGACACAACTACAAGGGGAATTGTCGAGGCAACTACAAGAGGTGCTCATCCTCAGGTAAAAGTAAACGGAATGTATTACGACATGGACAAAGTTTTGTCTGTGTATGGCGAATAATAAAATAAGAAAATCATAAAGAGGGTAGTATTATGATGAGATCACTTTATTCTGGCGTTTCTGGCCTGCAGAACCACCAGACGAGAATGGACGTTATCGGAAACAACGTTTCCAACGTCAACACTACAGGTTTTAAACGCGGTCGTGTCAATTTCCAGGACATGATTAGCCAGCAGCTTTCTGGTTCTGCAAAGCCTACCGAAGAGAAAGGTGGTGTGAACCCTAAGGAAGTTGGTCTCGGAATGACAGTTGCCGCTATCGATACTGTCTTCACTCAGGGAAATCTCCAGTCAACTGGTGTTTCAACTGATGTCGCAATTCAGGGAAACGGTTTCTTCCTTGAAAAGAATGGTGAGAAGAGCTACTACACTCGTGCCGGTGCTTTCGGCCTTGACCGTGACGGAACTCTCGTAAATCCTGCAAACGGATTCAAAGTTCAGGGTTGGATGGCGCGCGAGATTGACGGCGAGATGGTTTTGAGAACATCTGCCAGCACTGAAGATTTGACAATCCCTGTCGGTTCAAAAGACCCGGCAAAAGCAACTCAGAACGTAAACTTCGCTTGCAACTTGAACAAAAATACTCCTGTAATGCAGGACCCGGCAGCAGCTACTGAGGCTGAAAGAGCAAAAGCAACTTGGGCAACTGAGTTCAAAATCTACGATTCATTCGGAAACGCTCACAACCTCTCAGTAAATTTCGTTCGTGCTGCTGATGAGCCAAACGCATGGGATGCAACTGTTGTTGTTGATCCTGATAACGCAGAATTCACAAATACACGCATTGGAATCGGAACAACAAACGGAACAGAAACAAATACGTTCCGTGTTAAGTTTGATAATACGGGAACTCTTCAGTCGGTTAATGTACCAACTATACCTGGCATGAATTCAAATGAAAGCGGTGAAATAATTCTTCGTGCTTCATTCAATGTTCCAGAGTCAAATGAAGTAACTAATGCGGATGGAAGAACTGGTCCTAATCGCCAGGAGTTCAACATCAACCTCGGAACAATCGGAAGTCAGATAAACACAATCACGCAGAGTGCTTCTTCAAGCTCTACTAAGGCTTTCTATCAGGACGGATACACAATGGGCTACCTTGAGAACTTCAAGATTGACTCTTCTGGTGTAATCACTGGTGTATATTCGAACGGAACTAACCGCACAATCGCTCAGCTTGCAATGGCAACATTCACAAACCAGGGCGGTTTGGAGAAAGCCGGAGACAATACTTATGTCGAGAGCATCAACTCTGGAACGGCAAACATCGGCGTTTCTGGCATCGCAGGAAAGGGTACTCTCCTTGCAGGCGCATTGGAAATGTCAAACGTTGACCTTTCTGAGCAGATGACTGACATGATTGTTACACAGCGCGGTTTCCAGTCAAACGCAAAGACGATTCAGACAGCTGATACTTTGCTTGAGACTGTCCTCAGCTTGAAGCGTTAGTTTGGAACATAGATAAATCGCTAGACGATATGTGAGTTCTAGTTTCATAAGTTAAAAATGTTTTTATGAAGGTTCGCCAACTGCCCGGCGGGCCTTCTTTTTTTTACTCGTATTTTGGTGGTGTGCCTTGATTTCTCTCTCTGAATTTTATAAATCAGTTTTCGGATGCAAAGTCTACAAAGTTGCGATTGATGCCGGCTGCACATGCCCGAACCGTGACGGATCGAAAGGCGTTGGCGGATGCATTTTCTGCAGTGAAAGCGGTTCGGGGGAATTTGCCTCGTCGCGCAGGATGTCAATCTCGGAGCAGATTGAGGAAGGCAAGAGTCGCATAATGTCCAAGCTTCGCGGAAGAAGCGGCGGTCGGAACGGAAAATTCATCGCGTATTTTCAGAATTTCACATCGACGTACGGAAACGCGGATGAGCTTTGCGCGAAATATAGCGAGGCTCTTTCGTGCGATGATGTCGTCGGAATTGCAATCGCAACCCGCCCTGATTCTCTTGGCGAAAAAATCCTTGATTTTCTTGCCGAAACGAGCCAATCTCGTTTTGTTCAGATTGAGCTCGGCTTGCAGACATCGAATGAAAATACCGGTGCGCTCATAAACCGCTGCTACACGGACGCGGATTATGAAAATGCCGTCCGCATGATAAAATCACGCTCTCCAAAAATCCACATAGCGACGCACCTGATATTCGGGCTTCCGAATGAAACCGAATCCGACATGATGAATTCTGTTGATTTCGTTCTGAAAAATAAAACTGACGGAATAAAAATAACCGTTCTCTACGTTCTGGAAAACACCCGTTTGGCACAGATGTATTTCAATTCGGATTTTTCCGTGCTTTCAAAAGACGAATATTTCAGTCTTGTTTCGAAGGCTGCAGCGAAATTCCCTGATGATTTGGTCGTCCATCGCCTTACTGGAGACCCGCCGAAATCGCTTTTGATAGAGCCGCAGTGGACTTGCGACAAGAAAAAAGTGATGAACGAGATGCGGAAAATAATTTTTGAAAAAAAATGAAAAAAAGTTTCTGAAATTGTTGACACGATTATTAAAATGCTATATTATAAAAACATCTTCGCTGCCTTAGCTCAGTTGGTAGAGCACGTGATTTGTAATCTCGGGGTCGTGGGTCCAAGTCCTACAGGCAGCTTACAAAAGGTTGGTATCTTACTAATCTTCGCGGGGATGGTGGAATTGGTAGACACGCTAGCTTGAGGTGCTAGTGGCGCAAGCTGTGCCTGTTCAAGTCAGGTTCTCCGCATAAGGGACTTTCAGTTTTGAAAGTCCCTTTTTTTGTCCTTTTGCACAATGAATTTGTTCGGAAACAATCCGCTTTCAAATTAAAATTGAATTTTTCCGTTCAGCCGATTTTGCGTTTTTAATAACGTACCTGAAAATCTGAATTTTCATACCCGCGCATTTGCAATTTCTGAATTTTACAAATTCAAATTTCCTTTTTGAAAAAATAATCGAAAATTTAAGTTGAATTCCTGAATGAACTAATTTAGAATGGCAGAATAATCATAATCCCAATGTCATAAAAGGAGTAACAAATGGCAAAGGTTGAGCTTAAAGGCATCACAAAAATCTACGACGGAAACGTTCTTGCCGTAGAAAAGTCAAACGTCACAATCGAGGACAAGGAATTCTGCGTATTCGTAGGACCTTCTGGTTGTGGAAAATCTACAACGCTTCGTATGGTCGCTGGTCTTGAGGACATCACGGCAGGTGAGCTTCTCATCGACGGTGAATTGATGAATGACGTTCCGCCAAAGGATAGAAACATCGCGATGGTATTCCAGAACTATGCTTTGTATCCGCACATGACAGTATTTGACAACATGGCATTCGGACTTAAGCTCCGCAAAGTTGACAAGATGGAAATCAAGAGAAAGGTTGACGAGGCTGCAAAAATGCTCGACCTTACAACATATCTCGACAGAAAGCCGAAGGCTCTTTCTGGTGGACAGAGACAGCGTGTTGCTGTTGGACGTGCAATCGTTCGCTCTCCAAAAGTATTCTTGTTCGACGAGCCTCTTTCAAACCTTGACGCAAAACTTCGCGTAACTATGCGTGCCGAGATTTCTAACTTGCACCACAGATTGCAGGCTACGATGATTTACGTCACTCATGACCAGATTGAAGCTATGACAATGGGTACAAAGATTGTCGTCATGTCTGAGAAGAGAATCCAGCAGATTGGTGCTCCGTTGTATTTGTACAACCACCCAATCAACAAGTTCGTCGCTGGCTTCATCGGAACACCTCCAATGAACTTCTTCACACTCAGAATCGAAGAGAAAGACGGAAAAATCGTTGCTAACGAAGGTTCATTCTCATTGGTTCCGACTGCTGAGCAGCAGGCAAAACTCAAGGCTTATGTCGGAAAAGAAGTTTACTTCGGCGTTCGCCCAGAGGACCTCGAGTATCAGGCAGCTCCTGCAGCAGAGAACAATATGCAGCTCAAAGTTACGAACAAAGAGCCACTCGGTGCTGACACACACGTATTCGTTCAGGTCAGGGACAAGACAATCGTTGCTCGCGTAGCTCCTGATGTTGAAGTTCAGCTCGGTGATTCAATCAACTTTGTTCCTAACATGGCAAAGGCTAAGTTCTTCGACCTCCAGACAGAAGTCAACATCTGCGAGGAAATCAAGAACACTTGGAGTGACACAAACTCTTCAGCTGGTGCAAAATAATCGGCTGAACCTGCAAAGAAATTTTGAAATGAGAAAACTTCGGCACTGACGCGGTTTTCTCACTTGTGAAATGCATCTTCATAAAAAAGCATCGATTCTATATGAGTCGGTGCTTTTTTTGTCTATGAAATTCCGATAAAAGAATATGCTTACAAAAAATTCGATTGTTATTTACAAAAATGTTCCTGCAATTGTGAAAGAGACCGACGGCGATAAATTCGTCGTTTCCTGGTGCGCGTCCCGTGCAACTTCTTCCGGCAAAAAGGCTGTTTACGCAGAGCAGAAAGTGCGCGAAAAGGACGTTATCGTTCTTGTCCAGAAAAATCCTGACGTTTCGTCAAATTCGATAAATCAGTTTCTCGATAAAATCCTTGACTTTGCGGATTCTGTCCTGGCGCCGGAGTCTGAAATCAATGCGCAGATTTCTGATACGCACGAGCTTCTTTTGAGCGACGAGTCTACGGCTGCTGCTCCGATAGAGCTTTTTGAGCTTGCGGATTTGATGAGCGGCGAGCCGAAGCCTTTTGAAGTGTGGGGAATATTCTCCGCCCTGAAAAATTCATATCAGTTTAAGCTTGTTGAGCCGATTGCTGACGGTAAGATAATGTTCGTTCCGCGAAGCATTGATGAAATCGAGTCGATGAAGAAAAAGGACTTTGAGAAAGAGCACGCGGAAGAAATCAGGGCGCAGTTCGTTGAGCGGCTCAAGAAAAGGGAGATTCTGCCGGAGGATTCCGTTTTTATGACGGAAATCGAGACTGTTGCGCTCGGAAAATCGGACAAGTCAAAATTGATGAAAGAAATCGGTGTTGCCGAGACTCCTGAAAATGCGCACAAAATCCTTCTTGAGACGAAAATCTGGGAAATCACTCGGAATCCGTATCCGCTTCGGTGGGGACTCAGCGCGAAAAGTGCGAACGAGCCGCTTCCGCCTCCGCCTGATGAGGAGCGCGTTCGGATTCCTGATGTCGCGTTCGCGATAGACAATGCGTGGTCGAATGACCCTGATGACGCTATCGGATTCGACGGCGAGTATCTGTGGGTTCACATTGCCGACCCGGCGGCGGCAGTCACGCCTGATTCGAAAATCGACAAGATTGCCCGTGACCGCGGTTCGACACTCTACATTCCTGAGGGCGCGAGCATGATGCTTGCTCCGAACTGCCTCGAAAACTACGCGCTCGGTCTGACAGAAGAAAGCAAGGCTTTGAGCTTTCGAATCAAGCTTGACGATGAGTGCAATGTCGAGTCGTGCGATGTTCTTCGGACGATTGTGAAAGTCAAGCGGTATTCGTACGAAAGCGCGGATGCCGAGAAAGATTCTCCTGAACTGAAAAAGCTTTATGAGATTGCACGGAAGAATTTCGAGCGCAGGTGCAGAAAAGGCGCGGTCAGCATCGAAATCCCGGAAGTTCACATCACTGTTGACCCGGAGACGAAAAAAGTCGAGATTTGCCAGACTCCTCACCCTGAATCAGCCGACGTTGTCCGCGAGGCGATGCTGCTGGCAGGCGAGGGGGCTGCGGTATTCGCGTTCAGGAACAACATTCCGTTCCCGTTCATAAGCCAGGATATTCCGGATATTCCTTCCGACATTCCTGACGGTCTTGCAGGTCAGTTCAGGTTGCGAAGGTGCATGAGGCGGCGCAATGTGGGAGTGACTCCTTCAGTTCATGGCGGGCTCGGGCTTTCGGTGTATTCGCAGGTGACTTCGCCGCTTAGGCGTTACGGGGATTTGATTTCGCATCAGCAGCTCCGCGCGTTCCTCAAAAAAGAGAAGATGATTGACAAGGATGAGATGCTTATCCGAATGAGCGCGGGGGAGGCTGCGGCACAGGCTGCCAAAAAAGCTGAGCGGAACAGCCGTATGCACTGGACGCTCGTCTATCTTCTTCAGAATCCTGATTTGGAATTTGAGGCGGTCTGCATCGACAAGTCGAAGGATATTCCGCAGTTCTTCATTCCTTCTATCGGAATGGAAATCCAGCTCAAGCATGAATGCGAACTGAATGATGTCGTGAAAGTCAAAGTTTCAAAAATCGATTTGCCGACGCTTTCTTCCGTTTTTCAAACTGTGTGATTTTCAGTAGAATTGAGGGCAAATGACAATCGCATGAGCTAATCGTGCGATGTTTTGGAAGGGCAAAAATATGATAGTTATGAAATTCGGCGGAAGTTCCGTCGCAAATGCGGAGAGAATCAGGCACGTTGCCTCGATTATTCAGGCGTATGCGGAAAAGAGACCTGCGGTCGTCTTGAGCGCAATGGGCGATACAACTGACCATCTTCTTGAGGCTGCTGATTTGGCAGTTCAGGGGAAAGTTGATATCGAAAAGGTTGAGAAACTCCATCTGGACACGGCTTCGGAGCTTGGTGTCGAAGTTCCTGCGATAAAGGAGCTTCTCGGGGAGCTGAAGACTCTCCTCACCGGAATCTCGATGCTTCACGAGCTTACGAAAAGGACTCGCGATTATCTCGTGTCGTTCGGCGAAAGAATGTCTGTCCGCATGATGGCTGCGTATTTGCAGAAGCTCGGGACTGACGCGAAATTCTACGACGCGTGGGATGTCGGAATGGTTTCCGACTCGAACTTCATGAGCGCGGAACTTTTGGACGAAGTTTGGGAGAATATTCCGAAAGCCCTGAACGATTACAAAAACGGAAAGCAGAAAGAAATCCCGATTGTGACCGGATTCATAGCAAAGGACAAAGATGGAATCATAACTACGCTCGGAAGGGGCGGCTCTGACTTGTCGGCGACGATGATTGGCGCGGCAATGGGTGCCGAAGAAATCCAGACATGGAAGGACGTTGACGGAATTTTGACGACGGACCCGAGAGTCGTGAAAGACGCGCGCCCTGTCCCAGAAGTAACTTACGAGGAAGCGCAGGAACTTGCGATGTTCGGTTCTCAGGTCTTGCATCCGAGATCGATGATTCCTTGTAGGAAGACGGGAACTCCAGTCCGCGTGAAAAATTCATACAACATAAAGAGCGAAGGCTCGGTCATCGTCGAAAAGCATTCGGGCGCGACCCCGCGTGTGACCGCAATCACGAGCGTTAAGAACGTCACGCTCATCGATATTCAGTCTTCAGGAATGTTCGGTGCGGCTGGGTTCCTTGCGCATATCTTCAACCAGTTCCTCAAATGGAATATTTCAATCGATGTGATTGCGACTTCGGAAGTTTCGGTATCGCTCACGGTGAACACGAAAGCGAATCTCGACGGTCTTATGGAAGACTTGAGGCGCGTCGCCGATGTCACTGTGAAGACTTCAAAGTCAATCGTCACATTGATTTGCGACGCTTCGCACAGCTCTTCAATTCTTTCAGATGCATTTGCCGCGTTGAACAAAGAAGGAATCAACGTCCAGATGATTTCCCAGGGCGCAAGCAAAGTCAACATCTCCATGCTCGTCGATTCCGAGCAGACCAATAATGTTGTCCAGGTATTGCATTCAGCATTGTTCAAATAATAGAAACAGATAGTGCAAATATTGAACTTTTGCATTTTGCATTTGTTCAGTATTTGACATATAAAAAACGGAGTGAAAAATATGAAAATCGCGCTTGTCGGTTATGGAAAAATGGGTCACATGATAGCCTCGCTTGCAAAAGAGATGGGGCATGAGATTGTCGCGACTGTCGATGTTGCAGCTTCCGATGCGACTGACGTAGTTCCTGCCGGGGACGGAAACGCCGTTGCCGAGGCTGTCAAAAAATCGGGTGCGGAAGGCGTTATCGAATTCTCCCATCCGTCCGCCGTCATCGGAAATTTGAAGGCGCTCATTCCGCTTGGTCTTCCTCTCGTAATCGGAACGACCGGCTGGGCAAAAAGCGAGCCAGAGATTGAAGCCCTTCTTGCGCAGACGAACGGAATTGCGATGCGCTCGTCGAATTTTTCTATCGGCGTGAATATGTTCTATAAAATCGTCGAGGAAGCAGCAAGAATCATGTCGGAGTATTCTGAATATGACGTTGCAGTTTGGGAGGCGCATCACAACCAGAAAGCGGATTCTCCGTCGGGGACTGCGCTTGAGGTTGCACGCCGCGTCATGCTCGGAAATAAAACGAAGACCGAGATGGTCATCGATGCGTTCCATGACAGGCCGAAGCCGGAGCAGCTTCATGTCTCTTCAACGCGCATCGGCCGTGTTCCAGGAACTCACAAAGTGTTCTTCGACTCGCCTGCCGATACGATTGAGCTGACGCACACCGCACGAAGCCGTGAAGGTTTTGCCCGTGGCTCTGTCGTCGCGCTCGAAAAACTTTCCGAAAAGCTGAAGAGCGGTGAGCTTTCACGCGGAAAATTGTACGGAATGTCAGATTTGTTCTAACATTGTTTAAAATTTTCAGTTCCATTTTGTGAAATAAAAACTTACAATGAATTTATGAGAAAAATGTTTAAGTTTCATCCAAAACAATTCATTGTAAGTTTTTTGCCGATGGCGATGATTGCCATCTTTGCGTGCGTTTCTTTTGTTTTTGTCACAAATAAAATCATAAACGAATCTCTTGCCGACAAAGCTACTAGTGTCGTGAACGAGCTTAGTTCCGAGGTTCTGGACATTCTTGAGCCGAGCGTGCAGAAACTGGCGAACTGGTCTTCAATCGTGCGCGCGAACCATGACAAAGTTGTTCTTCAGAAAGTGTTGGACGGTCTTTGCGAGGATTTGTCGGACGATGCGGCTTTCTACTATGCGACCGATGCTTCGCGGTTTTCCAAGAAAGGTTTTTTTCTGATTCATCCGCATTGGGTTCCTGATGACGATTGGGAGCCTCGCGACAGGCCGTGGTTTCATGCCGCCGTTGCAAATAACGGAGTTTTCACTTACTGCGACCCGTATCTCGATGACAGGACCGGCTCGGTCTGCATCACTTTTTCGGAGTCGATTTCTGACAACGGAAAAGTTCTCGGCGTTGCTGGTCTTGACATCACGCTGAACGGGCTTGCGGATTTGGTTCGCAATATCAATCTTTCAAAAAATTCAATTGTCAATATCATCACGTTCGACGGCACATATCTTTCGTGCAAGGACGAGTCGAAAATTTTCAATGCGAACTATTTTGACGACTCGAATATCGACGATTTCTATTCGCAGGGAGAGTATCTTGACGGTGAGCAGAAATCCTTCATCGTCGGGCACAGGTTCTATGCGGTCAAGAAAATCGGAAATTCCCCGTGGTTCGCCGTTGTCGAAGGCCCTGTTTCGGATTTCAATTCGTTCTTCAAGAAGATGGCGTTTGCGATTGTCGTTGCCGTTGTCATTTTCGCGGTAATCGGAAGCCTTCTCATAAGCCTCTTCCTGCGTTCGATGAGGGCAAAAGAGAAAGTCCTCGGAGAGAAAGTTGCGAACGAGACGCAGACGCTCGCCGTTGCCGCAAAAGAGAATGCCGCCACGAGCCACGACCAGAGCGCGTCGATAAAGGAAATTGTCGCCACGATGGAAGACAACAACGAGCTTTCCGGCAATATCTCCACGAAAATATCCGATGTCGCGTCGATTGCGAACAAGACTTCCGACGACGTTCTGGACGGCGTTAACGCGCTTTCGAAAAACGTCGAGCAGCTCCATGAGATTTTCGACGCTAACCAGAACACGATTAACGGAATAAAGGAACTCGGCGAGAAAATCGAGAACATTTGGGAAATCGTCTCGCTCATCAATTCCGTTGCTGATCAGGCGAAAATCATCGCGTTCAACGCGGAGCTTGAGGCATCGAGCGCGGGCGAGGCCGGAAAGAATTTCCACATCGTCGCGACTGAAATCAGGCGGCTTTCGGACGGAATCATTGACGGCACGAAAGAAATCAAAGAGCGCATAAATGAGATTCAGCAAAGCTCTGACTGCCTTATCCTTGCTTCCGAGAACGGAACCGAGAAAATCAAGGAAGGCTACGGAAGCGCAAGGAAGCTTGAGGAGAAATTCAACAGCATAAAGAATTCTTCGGAGATGACTGCGGCAAGCGCGGACGACATCGAGTCAATCGTCAAGCAGCAGGTTGTCTCTTCGAACCAGATTCTTACGACGATAAAGCAGATTGCTTCCGGCGTTGACAGCTTCTTCCAGGCAACCGAAAGCATTTCTGTCACGGCGGAGAATCTCCGTTTGGTCGCACAGGAACTCAACAAATAAAGATAAAGATTTAGATTTAATGGATTCAAAATAATTGGGGTACAAGATGAAATTCAAAAAAATGATTTCGATGTCACCGAAGCAGTTTCTTTTGGTGCTGATACCGATGCTCTTGGTCGGTGTTTTCGTAAGCTTCTCGTTCAATAATGTCACGGCGACTCTCATAAAGCGGAATGTCATCGAAAGGGTAAAGGCGTTTGTCGAAAACGAGGACGTTTCGTGCGACTCTTATCTCATCGGGAAAGTCCGCTCGCTTGAGATGGTCAATGTGGAAGCCCTTGCGTCAAGAAATAAAAGGACGGTAGAAAACATTCTAAAGAACGCGGCATTGGTGAACGACGACACGACGTATTTTTTCGCGACTGTGGAAACTCCTGACGAGGGCGGATTTTTCGTGTCGAGCGATGATTGGGAAGTCGGAATCGGTTTTGACGTGACGACAATGGACTGGTATCAGACTGCCGTCGATGCGGAGGGAAATCCTGGCGGCATCGTGCGGTATGACGAGCATTTCGGCGACAAGGTGATGTTCATAACGGAGGCTGTGTACGATGATGTCGGAAGCGTCTATGCGATTTCCGGTTTCGTGATTCTCCTCGACTATTTTTCGGATGCGACGAGCGGCGTACTGATTTCCGACAACTCGATAAGCGAGAAAGTCAACGTTGACGGAACTTATATTTCGAACAGCAACAAGCAGTATGTCCTTTCCGAAAAATATTTCAGCCATTCCAAGATTTCCGCGAAGGAAGATGAGTCTTCTTATTTTGACGGCGAGGAAAAATACGAGGTAATAGGCAACAATTATTATGCGGTGAAGAGATTCAGCAATTATCCGTGGTTCATAGTTGCGGAAGGCCCGATTTCCGACTTTACGGGCGACTTCAAGAAATGGTTCTCGCTCACGATTCTCATCACGATAGTCTTGATTTTCTGCTGCGTCGTAATCAATGCGATTTCGATGAACAAAATGAAGATGGCGGAGCGCGTTCTCGGCGACAAGCTTCATGCGGAGACACTGAACCTTGCGACCGCGACAAAGGAAAATGCGGCGACGAGCCAGGACCAGAGCGCGTCGGTAAAAGAGATGGTCGCCACGATGGAGGACACGAACAATCTTTCCGAGAGCATTTCGGTGAAAATAAAGGACGTTTCTGCCGTTGCGCACAAGACTTCCTCCGATGTCATATCCGGCGTGGAGTCGCTTGGGAAAAACTTGGAGAAGTTGCACGACATTTTCGATGCGAACCAGAACACGATAAAAGGAATCAAGTCGCTCGGAGAAAAAATCGAGAACATTTGGGATATCGTTACGCTCATCAATTCCGTCGCTGACCAGGCGAAAATCATCGCGTTCAATGCGGAGCTTGAGGCATCGAGCGCGGGCGAGGCCGGAAAGAATTTCCACATCGTCGCGACGGAAATCAGGCGTTTGGCGGACGGAATCATTGACGGCACGAAAGAAATCAAGTCGCGCATAACTGAAATCCAGCAGAGTTCGGACAGCCTCATTCTTGCTTCCGAAAGCGGAACCGAGAAAATCAACGAGGGGTGCGAATGCGCGAAGGAGCTTGAGCAGAAATTCGAGAGCATCCGTAACGCGTCTGAAATCACTGCGACGAGCGCGGAGGACATCACTTCGATAATCCAGCAGCAGGCAGTCGCGTCCGAGCAGATGCTTGCGACTTTGAAGCAGATTGCGACCGGCGTCGAGAATTTCACCCAGTCAACTGAAAATATATCGGCTGCGGCTCAGGTCGTTCAGGGAATTGCGGAGGAGCTTAGCTCGAAGAAACTTTCGGACGAAGTTGGAGGCGCAGATGAATGAGAGCGTTGTCAAGGAAATAGAGAATGAGGGGCTTTCGGGGAAAACTGAAGCGGAGAAAGTCAGGGAAAAAATCACTTGGCTCGTGTTCTCGATTCTCGGAAGAAAATATGCGATAAAGTCCTCTGCTGTCGATGAAATCATCCGCGACGTGAAAATCTACAAGCTGCCTTTTTTGCCGTCGTATGTCGAGGGCGTGATGAACAGGCGCGGCGAGCCTTTCACGGTGCTGAATCCTGTTCCGATTATCGAGGAAGGAAACGATGCCACAATCGACTCCTCGCTTTTTCTCGTGTTCAATAGGTCGGATGACAAGCTTTCGCTGCACATTTCGGACATTCTTTTTTTCTGCGACACGGAAAGCGACGACCTTCATCTGATTCCGGGGCTTGATGATGACAGGGTCGTTCTCGGAACAATCGACTACAATCATGAGGAAATTCCGGTCTTGAACCCGGATACGTTCGAGGCATTGCTCTTAAAGGATTTGGGGAACTGATGAAGCGTCATTTCACTTGCGTTTTTTACGACAACACGGATTTTCTCATTCCGAGCGAATACATCGTTTCGGGAATTTATCTGAGCGTGCCGAAAGATTCAAAGAAAATCGTTTTCAACAGGGAGACTCTTCCGCATATTTTCATCGGGAATCTTCTTGAGAAAGAATTCGGCTGCGTTGCGGTCGGAAGTGCGAATGCCGTGATTGTCCTGAACGCAAGGGATTTTGCGGACGATGTCGGAAGGCAGGTCGTCGAAAGCACGGAGACTGCGCTTCCTGCGACCGGGAACCTCGCGCTCTCTCTTACGGGGAACATAAGCAGCTACGAGATTGATTTGGGCGAGCTTCATGTTTTCCCGAACGGAATCAGGACAAGGCTTTCTGAGTGCGGAATCTGCGCTGTCCGTTTTGATAAGGACGGTCGCAAGCAGGTTCTCGTCTCGCCGGATTCGCTTTTGCGAAGGTTTTTTTCAGGAGGTTTATTGTGAGAATCCTCATTGCCGATGATTCTGCGATTGTAAGGACGATTCTCTCCCAAAATCTCGAGAAAATTCCGGGGTTTCAGGTTGTCTGCGCAGTCTCGACCGGAAGAAAGGCTCTCGATTTTGCGCGCTCGTCAAAAGTCGATGTCGCATTGCTCGATTTCGATATGCCTGAAATGAACGGAATCGAAGCGGCTTCCATTTTTGTCTGCCAGCTGAAAATCCCGTCAATCGTGCTTTCTGAAAACACCCGTGATTCTTCCTGCGCGTTCGATGTCGGAGCAGTTTTTCTTCGTAAGCCGAATGTGAAGGATTTTGATTCCGCATTTTTCAGGAAGCTGAGCGAAAAACTGAAAAGTTCTTGCCCTTCGAATCCGGTTTCTTCTTTAAAAAATAAAGCTTCATCGTCGAAAAATTCAGTGCCGCGAAAAAATTCAGAGCCTTCTTTCAATTCGTTCAAGGTTCTTTGTATCGGAGCTTCGACCGGAGGCCCGACTGCCGTTTCGTATTTGCTTTCTCATCTCGGCGAGTCTTTTCCGGTTCCGATTCTGTACACGCAGCATATTGAAGTCGGCGCGGACAAGACGATGGTGCGCTGGCTTGACGAGACTTGCCCGAACCTGAATGTGAAAATCGCTTGCGACGGGGAGGAGGCTGTTCCCGGATGCGTCTACATGGCACCGGCGGACAGGCATCTTCTGGTTGCGCGTGTCAAGCCGAACGGAAATCCTGTCCTGAAAATATCCGACGACCCCCCAGAGCGTTTTCTGCGCCCTGCCGTGAACAGGATGTTCTCAAGCGCGGCAGAGCATTACAAAAAAGCGTGCCTTGCCGTTCTTCTGACGGGAATGGGGCGCGACGGTGCTGACGGATGCAAAAAAATTGTTGACGGCGGAGGTTTCACAATCGCCGAGGACAAATCAACCTGCACCGTCTTTGGAATGCCTGCCGCTGCCATCGAGGTTGGCGGAGCGAAGGAAATTCTCCCGCGTGGTGATATTCCTGCTCGAATACGGGAGCTTGTTCATGAATGAATTCGAACTTGAGAAAATCGTGTCGTTCATAACTGAAAAAATCGGAATAATTCCTCTCGAAAGCCACAAGTCCGGCATCGGTAAATTTATCGAGAAAAAAATCAAGGCAATCGGAAGTTTTCGGAACTACTTTCTGAAAATCCAGAGCGACACGAACGAGCTTGAAGAGCTTGTGAACGGCTCGACCGTCAACGAGACGTATTTTTTCCGCGAGGAGAAGCAGTTTGACCTTCTGAAACAGAGATTTTTCCCGGAGTGGATTAACAGGAACGGAACAAAGCCGATAAAAATCTGGAGCGCGGCTTGCTCGGAGGGGGCGGAGGCGTATTCGCTTCTTCTTCTTGCCTCAAGCTGCCATGTGAAATCCGAAATCCTTGCGAGCGACATAAATACTGCCGTGCTGAAAAAATGCAGGAGCGGCGTTTTCAAGGCATCTCTTCTCCGTCCCGGCGACGGCGAGAAATACCGCTACCTTGTCCAGAAGTACATCAATCAGAATGGCGAGATTGAATTCGACGAAACGATGCGGTCGAAGATTGCGACGAAGCGGATAAACCTTGCGAAAATCGAGAAGGAGAAGAGCATAATAGAAAAGCAGGACATAATTTTCGTCCGCAATGTCTTCATCTATTTTTCGAGGGAGACGCGGGCGAAAATCCTGAAAGTCCTGTCGGAAAATTACCTTGCCGACGGCGGAATTATTTTCGTTTCGATGAATGAGATTGCCCAGGTGGATTCTTCGATGACGCCTGAGGGCTTACGGAAAATCTCGGACGGCGATGTGTTCTATTTTGTGAAGACAAAATGATTGAAAAAAATGATTGAAAAAATGAGGAAAATATATGCCACGTATATCAGAAGATATAACAGACAGCTATCTTTCGGAGTCGCTTGAGCTTGTCGAGAAAATCAAGAAAGCCGTGATTGCTCTGAAGTCGGACACGATAAATCAGGATTTGCTTTCGGAGCTTCTTCGGAATCTGCATACGCTGAAGGGAAATTCGAGGATGCTCGGATACGAGTCAATCGAACGTCTTTCGCATTCTGTCGAGGATATCTACAAGGGCGTGAAGGACGGCCGCGTGAAAGTCTCGGACAGGCTCGTCAGGCTCGTGTTCCTTGTCGCCGACAAAATCGAGTCCTGCATTTCCGACATCGAAAAGAAAGGCACCGACGAAACAGACGTGACGCTCTATGTGACGTATTGCGACAAAATCGGTGCGGGCGAGCTTTTCAGCATCGAGGACGTGGAGAAAGAAATCAAGCGCAGCCAGAATATCCAGATTCTTGATGACGATGACGAGGATGCGGAGAATATTTCCGAAGTTCAGTCAATCAGGGTCAAGCTCCGAAAGGTCAACGAGATAATCCCTTCGTTCGACGACATGCTCATCAAGGAATTCCGCTTGAAGCACCAACTTGATTCGCTCCGTGCAATCGAGGAGAAAACGGGGAACAACGAGATTGTGCGTCTCCGCAAGCAGCTCGAATCCGATATCGCTTCTCTTGAGACCACGATTTTCTCCGTTCAGGAGCAGGTTTTCGATTTGCGTATGCTTCCGCTTTCGCGCGTGCTTTCCCCGATTGAGAACTCAATCAGCATTGAGGCGATGCAGCTGTCGAAAAAAGTCCGCGCAGACATCCCCGAGACCGACATTGCGCTTGATAAGGTCGTCCTTGAATATCTTTCCGACATCCTCATTCATCTTGTCAGGAATTCGCTCGACCACGGGCTTGAGATGCCCGAGGAGCGCGTGAAGGCCGGAAAAAGCGAGGAGGGCACGATTTCAATCCGTTGCAAGGCGGACTCGAAATTCGTCGAAATCACGATATGCGATGACGGAAAGGGGCTTGATTATGAAAAAATAAGGAAGAAGGCCGTCGAGAAATACCCGGAGCGCACAGACGAAATCAAAACGATGAGTGACAGGGAGCTTGTCCAGTTCCTTTTCATGTCGGGGTTCTCGACCAAAGACGAAGTTTCGGAACTTTCGGGGCGCGGTGTCGGTCTTGATGTCGTATGGACGATTGTGGAAAAAATCAAGGGGCGAATCTCAATCGAATCAGAGCGCGGGAAGGGGACGACTTTCTTTTTGAAATTCCCGCTTTCGCTTGCTACGATGCAGGGGCTTTTCGTCACTTCGAACCAGGAAAAATATCTGATTCCGTCCCAGCATCTCGTTGACATCATCTACAGGAACAAATCCGAATACATCAATCTGCAGAACCAGAATTACATCAGGCTGAACAGCAATCTTATTCCTGTCTATTCGCTTTCTTCGCTTTTCAAGGAGCAGAAAATGATGAAGCAGACCGAGGCGGACACGATTCTGATTGCGGAATTCATGGAGCAGCAGATTGGAATCGTCGTCGAGAGCGTTCAGCGTTACGCATCCCTTGTTGTCAAGCCGCTTCCGCAGGCGCTGAAGAATTTCAAGATTCTGCAGGGAATCGTTTTTGACGAGCATTACGACATCGTTCCGATTCTCTACGTTCCTGAAATCATCACTCGATTCAAAAAACTCCGCGGCTACGACATAAAGCTTTACGAGGCGAACACGAAGCAGAAAATCTACAAGATTCTTGTCGTCGATGACTCCGAGACTACGAGGCAGATTGAGAAGTCGATTCTTTCGAGCGGCGGATACTCAGTCGATTGCGCTGTTGACGGAATCAATGCTATTGAGCGCGTGAAGTCGAAGCAGTACGACCTGATTCTGAGCGACAAGGACATGCCTCGTATGAACGGCCTCGTGCTTCTTGAAAACCTCCGCCTTATGGAAAATTACAAGAGCATTCCTGTCGTTATCGTCTCTTCCGATTTGTCCGCAAAGGAGTCTTTCATCGATGCGGGGGCGAACGCGTTCATCTCAAAGACGGATTTCAGGCGCGGAAATCTCCTTGATTCCGTAAAGTCGCTTTTGGAGGGAAGTGAGAAATGAGAAAAAAAATCCTTATTGTTGAAAATTCATCGACTGTTCAGCGCATTTTCAAGAAGACCTTCGAGGACGATGCCGCAATGAGATTCGAAACTGATTTGGGCAACCTCGTGGATTCTTTGTTCGACTTCATGCCGAATATTCTTCTTTTGAATTCCGCTTTTGAGGAGCCGTCGAGCTTCGATTTCGTAAAGCTCATACGCTCGATTCCGTGCTTTGAGAATCTCGCAATCGGAATGTATTCGAACACGGAGGATTCTTTTGACGAGGAATTCGCATATTCGTGCGGGGCGAATCTTTTTGTGCGGCTCGACCAGAAAGCACTGATTCTGAGCGTAGAGGAACTTTTCGACATCGCTTCTTCGAACGGTGAACTGCTTGACCAGGCGGACGTGATTCAGACGAAAAAAGTGATGAACGACAAAAAACTCGTCGTAATCAGTTCCGAAATAAATGCGGAGTTGAGGCTGAAAAACAAAATCGTCACGTCGCTTTTTTCGATGATGAATGAAATGGAGTCTGTCGAGAGCGTCGTTGCGGAATTCCTTTCGTTCATTGCGGAATTCATGTCGTCTCCGATTGTTTCGCTGAGTCTTGTCGAAAATAACGGGCCTCATTCGTACGTCGTCGCCTCGCAGAATATTTCCGACGAGGAAAAAGAAGATTTCATAAAGGTCTGCATGAGCGATTTTGAGGACCTCGACCTTGATTCGAGCCTTTCGATGATGGTTCCGCAGTTCTTCGAGCCGAAAGTGAACCTCGACACGTTCAAGACGGACGGCGTTCCGCTCTCGGCTTACCTAAGCGCAAAGCTTCTGAACGCTGAGGGGCGTGAGTACGGCGTTATTCATGTCCTCCGCGGCGGGAATTTCAGCTCCGCGCAGACTTCGCTTTTCAATTTCTGCTGCGAGAATGCGAGCGTCCTTTTCGACAAGGTTCTGATGATAAAACAGAAGATTTTCGTCGAGAACAGAATCCGTAAGGCGTTCAGCCTTTTCGTTCCTGACGAGGTAATCGATTCTTACGTCAACGGAATAAGCACTGCCGACTCGCAGGGGAAGGAGACCGCTCTCGGCGAAAAACGCCCGGTCGCGGTTTTGTTCAGCGACATCCGCTCGTTTACGAACATTTCCGAGTGCAACAAGCCGGAAGTCATGATTTCGTTTCTGAACAGATATTTTACGATAATGTGCGACATCATAAAAAAACATGGCGGCACAATCGACAAATTCATCGGGGACGCGATAATGGCACTTTTCGGTGCGCCTGTCTCCTACGAGGACAACACTCGGCGCGTCGTTGCCGCTGCATACGAGATGCGCGAGGCACTTGCGTCCGTTCCGCTCGGGGATTTGATTCTGCCTTCTGGCATGAAATTCGACATCGGAATCGGAATAAACTACGGGGATTTGACGGTCGGCTCTCTCGGCTCGAAGGACAGGACGAGCTACACGGTAATCGGCGACAACGTTAACCTCGCGTCCCGCCTTGAGGGGCTTACGAAAACCTACGGCTCGATGATTCTCGTGAGCGATTCGGTGAAGAAGGACATCGAGGAGAATCTGCAGTGCGACACTTTTGTTTTCAGGCATCTTGACGACGTTCGCGTGAAGGGAAAATCTACGCCTGTTCCGATTTACGGAGTTGACAGGAGCATCGAGGAATTTTCGCCGAAGTACAGGGACTGCTACAAAAAGGGATTTTCGCTTTACAGGCAGGGAATATTCAATCTTGCGAAAGAATATTTTGAGAAGTGCCTTCTTGAAGTAAAGGATGACAAGGCCGCAAAACTGATGAAAGAACGCTGTGCCGATTTCATTGCCAACCCGCCTGAGAATTGGGACGGAGCGATAAAATTCACGACGAAATAACGGAAATCTCTAAAAACTCACTTTCCGTGACTTTTTAGAGATTCGATTAATTGAGTAAAGGAATCTTTTCTTTTATAATTTTAAAAATCTTATTTTTTTTTGGTAAAACCTTTTTGGAGGACTTTATGACAATAGCTGAAATGCTGACACAGAGTGCAATTCTTACTGTGCTCGGTATGCTTGTTGTCTTCTCTTTCCTCGTAATCCTTATCGCTTGTATGAATCTTCTCAGAACTGCTGTTCATGCATTCAAGCTCGATCAGGTTGCGACTAAAGCAGAGACACCGGTGGCTGCGGCAACGCCTGCAGTGGATGAAAAAGCAATAGTTGCTGCGATCGCAACTGCATTGCACGAGAAAAACAACTAACACTTATTTTCAGGAGTTTTTAGAAAATGGCTAACAAAATTGGTATTTCTGAACTTGTTTTGCGTGATGCTACACAGTCTCTTCACGCAACTCGCATGACTTTGGCGGATATGCTGCCAATCGCACCAAAACTTGACAAAATCGGCTACTGGGCAGCTGAGGCATGGGGCGGAGCTACTTACGATTCTTGTATCCGCTTCTTGAACGAAGACCCATGGGAACGCCTCCGCAAATTGCACGCTGCAATGCCGAACACAAAAATCATGATGCTCCTGCGCGGACAGAACTTGCTCGGATACCGCCACTACGCTGATGATGTTGTCGACAAGTTCGTTGAGCACGCTGCAAAAACTGGTGTCGATGTATTCAGAATCTTCGATGCTTGTAACGACCCAAGAAACCTTGAGCGCGCTACAAAGGCTGCTAAAGCTACTGGAAAGCATGTTCAGATGGCTATCTCTTATGCAACGACTCCATATCACACAAAAGAAATCTACGCTGACCTTGCAAAGACTTATGCTGATTTCGGCGCAGACTCAATCTGTATCAAGGATATGTCTGGTTTGCTCAAGCCGTATGAAGCATACGACCTCGTAAAGGCAATCAAATCAAAGTGTGACCTTCCTGTTGAAATCCACTCGCACGCAACTACTGGTCTTTCTGTCGCAACTCTCTTGAAGGCTGCAGAGGCTGGTGCTGACGTTCTCGACACTGCAATTTCTGCTATGGCAATGGGAACTTCTCACTCTCCGACAGAGACAATCGTCGAGATGCTCAAGGGAACTGAGTATGACACAGGTCTCGACATCAGCGCATTGCTCGAAATCGCAGCTTACTTCCGCGATATCCGCAAGCACTATTCTTCACTTGAGTCTAAGTTCCTCGGAGCTGACACTCGCATCTTGAAGTCTCAGGTTCCAGGCGGAATGCTCTCTAACCTTGAGAACCAGCTCAAGCAGCAGGGTGCTTCTGACAAGATTGACGATGTATTGAAGGAAATCCCTCTCGTTCAGAAGGATGTCGGATACGTTCCTCTCGTTACACCTACATCTCAGATTGTCGGTACACAGGCTGTATTCAACGTTCTCTTCGGACGCTACAACAACCTCACTCAGGAATTCCGCGACCTCCTCGTCGGAAAATACGGAAAGGTTCCGGCTGCTCCAAACGCTGACCTCGTCAAGAAGGCACTTGAGCAGAACAAGATGGACGAAGCTATCACTTGCCGCCCGGCTGACAAAATCGAGCCGGAGTGGGACAAAATGGTTGAGGAGTCAAAGAAGAACGGCGGAAACGGTTCTATCGAGGACGTTCTCACATACGCTATGTTCCCGAAAGTTGCTACTAAGTTCTTCGAGACTCGCGCTAACGGTCCTGTCGATGCTGAAAGTACATTCGCTGTCAAGGCTGCACCTGCTGCTGCTAAGTCTGCAAACGGCTCTTACACAGTCACAGTAAACGGAACAGCTTATCAGGTTTCTGCAAACGGTTCTTCAGTCACAGTAAACGGAACTTCTTATGACGTTCAGTTCGGTGCTGCCGGTGCTGCTCCTGCTGCTGCTCCAGTTTCTGTCGGCGGAGAGGATGTTAAGGCTCCTGTCGCTGGTACATTGCTCAAGCAGTGCTTCGCAAACGGCACAAAAGTCACAAAGGGACAGACAATCATCATCGTCGAGTCAATGAAGATGGAACTTGAGGTTAAGTCTCCTGCTGACGGTACAATCACATACACAGTTCCTACAGGAACTCAGATTCAGAACGGACAGACAATCGCTACAATCGGTGGTGTCGTCAAGGCTGCTGCTCCAGCTCCAGCTCCGGCGGCTGCACCTGCTGCTGCTCCTGCTGCCGCTGCTCCTGCTGGCGGAAAGGCTGTAAACGCTCCGGTTGCTGGTACTTTGCTCAAGTATGCTGTTGCGGAAGGCGCTACAGTTGATGCTGACACAACAGTAATCATCATCGAGTCAATGAAGATGGAACTTGAAATCAAAGCTGGTGCTTCTGGAAAAATCCACTTCATCGCTGCTACGGGCACACAGGTTGCTAACGGACAGCAGGTCGCTTCTGTTCAGTAATTTTGTTCGCTAGGAAAGGAAACTTATAAAAATGGATTTGCAAAAGAATTTTAAAAAACAAGTTCTTGGTGTATCTCTTGCAATCATGGGAATCGCGTTTGTTTTGAGCGTTGGTTCTAATGTTTTTGCACAGTCAGAGGAAGCTGCTGCTGCAACTGAGGTTGCTGAGACTGCAGCTCCTGAAGCTGCTTCTTCAGAGGAAACAACTGGTCTTTCAAGAAAAATCAAGGGC
Source organism: Treponema sp. (assembly GCA_017525605.1). Lineage (GTDB taxonomy): Bacteria > Spirochaetota > Spirochaetia > Treponematales > Treponemataceae > Treponema_D. The sequence continues at coordinate 18,527 of JAFXSM010000028.1, read as the reverse complement.
AGTGACGGAATCCCTAACATCGACCCTGTGAAATTCTTGAAGGGAATTTGGGAATCTACTGGAATCTCAAAGATTATCTCTACTAAAGGTGCTCCTGCTAAGACAGATGCCGATGATATCGACCTCTACAAGCAGCCATCTTCTCAGGAAGAGTACAATTCTATGATGGCAAAGGTTCAGGAGCTCACAACTGAGGAAAACCATGAGCCTAAGACTACAATCAACAAACTCAGAGTTGCCATTCAGGACCCTAACGCAAACGATGAGACTTTGTCAAAAATCGTCGAAGAATCAGAGAACCGCGTGAAGGACTGGGGAACTGCTCCTGGTTGGCAGTCATTCCTTATGATGTGTATCGGATTCCTCATCGTTTATCTCGGTGCTGGACGTGGATTCGAGCCGCTTCTCCTGATTCCAATCGGATTCGGAACAATCCTTGTAAATGCTGTCGGTGCCGGAATGGGAAATCTCCCGGACGGAATGCTCGCAATCATCTACAAGTCAGGTGTCGGCAACGAGTTCTTCCCGATGCTCATCTTCATGGGAATCGGTGCTATGACAGACTTCGGTCCGCTCATTGCAAACCCTAAGACTGCATTGCTCGGTGGCGCTGCTCAGTTCGGCGTATTCTTCACATTGTTCGGTGTTGCAGTCCTCAACATCTTCGGACTCAACTACAACATCATGCAGGCTTGTGCTATCGCAATCATCGGTGGTGCAGACGGTCCTACGTCAATCTACGTTTCTGGAAAACTCGCTCCTGAGCTTATGGCTGTAATCGCAGTTGCTGCGTACTCTTACATGGCTCTCGTTCCGATGATTCAGCCTCCAATCATGAAGCTTCTCACAACAAAGAAGCAGAGAACGACTCACATGCCTAACCCACGCCAGGTTTCAAAGGCAGAGAAAATCCTCTTCCCGATGATGCTTCTCCTTTTGACAATCCTCTTGTTGCCTCCTGCAGCTCCGCTCATCGGATGTCTCGCATTCGGTAACTTCGTGAAGGAATCTGGTGCGGCTACACGCTTGTCTAAGACAATGGAGAACGAATTGATGAACATCGTTTCAATCCTCCTTTCTCTTGGCGTTGGTTCTCAGATGACTCCAGAGAAGATTATCAAGTGGGAATCTGTCGGTATCATCATCCTCGGACTTGTCGCATTCGGCGTTGCTACAGCCGGCGGTATCTGCATGGCCCACATCATGAACTTGTTCATGCCGAAAGACAAAAAGCTCAATCCGCTCATCGGTTCTGCAGGTGTTTCTGCCGTTCCAATGGCTGCCCGCGTTGCACACAAGGTTGCGCAGAGCGAAGACCCTACGAACTTCATTTTGATGAACGCTATGGGACCAAACGTTTCCGGCGTTATTGGAACTGCAATCGCAGCTGGTGTCTTCATCGCAACTTATGGCGGTGTTCGCTAAAAAAAATCATAGTGCAGTTAAATATCAATTGCGCTTGAAATGAAAAAGGCGTGGTAAGTGAAATGCTTGCCACGCCTTTTTTTGTCATTTGATTTTCATCATGTGCCGGAAAGAAAATCTACTCAAGATTCTCGATTTCGATTTTCGAGTGTTCCTCCATTTCGTTTCCTTTGTGGACGACTACATGCGATTTTATTTCTGTTCCCATCGCGTCAACGTGTGATATCACGCCGACAATCTTGTGCTCCTGGATTTTTTTGAGAGTCGCAATCGCCTTGTCGAGCGATTCCTGGTCAAGCGAGCCGAATCCCTCGTCGATGAAAAGCGAGTCGAGACGTATTCCGCCTGAGTGCTGGCAGATGACATCGGTGAGCGCGAGCGCGAGGCTGATCGACGCCTGGAATGTCTCTCCGCCGGACAGCGTTGCTGGGGCTCTGTCGCCGATTTCTGCGTCGTTAATCGCGATGTCCAGACCGTGTTTTCCTGCCGCTTTCGTCGCATTGATATTGAACTGATATCTTCCGCCCGAAAGCTCAAGGAAGCGGCTGTTCGCATAATCGACGACTTCCGAGAAATTCGTCGCAAGAATCCACGATGTGAAAAGATTTTTTTTGCCTGTCTCGCCGTTCAAATCCTTGTAGAGCGAAATGTATATCTCGCTTTCCTTCAAAAGTTTTCCGTGCAGAGCCGATGTCTTTTGCAGTTCTGAAAGTGTGTCTTCCTTCGACCTCTTTTCACCATGAAAATCATTGATTTTTTTTGTGAAGTCGGCGTTTTGAAGCTCCGTCTTTTCCAGTTCGGATTTGATTTTTGCGATTTCGTCTTTTATCTCATCGATTGATTCGTCAATTTTTGTGCTGGAGACAAGCGTTTTAAGACTTTCGAGTTCCGTTCTCCAGTCTGCAATTCTCTTTTCTTCCGACTCGTCGTTCTCCATAATCTGCGAAACGATTTCTTCTTCGCTTGTGAAGTCCGAGGATTCGATTTTCTCGTCGAGAGCTTTTTGCGCATCAGCTTTGCGCTGCGTCGCTTCTGCAAGCGTTTTTTCCGTCTGTGTTTTTCTGACTTCGCAATCGCGCACAGTATTTTTCGCTTCTCCGAAATCTTTGTCGAATTTCTCCGTCTCGGCACTGTTCTTTTTGACATCGGCTTCTGTCGTTTCGATTTTCGCTTTGATTTGTGCAACGTCCTCGTTTTTGTCGCCGGAAATGTTCTTTTCCTGCTCCTCAATTATTCCGTTTGCCTTTTCAAGTCTTGCGTTCAGTGTCGATTCCGTGTCTTTGTTGTTTTTCTGAACTTCAAGCTCTGTTTTGAGGCTCTTGGAAATTGCGCATGCTTCTTCGTAGCTGGATTGAATTTCGCCTTTTGATTTTTTAAGCTCCGAAAGAATTTTTTCGACATCGGAAATCGAAAGACCGCATTTTGAAGCTGATTTCAAATCCGCGACCGTTTTTTCCTGATGCTCCTTGTCTTTTTTCGCGCTGAGAAGAACCTCGTTCGCCTTTTCAAAATCTTTTTCTGCTTCTTCTACGCTCTTTTCCTGTTCCTCAATTTCATCTTCAACGCTGATTCCGCTTTGCTTCGCAGGCTCCGGGTGCGTCGTCGAGCCGCAGACAGGACATTTGCATCCGCTTTTGAGATGTTTTGCAAGGGATGCCGCTTTTTCGCTCATTTCGAATTCGCGCTGCGTCTCTTTCAGCCGTTCGAGAGTTTGCTTTTTCGTTTCCAGCCTTCGTTTTTCCTCTTCCGATTTTTCTTCCGCAGTTTTCAGCGCATTTTCGGCTTCGGAAAGTTTTTTCTCTTCGGCATCGATTTTTTTGAGAATTAAAAGCTCGTTTTCGTTCGCGGTGATTTTTTCGTCCGCGTCATGTTGCTTTACAAGCAGGGAAGTGAGAATTGTGTCCTCGCTCTCATAATTTATTTCAAACTGATTCGCGATTTTCTTCAGATTCATCCTGAATCCTTCGATCCGCTCTTCATTTTCTTGAGTGCTTTTCTTGAATTCTTCGATTTCGTCTTCAATCTGCTTTTTTTGTTTTTTCGCTTCCAGAAGATTCTGCACTTGCTCAAGTTTTTTCTTCAAAGATTCAAGTTCCGCGCTGTCGGCTTTGTTTTTTTCCTTGAGATTGTTCATCTCCTCTTCTTTTTCAGAAAGAATGGCGAGGTTTTTGTTAGCTTCTTCCAATTCCGATTTTGCAGAATCAAAGTTGCCAGCCGCTTTTTCCAGATGCTCCTTTTCCGATTTGTTTCGTTCGATTTCGGGAGCGAACTCTTTTGCCTTCTTTGATTTTGCAATCCGTTCGGAGAGATTTTCAATTTCGGTCCGCTTGCTTTCAAGCTCTGCGATTTTTCTGTTCGTCTCTTCGATTTTTTCCGCAGTTTTTAGATTTTCCTCTTTTTTCGTTTTTTCTATGGTCAGTTCTTGGAGTCTTTTTTGCGTTTCGTCCCTTTCTTTTTCGAGACTCGCAATTTTCGAGCCGAGTTTTTCAATTTCCTCTTTGAATTTTTCTTCCGAGCCGCCGTCTTTCGTGATTTCTTCTATTCTTGTGGCATATCCTTTGAGTTTTTCGCTGTATGCGTCTTTTTTCTCCTTGAGTTTTTCGACCACTCTTTCGATTTTTCCGAGCGGGAAAATCTTTTTGAGAGTTTCCTCCCTTTTGCTCGACGTTTGGGTGAGGAATTCCGAGAATTTTCCCTGCGGAAGAAGAACAATCTGGTTGAATTCGTCGTACTGCAGGCCGATTATGTTGTTCGCAATTTCCTTTGTCCGCTCTTCCGCCGTTTTCAGCTGAAGCGGAACAAAGCTTCCATCATTGTCCTTCATATAAAGCTCGACATCCGAAGCTTTCGTTGCGATTTTTCCCTTCGTGTTTTCGTATTCATACGGGACGATTCTCTTCACTTTGTAAGTTTTCGTCGTCATTCCGTCTTTTATGTCCTGAACCGAAAAAGTGAATTCCACAAAAGACTCGCTTCCGACCTTTGCGAAATTCGATTTCATCTCTTTTTGCGTGAGCTTTCCTCTTGCGCCCGAATAGCTTCCGTAAAGCGCGAATGTCATCGCATCAAAAATCGTGGATTTTCCGCTTCCGGTCTTTCCCGTGATTAGAAACATAGGCTTTACCTGCGTAAAATCGAGAGTTTCGTTTTCGAATGGTCCAAAATTCTTCATTCTTAGTTTTATAGGTCGCATTTTTTACTCCTGAATCGTCTCGTCTGAAAAAAATTCTTCGAACAGCTTGAGTTTTTCCGGGATTTTTGCGTTTTCCGCAAGTACTTTTTTCCCGTCCTTTTCTTCAATGTAAATTTCTTCCAGGAATTTCTTAAGGAGCTCAATCTCGGCTTTCTGTTTGTTTTCTTTTAGAATCCTTTTTCGTTCTGCAAAATTCGCATTTTCTTCCATTGAAAGAATCTTGTCGCGCACGAATGAAAGCAGGTGAGGGTACTTTTCGCGCAAAAGCTGCTTTGCGTTCTGGACAGGGGTTGCGTCCGTGCTTTTTATTTCGATGTAGTAATTCTTGTATTTTTCGTAATCGCTGCTGCTCCTGAAATCCTCGAATTTTCCTTTCAGCCGGATTAGCGGATGGAGAACGTCAACAGGAATTTTTTCCGTGCGCTCAGGCTTTGTCGCGTCGCTTCCGATTTCCACCGAAAGAAAGAATTTTGGAGCGTCGTCGTCGAACGTGTATGCAATCGGTGAGCCTGAATAGAACATCTTGTCGTCGCGCGAGAGACGCTGGAATTTGTGGATGTGGCCGAGTGCCGTGTATGTGAATCCGTCGAAAAGGCTTTGGTCGATTGAAGCTGCCGTTCCGACCGAAAGCTCAGGGTTGTCTGCGCCAAAAACAGTCGCGTGCGCACAAACAACGAGCGGAAGACCATGATGATTTTTTTCGTGGCTTTCCGCTATCATTTCCGTCGCGCGTTTGTACAGCTCGTTCTGCTCCTTAAGTTCATCTTTGAAGCACCCCGGAATCAGAAAAGGAATCTGATAGACCGCAACGCCGTTTATCACGACTGCCTGCGGAATTTTTTGTGCGTCGGTGCAGATGTGGATGTTCGATTTTTCAAGGAATTCTGAAGCGAACGACATTCTGTCGGGTCCGTCGTGGTTTCCTGCCAGAATGAAAATGTGTATGTTCGGGAACCTGTCGTTCATTTCGTTCAGAAAGTTGTTGAACAATTTGACTGCGGCAACGCTCGGCACAGACCTGTCGTAAATATCCCCCGGAATGATGAGCGCGTCGTATGGCTCTTCGTTTTTTTCAGCGTCGGAAAAAATCTCAAGAACCTGGTTTATGAAATGCTTCTGGTCTTCGATTAACGAAACGTCGTAGAGCGTTTTTCCGAGATGCCAGTCGCCGGTGTGAAGGAATTTCATTTTTTGTTTTTCTCCGTTTAGTTTTTTTAAGTTTTTGCTTGGCTTTTACTCTTTGTTTTCTTGCGGATTCGTTTCCTCGAAATATTCAGGCGGATTTATCTCGAACGTTTTGGTTTTTCCGTCGCCGCAAGGAATCGTGAGCTTTGTCGAGCACAGAAGGAGCTTTTTCTGCTTTGCGAATTTGTTCTTTTTGAAGTCACCGTGCCTGTCGTCGCCGACAATCGGTGCGCCAACAGACGCAAGGTGGATTCGAATCTGGTGCATCCTTCCTGTTCCGAGCACCAGATGAAGCTTTGCGAGCTGGAAAGTTTCTTTTTTGATTTCGCCGGTTTCGGCATTCTTCTTTTCAAATTCCTTTTTCCATTCCGAAAGAACTTGAAAATTCGTGACCGCGCTAAGCTCCCTTTCGCCTTTCGTCACGCTCGCCTCGATTTTCCCTGATTTCTGGATTTTTCCTTTTACGGTCGGAAGCCCGAAGCAGATTGCTGTGTATTCTTTCTGGACGAGCTTTCCTGCAATCAGCTTTATCCATTTTGAAGCCGACTGCGCGTTTTTCGCAACGACCATAAGCCCGCACGTTTCTTTGTCGAGCCTGTGGACGAGATGGATTTTGTATCCGAGCTGTTTCGGGAGTTCTTCGTCGAGCGGATGGGCAACTCCTTCGCCTCCCTGAACCGCAATGCCAGATGGTTTGTTGATTACTATGATTTCGTCATTTTCGTAGACGATGGGGATTTTTTCTTTCATTCGGAAATTATAGGTTATAATTTTGTTTATGCGTAAAATTTTTTCATTTGTTTTGTTTTTTGTGATTTCAATTGCATTTTCCGCTGCGGAACTAGTTTCGTCGCAGAAATTCGGCTATACAATCGATTTGCCAGAAGGCTTCGTGATGGTTGACGGAAGTGAGGACGAGTCGATGTTCCAGTTCTCAAGCGAGATTGTCCCTGTCACAGTCCTTCTCGTCACTTCTTCCTCTCAAAAATCGAAAAATCCCGCGGAGGAATTTCTAAAGTCGAATTTGAAAAAGCTCGGCGCAACGTTGAAAGGCAGCAGAATCGACACTGTAAGCTGGAGGCGGAGGAAAGCATCGGTCGCGTCGTTCGTTTTTCAGAATCAGGTTTTCAGCGAGGAGCAGCAGGGAATTTCCGCTTGCGTCCAGCTTTCTTCCGCAAATTCGTTCGTAAATATGATTGTCTTCACTCCGAAAAAGAATTTCTATCAGAACGAATGCTTTGTTTCTTCTATTATAGATTCTCTTTCCGTGGATTTGGGAAGCTTCAAGGAGCCTGGAATAATCACTCAGCAGAAATATTTCTCCGACCCGCTGGACAAAAAATCGAGGGTGAATGTCGATATCGAAATCGCCGGGCAGAAAATCAGCACGTCGATCGGAAACAAGGACGTTCTTGCGAATCAGTCCGTGATAGACCGTGAATTCAACGTGTTCAAAGTCTATGCGATGTCCGGCGATGAGCCTGTCAGAAAATTCGCTGTTCCGGCATGGCAGCGTTTTTACCGGATGATTGCGAGAGATGCGCTCTACAGGATGAAAATTCCCGCGTTCGACATAAGCGCGGCTTTGCAGGACGTTGCTTTCGAAAAAGACCCGGCGAACACTGACGCTGCGATCGCGCAGATGCTTCTCAATTGGGTGCAGTCGTTCGAGTACAAGCGCGAGTCTCAGGATGTTTCAAAGGCGGATTTCAACAACATTCCGAGCGTCATGCAGAATCTCGGAAGCGACTGCGACAGCCGGAGTATGCTCGTCGCCGTCATCCTGAAAAATCTGGGCGTGGATTCCTGTTTCTTCGTAAGCTCTGAATACAGCCACGCTCTCGTCGGTGCAGTTCTTGACGGCAAACAGGGATTTTCTTTCCCAATCGACGGCAAGCAGTACCTTCTCGGCGACACAACGGTGAAAGGCCTGACATTCGGCACAATCGCTGCCGAGCAAGCCGACATCTCAAAGTGGGTTGAGGTTGAATTTCCGTTTTAGAATAAAACCTGTTCCGAAACTGAAATTTCCGAACAGGTCTGATATTTCCCCTAAATCTTCCTCTTGTATTTCAAAAGCACGTCTGCGTCGAAAACTTCGATTTCTGGCTTCTCAAAAATCACTGCGTCATCGGGGCTATCAACGCCTTCGCCGCGCACAGGCACGCGGATGTCAGATGTTCCGCCAAAAATCTTTGGCGCGATGTATGCGTGGATTTCGTTTGCGAACGGCAGTACAGATGATGCAAGCTCTCCGCCGCTTTCGACAAGGACGCTGTCGATTCCTGTTTCCGCAAGGTATTCAAGCACTTCTTTTATGTTGATTCTGTTTTCGTCTGTCTTGAAAACTGCCGTCTGAACGCCAAGATTAAAAAGCCACTCGCGCATGTCGTACGTTTGCGGGGTGAAATAGTCGCCGTAAATCACGAGCACTTTCGAGTTTTTGGCGGACTTCACGAGCGCGCTTTCAGGTGAAATGTCGAGATGTGTGTCGATTACGATGCGTGCCGGCTGATGATATTCCTTGCCGTCATCGAGCCTGCAGGTAAGAAGCGGGTCGTCGGCTTTCACAGTTCCGATTCCTGTCATGACTGCTGCGACTTTTGCGCGTGTCCTATGCACATTCTCGCGTGCTTTCTCTCCTGTAATCCATTTGCTTTTTCCGGTGACGGTCGCCGTTCTTCCGTCGGCTGTCATTGCGTATTTCAGGATGACATACGGCATTTTATGCGTGATGTAATAGAAAAAAATCGAATTAAGCTCGTCGCATTCTTCTTTCAAAAAGTCCTGGACGACTTCGATTCCCGCATTTCTTAGCTGCTCAACGCCTATTCCGTTCACAAGGCTGTTCGGGTCGCGGCTTCCGATTACGACTTTTTTGATTCCGGCTTCGATAATCGCCTGCGTGCATGGCGGCTGCTTTCCTGTGTGGCAGCACGGCTCAAGCGTGACGAACATCGTGGCTCCCTTCGTGTCGGTTCCGTTTTCGCGTGCGTTTTTAAGGCAGTCACGTTCCGCGTGCAGGTCTCCGTACTTGTGGTGATAGCCCGTGGCGAGCACTTTTCCGTCTTTCACCAGCACTGCTCCGACCAATGGGTTCGGGTGTGTGAATCCTTCGCCTTTTTTCGCCTCGTCAATCGCGAGTTTCATGAATTCCGTTGATTTTTCCGTTTCCGCCATAAAAATTTTCTCCCTTTTTCGTCTTTCAATCCAAATAAAAAAAAGCGAAAACTTGTTTTGGAAGTTTTCGCTTTGTCCTAAAAAAAATTATTGGTTACTCCGCAGTGAGGATTTCGTAAGCCTCGTTCGTGTCTGTGCAGTTGAGAAGGGCATCCCTTATTTCCTTCTGCTTGAGCTTCGAGCTGAAGAAGCTGAGCGTCTGAAGGTAGTACGAGTGCTGGTTCGTCGCTGCCGCAATCATTATGAGGAGGCGGACTGGCGTGTCGTCTATTGCCTGGAAGTCAACCAAATCGTTCTTGCAGATTCCGACGCTCATCACAAGATCCGTCACAGATGCAAGCCGGACGTGCGGGATTGCGATTCCTCTTCCGATTGCGGTCGTCATGAGCTCCTCTCGGCGCAGAAGCTCCGACACGAGTTCCTTTGCGTCCTTTATCTGCGGTGCCGTGCTCAAATTCGATGCGAGCTCCACGATTGCGTCATGCTTTGTAGTGTGCTCGATGAACACGATTCTGTCAGGCGAGAGGATATTCTTCACGAGGATGCGCTGCGGCGTTTCCGCTGTCTTTACTGGTGCCGAAAGCTTCTCGTTGACCCATTTTTCTATCTCTGATTTCTTGAATCTCCAGACAGTTCCAATCTTTCCTGCCGGAATTTCTCCTTTCTGTGCCCAGTCGTAGACTGTTCTCTCCGAAACCCTTAGGTATTTCGCAACTTCTTCTATCGTCAAGATTGTGAGGTCTGTTTCTTCCATGTTAAAACCCTTCTATTCCATTTGCTTTTTGTTGAATATTTTGCAAACTTTGCGGTTTGTTGTCAAGTTGTGCAGAATATTACGTTTTTCTGATGTTTATTTGTATTTTTCCGAATTATATGCTGTATAAAACCTGTCAGAATCTGCTATCTCGCTTTATCAACGGGGGCGATTTCTTTATAATTTCTCCTACCACTTTTTACATTTAAGGGGCTCGAAAATTCTCTTTTTTCGCATGCCCCTGAATATTGAAAAATCTCCGAGGAATTCTATAAATGACTGACATTGAAAACCCGATGCTTGATGCTGCCAAAAAGCGAAAGCGCATCCTTGTTGCGGTAATTGTTTCGCTCTGCGTTCTTTATGTTCTTTTGGCGGCGCGCCCTCTCTCCCGCGAAATACATTTTCTTCCTGTATGGACGATTGATGCCGACAACTCTACGCGTACCGAGCGTCTTTCCATTCAGGAAATGAAGGACAACGCAGAAAAGCTCGTTTCAGAAATGAATAAGCCTGCGTCCGTCGAAGTTTCCGAGACAGATTCCGAGAATGCTGATTCGGAAAATCCTGAGAATCCAGAAAGCAATGCAGTTTCGCAAGACCAGAAAATGTCCGAAGTCGATGTCGTGTCGTCGGCGAAATTCGACGGTGCGATTCCTTTCAAGCTCGGCCAGCTTGTAGGGTATTTCACGAAGAACGGCCGGATGCTTTCCCGCGTGACTTTTCCGTTCAAGGCTTCCGTGTCGCCTTCGTTTTATTCTGTTTATGAGACGCACTCGGAAAAAATCGAAGTCCATTCTCCTGACGGTAAGAAAATTGCGGAAATAAACCAGACCGGCTTTCCTTATTTTGCTGACGACAAGATTTTTCTTTTCCTGCCGGGCGGAGCTTCTTTTGCCCGTATCGGCAGCACTGGTGAAGTTCTTTGGACTTACGAGGGATATTCTCCTGTCACGGCTTTTTCTTCGTCAAAGGAAGGGCTTCTTGCTGGATTTGCGGACGGCCATCTGATTTCTTTTGCGCCTGACGGCAGTGTCGTTTTCGAATTTGAGCCGGGCGGAAGCACTTATCCTGTCATTCTCGGTGCCGGAATTTCCAATTCGGGCAAGCTGATTGCGGCTGTTTCCGGTCACGACAATCAGCGTTTCGTCCTTGCCGAAAATATGGGCGGACGTGCAAAAGTGATTTTCCACAAGACTTTCTCCCGTGAAGTTACAGGGCAGATGGTTGTGAAATTCAAGAATGACGAGTCCGCCGTCTACTATGGATGCTCGGACGGGCTTGGGGTTGTCAACTGCAAGTCGCTGAAAAGCACCGTTGTTCCGCTCGTCGGCACGATTCTTTCGATTCAGGAAGACAATGACGGAACGATTTTCGTCTTGAGCAAGGACGGAAACTCTTATTCGGTATCCGTTGTCGAGGCGTATGACGTTCATTCAGGCTCGTTCTCGTTCGAGGCTGAGACCGCGTTCATGTCTGTGCGTGACGGTTCTCTCTTCGTCGGGCATGACTCGAAAATTTCCAGAATCGACATAAAGCATAAATAAATTGTGATTTTAGTTGTGAGAATGAAAATGAAGAAAATCAAAAAATTGCTGGCTGCATCAGTTCTTTTTGCAGTGTCATATATGAATTTTGCGTTTGACTGGCCGCAGAACGAAATCATGTCGGATTCGTTCTTCTCTTATTTTGCGCAGCTCCGCGGCGGCAGGATTTCTCCTTCGCTCGTTTTTTCGAACACGGAAGCTGTGAAGGCTGCCGACAACGGGCGTATCCTTGCGCTCATAACGGAGCATCCGGAGGGCGACCTTTTTGAGAGCACGCTCGGAAACGCCGTTATAATATCGCATGAAGACGATATGCTCAGCGTTTACGGGAATCTTGATGACGTGAGCGAGCTTCACTCGAAATATGAGGTTTCTGCAGGCGACCATCTTGGGGAGTCTTCTCTTTCCGGCTGGCAGGAAGGGGATTCGTGCCTCGAATTTCAGGTAATCGACTTGAAGTCAAAATGTTTCATAAATCCGCGCGTTCTCATGCCGAGAATCGGAAACGAGCTTGAAATCGTCCTGCACAATGTGAGCGCGGTCAACAAGGCTGGAATCTCTTACGCGCTCAGCTCTGTTCAGACGTTGAATGCAGGCTCGTATCTGATTTACAACGAAAGGCAGGATGTCGCCGTTCCGTACAAAACTTCGATTTTCATAAACGGGGTTACGGTCGAGAACATTTTCTACGATTCGCTTTACGACGTTGGCGGAAAGCTGAACCTGAAGGGCAGGGACATGCATTCTCTTTCGAGCGTCTATCCTGACGGCAAAAGGGCGTTGCTCGGCGAGGTCGTGATTCCGCGCGGCCACAATGAACTGACCGTTGTCGCTTCGGATATTCTCGGAAAAGAGTATCAGGCGACATACGTTTTTGAGGCACGCTGATTCTTGCATAAAACTGATTTTTGCATAAAAAAAAGGAACTTCATTTTGTTGAGGTTCCTTTTTTTGTCTGAAAACTGAATTTGTTCCGTCAGCTTTTGAATCCGACCGGTGCGTTTCCGCTCTGGATTTTTTCCGTCCTGCAGTATTCGACTATCTGCTCGAACGGAGTCTGCTTGCCAGAAAGAATTTCGTCCATAGTGATTTTCCTGACGACGTTCGCGATTTCGCCACCCGAGAAAGAAAAATCCTTTGCGAGTTTTTCAGCTTCCTCGTCGGAAAGCCAGTCGATGTTGCTCTTCCAGATTTTCGCTTTTATTTCCGCGTTCGGCTTTGCGAGCTTTATCTTGAACAGGAACCGTCTTTCGAATGCGTTGTCGAGGTTCTCCTCGATGTTCGTCGTCGCAATGAGAATTCCAGGAAGCCTTTCCATTTCCTCAAGGAGAATGTTCTGGATTGTGTTGTCAACCCTGCCGCCGTTCTGCGCGTTTTCGACTCGCTTTCCGAAAATCGCGTCCGCCTCGTTGAAAAGCAGAATCGGAAGGAGCTCGTCATTCTTTGCCGCGCTCTCGCACATCTTCCTGTAGTCGTTGAAGAGCTTTGAGAATTTCTGCTCCGTCTCCCCGTACCACTGCGACCTCATGTTCCCGATGTCCACATGGTAAATCGGCCTGCCTGTCTTCTTCGCAATCTGATAGACGGTCTCGGTTTTTCCTGTTCCCGGTGCCCCGTAAAACAATATGCAGATGCCTTTCGGGAGCTTCTTCTCCTCAAGACGCTTCTGCAGGTTCCGGAGGTTTTCCTTCGTGAACGATTCGTAAAGCTTTTTGATTTCGCCCTCGTTCTCCGGCATGTAGAAAAGCTCTTTCTCCTGAATTTTGTCGGGCGATTTCAGTTCCTTGTCGGCAACCTTCTTGTGGTAGAATTTTCCCTCGTCGCCAAGCAGAAGCTCAAAAGCCTTGTCAGTTAGTGACACGGTCGAGTCCATCATCGAAGCCTTGTTCTCGAACTGGACAAGCTCCCTCGTGAAGAGCACGTGCGATTCGTTCATGAACGAGTCGATTACGGACTGCCTTCCTGTCGATTCGTCCGTGTTCCTGTTGACGAGAATCATCAGCTCAATCTCGCTGTTGATGTGGTTTATCATTCCTGCCGCGATGTCGTAGAAAATCGCCCTGTCCGTTATGTCCGGGAGCACGGCCTTGACTTCCTCCAGCGACTTGATGTCTTTGTATTCGCGTTCCTTGCTGAGAATTCCGTCGTAAAGCGACTGCACTTTGTTTCCTGCGTCAATCCGCCTGTCGCCGATTTTCTCAATCTGATGTATGAACGTGTGAATCGTCTTCTGGTTCCTGTCGTCGCTTTTCGGAATCGGCACGTTTTCGATGATTGCCTTCGCGACATAGTCGGGAACTTTGTAATATTCGCTTGCGCTTGAGTCGTCCGGCGGATCGGCTTCCATCAGGTATCCTTTTTCGACGAGCCATTTCATCTTGCCCTTGTGCTGGATTACGATGAGCGGGTTGCACTGGTAGAAGTCCGAAATCGAATTGTACGGGACAGGGCGCGAGAGCGAGTCGAAATACATCGTGAAGACTGTCGCGAAAAGCATCGCCTGCATTTTGTCTTCCGTTCCGAGATATTCGCAGAGCTTTGACACCGGACTGTCGAGCACGGCCCAGTCGTCATTCACAATCATGAAATCAATCTTTTTGAGCGCGACGATTATTTTTGATATGCTGCTCAAGATTCCCGAAGTGTATGAGTCTGTTCCGTTTTCCGGTATCGTCTCGTTTTTTATGATTGCGTTCTCGACGAAGCCTGTTACCGCGAACGACATCTCCCTCGGGTCCACGATTCTGATAAGTTCCTTTGAAAGGAGCGGCTTGATGTAGTCCTTCGTCTTCAGAATCTGCATCATCGTGAGCGGTGTGTGCCTTGCCAAATCCTCAAAAGATACAGGTCGCTTGAAGAATTCGTAGAACATTGTGGCGATTGCTGCGAAATATATCGCGGATTCTCTCGGAACTCCAAGATATTCCGTTAGAATCCTTATTTGAGAGGAGTCCTCGGAAAAATCGATTCTGTTCGCATCGCGAATCTGCGAAAGCACATTTTTTATCACGTCAGAGATTTCGACTTTTTCCTCTTCATCGTCATCGTCGTCGTATCTGTAGCTTTTGAATGACGGGGCCGGAGTGCCGTCAGCGGAGTCGAATGAAAAATCCTCATGCTCATCATCATCGTTCTCGTTGTCGTCTTCTGCTTCGTCATCGTCATCCGAATCATACTCGTAGTCTTCTTCAAAATCAGGGAGCTCGTCGTTGTTCGATATCGGGTCCAAAACTGATTCAGGGACGATGTATGTGTCTTTTCCGGCAGCCTGCAATAATTTTTTCTCTTTCAGATGTTCCATTTCGCTCTTGTACTGGAACACCGTAATCGGGTCGCATTCGTAGAACGGGGCAATCGAATAGAACGAGACCGGAGAAGTCAGGTTGTCGAGGTACATCGTGAAAATCGATGCGAAAAGTATTGCCTGAATGTCTGTCGTGCCAAGATATTCCGCAAGCGAATTGACCGATTTCGTAAATGATTTCGCTTTCGTGATTGAAAAATGGTTTGTCTTTAGTGTTGCTATTATCGTAAGAATGTCGTTCAGAATTCCTTTCGGCTTGTTTGAAGAACGCTGCTTCGGCTTTGCGAGCTTCGGCATCATTTTCATCGTCTCGTTGATTTTCTCAACGGCGGATTTAATCATGTCTTCTGTGTTTTCTGTTTCAAAATTGATTTCATTCATAGCTCTAATTATACCTATAAAGACGCTTTGTCGGCAAACGCTGCGGATTGAATTCATTTTTCGGAATTCTGCCCAATTTGTTGCATAAAATTTCAAATTACGCTAGATTTGTTTCTATGCATAGAAACGTTTCTATACATAGAAACAAAAAAAATAAGAATGACGGATGCAACTTGAAATCAGCGGAAATCGGCTGAGATAAACTGATTGATTGGAGGATTGAAAATGGCTAGAGACGATTCCATTTATTTTTCTGTTCCGTGCGACAGGTATACACCTTTTTCTTTGGCGAGAAAAATCGGTGCGAGCGTGATTCTTGAGAGCGCGAGCTTTGCACGCGGGAAGGAACGCTACTCGATTCTGATGACGGAGCCTGCATTCCACATCGTGCAGGACGATGACGGGGTTGCTTTTCTGATTGACGGGCGACGTTTGCCGTACAAGGGAAAGAACACGACCGGCGAGACAATCGCTCCCGGAAGCCGCGTCCTACATACGCCCGATATCCTCGACGCGCTTCTTTACGTCGCGGAGCAGAACGACACGAGCTTCGTGACGGGCGACGACGGCGTTCAGATGCCGAATTCGGTCCCTGTTCCGACTTCCGGTCTCGGATATCTGAGCTACGAATTCGCCGCCAGGTGCGACACGATAAAAATGGCACCGCAGACCGACGAGCTTCACATTCCGGAAAGCGAATTCATAGCGGGTCACATCTACATCATCTTTGACCATTTCACTGAAAAACTTCACATTTTCGCGCTGAACTACAACGAGCATCAGATTGACCTGGACAAGGCTGTCGATGACCTGAAAGCGCGCCTGAACGACATGGATTTCACATACCTTTCGAAGCCGGAAGAGGCTAAGCCCGTCAGGACAATCACGAACCTTGAGCAGAGCGAGCGCGAATACAAGGAGAAAGTCGTCGAGATAAAGAAGCGGATTGTCGCGGGAGACTTGCTGCAGGCAGTCCCGTGCAGGAGATTGCAGCTTGAGTGCGCGAATTCCGCATTGGAAATTTACAGAAGGCTGCGCTCGGTGAATCCTAGCCCGTATCTTCTTTACATCGATTTCGGCGACAGGCAGCTTGTGGGAGCTTCGCCTGAGAGCCTTGTGCGCGTCCGCGATGGTGTCGCTTCGATTCGCCCGATTGCAGGAACGAGAAGGAGGGGCGCATCTGCTTCGGAGGACGAGAAACTGAAGAGCGAGCTTCTTTCGGACGAGAAGGAGAGGGCGGAGCATCTGATGCTCGTTGACCTTGCGAGGAACGATTTGGGAAGAGTCTGCACGAATGGAAGCGTCGAGGTCGCAAGGTTCATGGACGTTGAATATTTCTCGCACGTCATGCACATCGTTTCGGACGTTCAGGGAAAAGTCAGGCCTGAGTTCAAGCCGATTCAGGTTCTGCGCTCGGCATTCCCTGCAGGAACAGTCTCCGGTGCTCCAAAAATAAATGCGATTCAGATTCTCAGCCAGATTGAAAAGACGAAGCGCAGGTTCTATGCAGGTGCGGTCGGATACATTCAGTCTAACGGCGACCTCGATTTCTGCATATCAATCCGATGTGCGCTCAAGCAGGGAACTGTATGGACGCTTCAGGCTGGCGGCGGAATTGTCTACGATTCAGACCCTGACAGGGAGTGGACTGAGACTTGCGAGAAGATGGGCGCGCTTCGTGCAGTCCTCGACGGTTCGAAGAAATGACGCTCGATGTGCTGGCAGCGGAAGCACTGATACTGAAAATTAATGGGAGCATGAAAAATGATAGCATTTATCGATAACAAAGATAGTTTTACGTTCAACATCGTGCAGACTCTTGAGCGTGTTTCGGATGACAAGGTCGTTGTGTTCCGCTCGGAGGAATGCACTGTAGCCGACATCGAATCAATAAAGCCGAGCCACATTGTCGTGGGGCCTGGGCCTGGAAATCCTGACTCTGCAGGAATCTCAATCGAGGCAATCAGGCATTTCGCGGGAAAAGTTCCGATTCTCGGTGTCTGCCTCGGGCATCAGTCAATCGGTGCGGCTTTCGGCGCGAAAATCGTCGGCGCGAAATACATCCGTCACGGAATCGTCGAGACGATGAAGTGCGACGGACGCGGAGTTTTCAGGACAATCGGGACTTCTGGCAAATTCACCAGATACCATTCTCTCGTGATTGACGAAAGCACTTTGCCTTCCGATTTCGAGGTCACTGCGCGTGCAAAGGACGGCGACATCATGGGAATCCGCCACAAGACGATGGTCATAGAGGGCGTTCAGTTTCATCCCGAGTCGATTGCGTCCGAGCACGGGGATGCGATTTTTAGGGCGTTTTTGAACTACCGAAGGAACAATATCCCTCACGCGGCATTTCTCACGAAGCTCATCGCAAAGAACAGCCTTACGGAAGAGGAAGCGTACCAGTTCATGGAATGCGTCACGGACGGAACGATGGACGAGCGTGTTCTTTCTGGAATCCTCGTTGCGATTGCGTCGAAGGGAATCTCCGAGCAGGAGATGACGGGCTGCGCAAAGGCTCTTCTTGCCAAGAAAAAGACATTCCCGGGGGAGTTTTCGGGGCTTGGCGAAATTGTCGGAACTGGCGGCGACGGAAAAGGCTCTTTCAACATCTCGTCGCTTTCCGCGATTTGTGCGGCTAGCTGCGGTCAGACTATGGCCAAACACGGAAACAGGGCTGTCTCTTCAAAATCGGGTGCGGCCGACTTCTACGAGAATCTCGGGATAAACATCATGGCTACTCCTGAGCAAACTTCTGAATTAATCAAAAAGACCGGCTTCGGCTTCCTCATGGCTCCCGTCTACCATTCAGCTATGCGTTTTGCGGCACCTGTCAGAAAGGCGCTCGGAATAAAAACTCTTTTCAACGTGATGGGGCCTCTTCTGAATCCTGCGAATGCCGATTACGAAGTTCTCGGCGTGTACTCAAAAGATTTGCTCTGCGATTACGCCCATGCGGCGAAAGCTCTCGGTGCGAAGCGCGTCATGGTCGTGTACTCGGACGACGGCTATGATGAGATTTCCCCATGCGCCCTCACTCACGTCTATCAGATTGACGAGCACGGCCGCGAGGCGCAGTACGTCATAAATCCTGCCGATTTCGGAATAACGGACGCCGACGAAAACGAGCTTTCAGGCGGCTCCGGCGCGGATAATGCCGCTCTCGCAATGGAAGTCCTTGAGGGCAGGGGGCGAAAGACAATCCGTGCCGCTGTGGGGCTGAACACTGCCGCAGTCCTCTATCTCGGCGGAAAGGCAAAGAATCTCCGCGAAGGATTTGCCATGGCGACTGACGCTCTAGACAACGGAAAGACGCTTGCCAAGCTCAAGGAAATTCAGGCGGCGTCAAAAGCATAGGTTGACGAAAAAAAGAAAAATGCAAAAAAAAATCCGAACTTTATGTCCAACGCATAATGAAGTGTACCCCATTTATTGGACACTTTAACTAACGGACTTAAAGGACTTAGTTCTGTAATCAACAGGGCTGAGTCCTTTTAATTTTAACTTAATCCGTCTATTGTTATAATAATCAATGTAATCGATTAAATCCTTTTT
>JAFXSM010000027.1 GCA_017525605.1 Treponema sp. | reverse complement strand
TCAATATTCCGTTTAGCAGTTTTATACAAATAGGCTGAAGGTGTAAGGCCATCAACCTGCTGTAAACCTGTAGCAATTGACCATGCGATGCTTTTTTCCTTTTTATCAGGTTCACCTTCGCGAATGTAGGATTCAAAATCTATTTCAAAAGGATTTTCTTTTTTCACAATCTTCTCCCATATAGATTCCGAAACAAGTTCGGAATGACTGTCATGCTGAACTTGTTTCAGCATCTCCTACAGCTTAATTTCGTAGCCCAAATCTTTGAAAACACCAAGCAGTTCTTTTTTGCTTTCTTCTTCCAGTTTGAGAAGATCTGTCAGTTCTGATTGAAGAGCCTTCATTGCAGAATCATAATCCTGAGTTTCATCGCGGTTTACAAATTCAATGTAGCGGCTTGGAACCAGGTTGTAGCCTTTTTCGACAATTTCCTTTTTATTTGCGCTGTAGCAGAATTCAGGGATATCTTTGTAAGTTTCGTTTGCACCAGCCTGCTGCCATGCGTGGAAGGTTGATGTTACTTTGTCGCGGTCTTCCTGGGTAAGTTCAATATACTTCTTTTCAAAAGGACTTCCCATCTGACGAAGATCCATAAAGAGAACTTCATCTTCGCGGTTGCGGTAGTTTTTGATTTTTCCATTCTGTTCAACAGTGCGGCTCTTTTTGTTTTTGTTCAAAATCCAAAGCGTTACTGAAATATCGGTAGTATAAAAAAGATTTCTTGGAAGAATTACGATTGCTTCTACAAGATTGTTTTCAATCAGCTGTTTGCGGATTTCTAATTCCTGACCTTCGCCGCTCAAAGCTCCGTTTGCAAGAAGAAAGCCTGCGGTTCCGTTAGCGCTGAGTTTTGAAACCATGTGCAAAATCCAGCCGTAGTTTGCATTGCTTGTTGGAGGAACTGTATAGCCGTTCCAGCGGGCATCGTTTACAAGCTCGTTTTCCGCTCGCCAGTCTTTCTGATTAAAAGGTGGATTAGCCATTATGTAATCAGCGCGCAAATCTTTATGAAGATCGTTTGTAAAAGTGTTTGCAGCTTTTTCTCCAAGGTCACAGGGAATACCACGAATTGCAAGATTCATCTTTGCAAGCTTATAGGTTGTAGTTGTTCCTTCCTGACCATATACAGAAATATCTTTTGAGTTTCCTGCATGATTTTCTACAAACTTAAGCGACTGAACAAACATACCACCAGAGCCGCAGCAAGGGTCATAGATTTTTCCCTTGTATGGTTCAATCATTTCTGCAATCAGATTTACTACAGATTTTGGCGTGTAGAATTCTCCCTTTCCTTTTCCTTCCTGAAGGGCAAACTTTGTAAGGAAGTATTCGTATACACGGCCCATAATGTCGTTTTCTTTATCTGCATTTGTCTGAATATTATTTATTTCATCCAAGAGTGCTGCGAGCTTTGAAACATCAATTCCAAGTCGGGAATAATAGTTATCTGGAAGTGCGCCTTTTAATGAAGGATTTTGTTTTTCTATTGTATTGAGCGCAGTATCGATTTTAAGGGCAATATCATTCTGTTTTGCATTTTGCATGATGAATGACCAGCGACTTTCTTCTGGTACAAAGAAAACATTTTTCATAGTATAGAAAGACTGAACATCTATATATTTTTCTTTGCCTTCATTCTTCAGCTCCTGACGGCGGGCATCAAATTTATCATTTACGAATTTTAAAAAGATGAGACTGAGTACAACGTGTTTATATTCTGCTGGTTCGACTGTTCCGCGAAGTTTGTCGCATGCGCCCCAGAGAGCGTCTTCAAAGCTGACTTGTTTTTTTGCTTTTGCCATATGGGAAAATATATCATTATTCGTCTGTTTTTTATACTTTTACAAACAGAACACAGTTTGTGCATGAAAGAACGTAATTTTTAACAAAATGTAAATGCTGAAAACAAGCGGCAGCGAGCTTCCGCTTGTTTTCAACATTAATTCGTAAAACTCAATATTCGACTTAAAAATTTGAAATAGAAAAATTCAAACTAAAAATCAGAATTCCTTAAATCTCTGCTCTCGCCATTGCTTCGTCGTAGTCTTTTGTGCCGACGAAAATCTCGTTTGTGTACGGGTTTTTCTTTGCGGCGATTGAGCGTTTGATTATCACGAAGAGCGCGACGACGTTGATTGCAAGCGCGAGCATCGAGACAACGCCCTGAGGAACCGGATTCGCGGTGATTCCCTTTGCGGCAAGTTCCGCGACGGAATTGATCTGAGTCATGTCGAATGCGTTGATTCCGGCCTCGCTTGCTCCTTTGTAAAGCGTTGGCAAAACTGCTGTGGCATTCTTAATCTGGAAAAGCGGGAACACCTGGGCGAACATACACCAAAGAGCGAGTGTGTTCGCGCGGTTCTGAATCCAGCCGCCTTTGTTCCAGAATGCAGCGGCGAATGTCGGAGCAAGGAGAAGAGCGACACCGCAGTACCAGGTGTGTGTCGGAAGGTTCGCGTAAGTGTACTGGAAATTCCAGACATCGTATGCAAGGATGAACCAGATTGTCATGTCAGGCCAGAGCATGTCCTGATGATTCTTGTCTTTTGAAGAATAGATTCCCCACCAGCCGGTCATGCAGAGAATGTTGATGAGACCTGCAATTCCGTTCGCGACGTTCCACCAGCCGCCGTAGAGCCAGACATTCTCGCTCGACTTCCACCAGCCGCCCGCGAGGTTTCCGCCCTTGACCGCGCTTTCAAAATCAGACGCGACTGCAATCAGGATATTGATTCCGACGATTACGAAAGGCCATGCCTTGAATGCGTGAGACTTTCCGAGCTTGCCCCATTTGTACTTGAGCACCATGAAGCCGATACAGCCGATGTCCGCCGCATACAGCTTCGCATAGTGAAACCAGCCGTTCATGTACAGATAAGTCTGGTTTCTCAACGCCCATTCTGCGCCTGCTTTTGCGGCAAGCGCGACAACGATGAAGTAAACAGTGAGCCCGAGCGGAAGAGCAACAAGAAGCGCGATTCCGCCAGCCTTTGTCCGCCTTGCAGTTTCGTTCGCAAGAATCAGACCGACAAAAACGGCGCACCAGCCGAGAAGCTGCCACAAAACGCCGTCACCATAAAGTTGAAACAACATTTTAAAATCCTCCAAAGACATACTAAAAAAATCAGCACGCCTCAATTTCCTTTATATTCATCTCGTTGCCCACGGAAAGAACAGTGTCCCCGCTTTTGCAGAAAGGACAAGTTTTTCCGTGCTCAACAGTGCTGTAAGTTTGCTTGCAGGAATTGCAGAGCGTCACGGCTTTGATTGTCTCGATTCTCAAAGCCGAGTTCTGCATCACGCTAGTTTTTTTTACAGCCCATTGCCAGCAGTCGGTAAGGTAACTCGGAACAACCCCGCTCACCTCGCCGATTTCGAGCGTCACGCTTTGTATCGCCGAAAGATTCTGCTCGGACGCAAGATTCTCAAGCCGTTTGATAACGTGAAAGACGATTCCAAGCTCGTGCATTTATTTCTCTTTTGAATTGCGGTTCGGATTCAGGAGAATCTTTATCTCGCGCTTGAGCATGTTCGGCAGAATCGCCTTGAGCTTGTCCTCGCTTGCAATCATGCGGCTCGCCTTCGGGTGCTCGCGGTGAAGATGAATTGCGTCAAACGCGCACTTCGTCGTACAAACACCGCAGCCGATACATTTGTTCTCATCGACAATACTCTGACCGCAGCTCAAACATCGGGCAGTCTCTTTCTTAATCTGCTCCTCGGTGAGGCAGAGCTTCGTCTCGGCGAATTTGCTGCCAACGCTCTTCTTTGCAGGAACCTGACGAGGAGTGTTGTCATAGCCCTCGACTTTGATGTTCGTTTTGTCAAGCTCGATGAATTCACGCTTGTCGCGTCCGATTGTCATTGAAGAATGCGGCTGGACGAACCTGTGGATTGAAACGGCCGCCTTCTTTCCGGCCGCGATTGCGTCGATTGCGAATTTCGGGCCAGTGTAAACGTCGCCACCCGCGAAAATGTCAGGCTCGGCAGTCTGATAAGTGACAGAATCCGCAACGATTCCGTTTCCGCGACCGAGCTGAACTTTTGAGTCCTTGAGCAAATCGCCCCAGACAATCGCCTGTCCGATTGAGAGGAAGACATTCTCACATTCGATTGTGACAGTCTCGTTCTCGTCGTACTTCGGACTGAATCTTCCGGTCTCGTCTTTTACGGAAACGCATTTCTTGAAGACGATTCCGCAAACTTTTCCGTCTTTCGTAAGGATTTCTTTCGGACCCCAGCCGCAGTTGATTTTGATTCCTTCTTCTTCGGCTTCCTCAATTTCCTCGACAGTAGCCGGCATCTCGTTTCTCTGCTCAAGACAGAACTGCTGAACGTCACTTCCGCCGCATCTCCATGCAGTTCGGCTCACGTCAATCGCAACGTTTCCGCCGCCAACGACGACAGTTCTTCCGCTGACTTTGTACTCGTGGTCGTCGGCGACAGCCTTGAGGAAATCAACCGCAGTCATAACGCCCTCGGCATCCTCGCCAGCGATTCCGGCCTTTCTTCCGCCCTGGCAGCCGATTGCGATATAGAACGCCTTGTAGCCCTGCTCGCGGAGAGCGGCAATCGTAACGTCCTTTCCGACTTCGATTCCTGTTCTGATTTCAACGCCCATTTCTTTCATAACGTCGATTTCAGCCTGAACGACATCCTTTTCGAGCTTGAAGCTTGGGATTCCGTAGACGAGCATTCCGCCAGCGACCTTGTTTTTCTCGAACACAATCGGACGGTAGCCTTTCTCGGCAAGATAGAACGCGCACGAAAGGCCAGCAGGTCCTCCGCCGATGATTGCGATTTTCTGCTCGAATTCGCCGCGGTTTGAAGGGATTACTTTTTTCGGAATGAAACGAGTCTTCGAGTCCAAATCTTTCTGCGCGATGAATTTCTTTACTTCGTCGATTGCAATCGCTTCGTCAATTGTTCCGCGAGTGCAGGCAGTTTCGCAGCGTTTGTTGCAGATTCGGCCGCAGACTGCCGGGAACGGATTCTCTTTCTTGATAAGTTCGAGTGCTTCCGTGTAGCGCCCCTCACTCGCCATCTTGAGATATCCCTGAATGCCGATGTGCGCAGGGCAGGCAGTTTTGCAAGGCGCAGTTCCTGTCGGATAGCAGTTTATGCGGTTCGTGTCGCGGTAGTTCACGTCCCAGTTCTCCTCGCTCCATTTATGGTCGTCAGGGAGAATGTGCTTCGGATACTTGATTTTTCCGTCTTTCGTCGAAAGCTTCTGTCCGAGCTTGACAGCACCTGCCGGGCAATATTCGACGCAGCGGCCGCACGCAACGCACTTGTCGCTCTCGACACGCGCGACGTAAGCGGAACGGGAAAGATTCGGCGTGTTGAAAAGCTGGCTCGTGCGCAATGCATAGCAGACGTTCACGTTGCAGTTGCAGATTGCGAAAATCTTGTTCTCGCCGTCGATGTTCGTAATCTGATGGACGAATCCGCAGTCCTCGGCGTGCTTGAGGATTTCCATGACCTTTTCGCGAGTGACGTAATGACCGCGTTTCGTCTCGACAAGGTAATCAGCCATGTCGCCGACACCGATGCACCAGTCCTCAGGGTCGTCGGCGCAGCCCTCGTCGAACGTTCTCCGGCTCAATCGGCACGAGCAAGGAGAAGCGGCATATTTTCCGTCGTATTTGTCGAGCCAATGAGAAATGTGCTCGACTGAAACGCTCTGGTTCTCGGTCTCAATCGCCTTTTCGACAGGAATGACGTGCATACCGATTCCGGCTCCGCCCTCCGGAACCATCGGGACGACTTTCGTGAGCGGCTCGAAACTCATCCTCTCGAAGAATTTTCCGAGTTTCGGATGCTCCTCAAGCTGCTTCTGGTTCATGTTCGTGAATTCCGCGCTGCCAGGAACATACATAGGAAGAATGTACTGCTTCTCCCTCTTCGGATTCTCCCAGTTGTACTCGATGAGACCTGCCATCGCCATGTCCATCATGATTTTCTCAAGATATTCCGCGCTCTTTCCAGTTTTCTTGACGAGCTGCTCCAATGTGAGCGGCTTACGCACGTCCATTTTCAGCGCGACTTCCGCCATTTCGTCCGTCACGATTTCGTTCAGTCCCCAATATTCAGGGTCATTTTCGTTGATTTTTCTTCCGAGCCGGTCCGTAATCTTCTGGCCAAGCTGCAAAATCAAAGGTCTTACTGTTTCTTTTTCTGCCATTCTTCTGCCTCTAAGTAGTTCCTATTTGTTGTGTGATTGAACCTCGCCCAAAAGCCAGTCCGTCCAGTCCTTGACTCCCTCGCCGCTCTTCGCGCTAATCGGGAATATTTTCACGTTTTTGTTGAGATTTCCGACGTATTCGCGGAGTTTTTCCATGTCGAAGTCGAAATAAGGCATCACGTCGATTTTGTTGATGATGAGAGCATCGACTTTGCTGAACATGAGCGGATATTTCAGCGGCTTGTCGTGACCTTCCGGAACAGAAAGAATCATCACGTTCTTCGCGGCCCCAGTGTCGAATTCCGCAGGGCAGATGAGATTTCCGACATTTTCAAGGACGACCAAGTCCAGGTCGTCACAGCCAAGCTCGTTCAGGCCCTGCTCCGTCATCGCAGCGTCAAGATGACACATTCCGCCAGTGTGCAGCTGAATCGACTTTACGCCAGCATCCGCAACTTTTTTCGCATCGACATCCGAATCGATGTCAGCCTCCATGATTCCGATTCTGATTTTGTCTTTCAGGGATTCAATCGTTCGCAACAGCGTCGTCGTCTTTCCGCTTCCTGGTGACGACATAAGGTTCATAAGAAAAGTTTTCTTCGAGTGAAGTTTCTCGCGGAGAATCTGTGCTTCCTTGTCGTTGTCCGCAAGCACGTTCTCCTTCACCTCGATAATTCGAACATCATTCATTTTAAGTCCTCTTAAAGTTCTGATAGTACCACTATCACCAATTATACTATTCTTATCGAAAAATAAAAAGTGCAGAAAAAACTGTTCGAAAATTTCATTTTTCCGAACAGTCCCATCAAAAAAAAATTCAGTACTATCCTAAAGCCCCGCAAGCTGAGCGAAGAACCGGACGGCAAATGCGCAAATCCATGCGATGACGCACTGCCAAACAACGAGCAGAACAGCCCAGCGCGCACCGAGCTCGCGTTTCACGGCGGCAATCGCGGCAATGCACGGAGTGTAAAGAAGGCTGAACACGAGAAGGCTTGCCGCGCTCACCGCCCCAATCACCTGCTCGATTCCGCCCGCAAATAGAATCTCCAGCGTGGAAACGACGCTTTCCTTCGCGATGAATCCGCTCACGAGCGACACGACAATCTGCCAGTCGCCAAGCCCGATCGGGTTCATCAAAGGAGAAACAAGCCTTGCGACCGACGCGAGAATGCTCTGCTCCGCGTCAGAGACGAGATGCATTTTCCAGCTGAAGCTCTGCAAGAACCAGACGACAATCGTAGCGATGAAAATCACGGTGAAAGCGCGCTGCAAAAAGTCCTTCGCCTTCTCCCACAAAAGCTGCGCGGTATTGCGAAGCCCCGGCATCCTGTAATTCGGAAGCTCCATCACGAACGGAACAGCCTCGCCCTTGAATACAGTTTCCTTGTACAAAAGCGCGACAAGGATTCCCACGAAGATTCCGAGGAAATACAATGCCGTCATGATAAGCCCGCCGTTCGACGGAAAGAACGCGCTCACAAAAAACGCATAAATCGGAAGTTTCGCAGTGCAGCTCATGAACGGGGTGAGGAGAATCGTCATCTTGCGGTCGCGCTCGCTCGGAAGCGTCCGCGTTGACATCACGGCAGGAACGGAACAACCGAAGCCAATCAGAAGCGGCACGATGCTGCGCCCCGAAAGACCGACCTTGCGGAGAAGCTTGTCCATGAAGAACGCGACACGGGCGATGTAACCTGAATCTTCGAGCATGGAAAGGAAGAAGAACAGCGTGACGATAATCGGAAGGAACGACAGGACGCTTCCGACCCCCGCGAATATTCCGTCGATTATGAGCGAATGAAGAACCTCGTTAACGCCGGCGGCCTCAAGAGCGGAATCGCAAAGCCCCGTAAGATTGTCGATCGCAGTTTCCAAAAGCCCCTGAAAAAACGCGCCGATTACGTTGAACGTCAAAAAGAACACTGCCGCCATAATAGCAAGGAAACAGGGAATCGCGCTCCACTTTCCCGTCAGGACGCTGTCGATTTTTCGGCTTCGGATTCGCTCGCGGCTTTCGTGAGGGCGTTTCACGCAGGAAGAGCACATACGGCGGATAAAACTGAAACGCATATCGGCAATCGCCGCGCTTCTGTCGAGAGAACGCTCTTTTTCCATCTGGATGATGATGTGCTCAAGCATTTCCCTTTCGTTCACGTCAAGGGCGAGCTTGTAGAGGATGCGCTTGTCGTCCTCAAGAAGCTTCGTCGCGGCAAATCGCACTGGGATTCTGGCATTCTCGGCATGGTCTTCGATGAGATGGACAGTTCCGTGAAGCGCGCGGTGGACAGCTCCTCCGTTATCGCTCTTGTCGCAGAAATCCTGCCTGAGCGGGCGTTCCTGATACTTCGCGACGTGCAGCGCGTGCGAGACAAGCTCCTCGATACCCTGCCCGTTCTTCGCTGAAATCGGGACGACAGGAACGCCGAGTATATGCTCCATCTCGTTCACGTCTATTGAGCCGCCGTTCGCCGTAAGCTCGTCCATCATGTTGAGCGCGATGACGAGCGGAATGTTCAGCTCCAGAAGCTGCATCGTCAGATACAAGTTGCGCTCGATGTTCGTCGCGTCAACGATGTTGATTATCGCGTGAGGCTTCTCGTTCAGGACGAAATCGCGCGAAATCAGCTCCTCGCTCGTGTAAGGCGACATCGAATAGATGCCCGGCAAATCAGTTATGAGAGTGTCCGAATACTTGAGGATTGAGCCTGATTTTCTGTCAACCGTCACGCCGGGGAAATTTCCGACATGCTGATTCGAGCCAGTGAGCTTGTTGAACAATGTCGTCTTTCCGCAGTTCTGGTTTCCGACAAGCGCGAAAGAGAGGATTGTGCCGTCGGGAAGCGGATTCTCCACTTTCTTGTCGTGGAATTTTCCGCCCTCGCCGAGCCCAGGATGCGACATTTTCGCATTTGAAGGCGGTTTCTGGTTCTGAAAGTCGCTTTTCGTGCGCGATATTTCCGACACGCCGATTTTTTCCGCATCGGCAACGCGGAGAGTAAGCTCGTAGCCGTGCAGACGGAATTCCATAGGGTCGCCGAGCGGCGCGTATTTTTCGAGTGTGATTTCAGCACCGGGAATGATTCCCATGTCAAGGAAGTGCTGCCTGAGCGCACCGTTTCCGCCAAGAGAAGTCACGCAAACGGTGTCGCCGATATTTATTTCGCTAAGATTCATTATTAAAAATTAGCTGAGCTATTTCTGTTTTGTCAATGCGGAATCAGAAGAAGAAGAAAAACCGCGTTTTTCTTTCCTGTTGACTGTGATTATCCCGACCGAGACGAGCACGAGGGAGATTAGGACGACGAAAACATTCTGCCCTTTCTCGTGAAGGAAAATCATCGACAATATTACTCCGAAAACAGGATTCAGAAAGCCGAATATGACGACCTTCGAGACATCGTTGTATTTAAGGAGAATCCCCCAAAGCGAATACGCGCACGCGCTGATGAACGCAAGATAGAAAACGAGCAATGTCGATTTAACTGTGAAGCCCGAGAATCTTCCGCCGAAACTCCAGCCGACGACAGTCATTATGACTCCGCCGACCACGAACTGCCAGCCCGAAAGCATGACCGGGTTTTCAGTCCTCGAGAACTTCTTGGAAAATCCGCCCGAAAAACCGTAGCAGATGCTCGAAAGGAAAATGAATCCCTCGCCCAAAAAAGAGACGTGATAATCCGAGCCTGAGCTTCCGAACGCGTTCACGGCTACGACACCGGAAAAACCGATGACGCAGCCGACGACTTTGAGCGTGCTGAGCTTTTCCTGCCCGAAAACGAATACCGCAATCAAAAGCGAAGCGAACACGTTCGTCGAAATCGTGAGCGCGGACGTTACGCCCGAAGCCTTGGTCAATCCGCCGTAGAAAAAGAAATACTGGATTACAGTCTGGAACATCGAAAGGACGAACACTTTTCCCCAAGCGACTTTCGAAGCCGGATACAAAAATTTCCCCTGCATGAAACTTCCTGCGATTACGGTGAGAATCCCTTCGAGGAAAAAGCGGATTCCGGCAAAGAGAATCACGGTCGCGGTGTCAGTCGGCGCAATCGAAAAAAGCCTGTAGCCGATTTTGATGCAAGGCGTCGCGCTCCCCCAAAGGAAACTGCAGAACGAAGCCGCAATTGCGACAAAGATAATAGAAGAAAGAAACGATTTTTCATTCGTTTTTGCTGGTGTAACATCGTTGCTCATATTGATTTCGATTTTCTCCTGTTCCCGTTTTTCTCACTGCTTTGTAAATTCATAAGACTGAACGCTGAATTTTCCGTCCGTTACGACAAGTTCGGAAGGAACTGGCGGCATCGGCGCACAACCAAGAGGATTCTGTGATTTTGTCGTGGTGCAGTTCAATGTTCCGTTCGTGTAGTCGCCTGTCTTTGTGAATGTGCCTTCGTAAACCGTTGTGCTTATCGTCATTTTTTGTCCGTACTGCGTCCATTCAGCATGAACCATCATTACGAAAGTTTTGTCGGAAAAGAAATAGAACGAATATGTGCCGCTGTAATCGCGGACATTCTCGGAAGGATAGTCGCCTCTTTCGGATTTGACGTAGAGCGCGTCCACAGTCTTGGAAGAAAGCTCGCTCGGAATATAAGAATCCAAAGTTCCGCTTTTTCCGTCATCGTCGGACGAGCACGAAACAAGCCCCGCACAAAATGCAAAAACAAACATGAATGACACGATTACACACAGTTTTCTCATACGATTGCCTCCTTTGTGGATATTGCACATGGCAGTCTCTATTATACACGCGCTCCTTTTGTTAAAACAAAATATCTATGTTAATTCCGCTATGATGTTTCACAACAAAGCAGATTTTCAAACACATAAATTTTGTTCTTTGACAGGGAACTTAAAAAGTCCACGATTTCTATTTTTGAAAAAAAGAAATCAGAATAAATCTTGATTGCCGAGCAAAAAATCAAGCAGATTACAATGCAGGATTCCGTTATCATCATAAAAATTATGCGAAATATCCATTCTGATGATAATTTTTTTGAAAAAATCCTTGGCAAGCAGAAGCGAATTCAATTCAGAATCAGTCTTTTTGTCGCCGTCCATACGAAACGCAGATTGAATATAAACGCGCTTGTCTGCATTGTTTACTACAAAGTCAATTTCTTTCTGCACGTTCTGCCCTTTTGATCTGTCCACGACCACGCCAACATCTACAGAATATCCACGCAAAACCAGCTCATTGTAAATGATATTTTCCATAATATGTCCGGTATCAAACTGGCGAAAAGCCAATCGGGCGTTTCTCAAGCCAATGTCAGTAAAATAATACTTATTCGGATAGTCAAAATAATGTTTTCCTTTTACGTCATACCGTTTTGCTTCGCTAAGCAAAAAAGCATCCTTACAATAACCAATGTAATCGCTGACCGTATTTACACTAAGCTTTTCATTTCGCACACTTTTCAACGAGTTCGTTATGTTCAAAGGATTAGTAAGAGAACTAATCATTGAACCAAGCAAATCCAATATATTTCCCAAGATATCAGTTCGCCCAATTTTATTACGCTCAACAATATCCTTTATGTACACTTCATCAAAAAGAGATGTCAGATATTGCTTGTACTGTGCTTCGTTTTTAAGGTGCAGAAGATATGGAAGCCCGCCATAAAGCATATATTGTTCAAAATCATCATGTTTATCGCCATTTTTTGCATTATGATACTCAGCAAAGCTCAACGGATAAACATGAATCTGCGATGACCGCCCGCGAAATTCCGTAGCAATATCTTTTGAAAGCATTTTTGAATTTGAGCCTGTAACATATACATCAAGATTTTTATAATCTTTCAGTTCATTGAGCATATCATACACAGTAATATCGTAACCCGGATTATCAACATCAGGAACAGAATGACAAAACTGAACCTCATCTATAAAAAGATAAAATTTGTCTGCCTTTTCAGAAACCAAGCCTTCTACATATCCTGCAAGTTCAATTGGATTTCTGTATTTTGCGTACTGGCGTTTATCGAGCTGAATTTTGATAATGCAATCCGCAGAAACATTGTTTTCCAAAAGATATTCATAAAACAAGTCGAACAAAAGCGTTGATTTTCCACATCGGCGGATTCCTGTTATCACCTTTATTTGTCCGTCCCACATATAATCAATGATTTTCTGCAAATACACATCGCGCTTTATCATTTTTTGCCTCACACATTGCTGATAATGAAAACTCACAACATATACGTCGCAACTTTTCATCATAACTATAATGAAGCATCTGAAAACTTGCAACAGAAACGACGGAAGTTTTCAATACAAACTCTTTTTCCTTCAAAAAATAGAAATACAAAAGAACGCAATTCACCTGCAACGTGGAATAGGACGAAGAAAACACTGAAAGAAAATGCCATTTGCGGCGTTTTCTTTTCAGTGATGGGAACAGAGGCAATAATTCCCAAATGTTGGTTTTCAATATAAAAACTCTTCAATACCCCATCCATGAAACCATCATTTGTAATGAGGACGGATAAAATCTTATTCGGTAGCTACCGCTTGATAGATTAAATCCTCCGAAATTAGAAGAAACTTCGTAAAGCGTATACGTTCCTGTACCATAAACAGTAATATATGTGCTCCAAGTTTTATATTCGTCATCAGCATATCCAAAAAAATAGAACTCTCTGTAGGAAGAAGAGATATATACATCTACATAAAAGTAATCTTCTTCCTTGCGCATCGTATATTCAACGGAATCAATCTGCAATCTTATGGAAGAGAAACTCGTCTGTTCATTCGAAGTTTGATGTTCGCTTTCTCCAAAATTTTCATTTATGAGCGGAGCACAACCTGCAAGCATAAAGGCACATACGATGATAAAAAGATTTTTAATCATTTTGAAACTCCTTTTTGAGGCTTACCAAACGTAAGGGACAGTTTTACAGCATCCATGGCAGGCTTGTCACAGCCAAAAAGAAAATAAAAATTATATTCCGCAACTATTTTTATATGGTTTGTGATTTTTATATCTGTGCCATATCCGATTTTTGCAATTACGCCATAATAATCAGTGTTCTCATCATCATTATCGGTGTAATAGTAACCTATACCCATTTTTGCAAAAGGAAAAAACAAGCTCGCAAGATGAGCAGAAACGCCAATGTCTACAGTTCCGGCATAAAAATAGGCCGCTTCAGAAACCGCCGCCTCAAAGTTAAGCAAGTTCACGAAAATGTGGTCAAAATTCTTGCTGAATGCCTGAACCAAAAATCCATTGCTTGAAAAAGCATCATTACCGTTCGACAGATGGACATATCCGACAGAAAATATGTCAGTTACGCGCGGGTTCGCATTGGTGAATTCGGAATATTTTTTCTCAATCGCCGTTGCATTTTTTTGGATAGATTTATCATTTTTGCAGAACTGCTCGTAATCTTTGTCTGCCTTTATGGAATCAAGGATTCTTTTTGAGTTGACGGAATTCTTTGACGTTATGCTATGAGCTAAATAAGAAAGAAAATCGCTCGTTATTTCTTGCCGCTTCTTTTCGTAAGCGAGCCTCAGCTGGTAATTACCGGAAATTTCCTTTTTATATGCAGCAGACTTCTCAACAGGAGGAAATTCAAATTTTGAGACACGCTCCATCTCTGACATTGCATCATTGAAATCACTGTAGGCATTTTCGACACTTCCAGAATACTTAGGGACGCGGACAGCTTCGACTTTTTTCTCTGCATCTGCTAGCAGCCCCTCTGACTTTTTAAGAAACCATGTTTTGTATTCATTATCATCAGGATATTCGACCTTGATTGTTTTTTCCGAAGCGTAAAAATCAAGCATGGAGAAATTTTCTGGCAATTCAAGAAAAGCCCTGTATTTTTCAGAAGTTCCAGGAATTTTTGAAACGGTGTCAAATGAAACTCTATAATCATCTTCTTCAAGAATCTCTTTCCTCACAGACTTGTCGCTAGTTTCAACGAAGAATTTTACACCTGAGCGCAAAGCGTTTCTCACAACAGCGGAATCAAATGTAAAAACAAGATTCTCACAATCAACTTTCTTGTTTAGTCCCCAGTCTTCATCAATATAGATAAACGGCTCACTTTCAACGCTGTTTCCGCTCTCGTCCTGAGAGGCGATTTTTAAGATGTAAAAACCATCACGCCAGTTAATGTCATCGAAAACATAGACTCCGCGATTCTCTGAGTGATACCCCCAACGAACAGGGATTTCCCAACCACGTTTTGTAAAAACAAGCAAAGTGTCCTCGTAAGAAACGGCAGGACTTCGCCATGTCACAGAAAGCTTGCCGTCTCTAATCTCCATGTTTACATCACTTGCCTTTACAGATTCAAGGGAATAGTCTCCGGCTGTGCGAACAGGAATATCGATTCGGGAAAGTGCAACCCCCTCCACTGTCATAAGTCCGTCAAGCACGATTGAATACTCGGAATTAGGCTGAAGGCGATTTTCTGACATGTCCAAAGAGAATTCGCTTTTTCCGTTTCTCTCGTTCGGAATAACTTTTGCATGCATATTGCGCCCGCCATTTTCCTCGGACTCGAAGACGTTCACACCTGCGACCGAAATGTCATTATTAAGATGAGAATTAAACGATATGACAATCGGGGAAGAAATATCGGCATCTTCGATAGCCTGATTTTCTGAAAAACGCTGTTTTTCCGTCCTGCAGCTGCCGTTCATGCGTTTCGAGAATGTAATTTTGTCAAGGCTCGGACTGGCATTTTTCTTGTCAGATATGTGCCAATCAATTACAAATTTGTCAGAATTCCAATTCATCGGAATCCAAATACCAGAAAATGAATACAAATCTTCGTGCCCTGAAACAAAAACAGAATATTGACGACCTTTCAAGAATTTTCCATTGCAGTCTACCGGGACTTCCTCCATTTTTCCGATCTCACAAAGATGAAATTCCTTGCCAGATGATTCATCACGAAAACGTATTACAAAAGAGGACGCAGTAAAATTGCTGATTCTTAAAACGACATCGAACCTATCGCTTTCCGCAATAACACCTGCGACGAACAGAAAAAACATCGCAGACATCAAGAGTATTTTTCTCATTTATGCTCCTAAAAAAAACGGCAATCTTATGACAAGACCACCGTTTTTTGCAGTTTGAATTTATATTTTTTTTTAGAAATCTATGGATTCCAGCGAGAACGCTTCCAAAAAGCTGAATCCACGGACTGAATCAAGAAGTACCTGTGCGTTGACCGATTTTTTCTGCGGCACGAAACCTTCTTTTGTCGCCGTGAACACAATTTTCAATGCTGCGCTATTTGCGTATGTAAGACCTTTCGCAGGAATGGAAATCTGCTTTGAAATGTTTGAGCGCGCAGTGTCATCGCTCGTAGTTCCAAGCTGTATCTCACCGTTTTTCTCAACAAGAATCGACGTGTCGTCCGACTCAAAATGATACGAGATTTTTGTTTGCGGCTGACTTGAAACAATCGAAATTCGGCGTGCAGTGTCGCTCTCTTTTAATTCCGTGTCTGGAGAAGCAATCTCGGAAGGCATCGTTCCTGGTGCCGTTATGAAATAGCTTTCTCCACTTTTGAGCGATACATCGTATATTTTTAATACGTCACCACTAGATATATCTTCTATAAAAAGTTTGTAGGATTTACCTGTAGAACCAACATTAAGCTTATAGGTCTGCTTTGTCTTTGGTTCGATCAGAGACATATTACGTTTCGAGTTCTTTAAATCTTGGCTACTTTCGATTCTTGCACCTGCTCGATCTAGCGAGACACGAATAATTCCGCTAGTAGTACGGTCGAGGGCACGAGTGTTTTCAACGACGAGAACAGCCTCACCTGAAGTTTTTCCGCCAGCCCCATAGACTGTCGGATTCAGAAGATATTTAGGGTCTGTAGGAATATCGATATCTATCGGTCTTTTATCTCCATAAACGACACGCGTTCCAAGAGAACCTTGAGCAATTGTCTATGTGCTTTTTCCATCATTTCTCACGTATTTTGCATAGACGGTTATCTCACTTTCAGCTTCCGGATTTTTGAAAGCGTGAAGCTCCTGTCCAGGAGAAACTGAGCCGAGCACAAATCTCTTTCGGCACTCTTTGTCAGAATACAGCTCTATGAGATACGATTTCGCATGTGACGGAAATCTAAACACGAATTCCGCCTGCGTCATATTATCGCTGCTCATTCCCTCAAGCAATTTTGAGATTGACTCGCTGTCTATAGAAAATTCATAGTTCTGCCCGAAGTCCAAATATTGCTTGAATACGCGTTTTTCCTCATTTTCTGCCGTCAAAGCAATCTTTCCATCCGAAAAGACTTTTTCAGGATACATCGAAATAAGGGCTTTTCTGTTGTTGTTGCTCTTTGCGTCAGACTCCGTAATTTCCATTTTGAAGCATGATTGAATCGTTGGTCTAACCTTTTTACGAGCCTCACCGTTTACAAACACAATGATATTCTCATTTGTCTCGTTGGAAATCATGACAGTACCGTCAGGGTCTTGCGCAGTGCTGATTTGTGACACTCCGCCAACATTAGTACTTCCGCAACCGACGAAGAAAAACGCCAAAAACAGGCTGGCAAAAAATAAAAGTTTCCTTTTCATCTAATCACCTCTCAGTTTTTAAAATTCGCAATTACAATAAATTGATATTACAAAATGTCGCAATTGCGAATTTTATAATACGGTTTTAACCACAAAAACGCAACTGCAATATTTATAATTCTTCAAAAACGCACTTGTGATAAATTTTGTGTATGGGATTTTGGCAAAATGTTGATAATGAATGTGAATATCTGGGAATAACTCGAAAAGAATTGGCAAAAGCCGCCAATTTTTCGGTCAACACAATTTCTTCGGGAATCAAGCGCAATGGGATGCCAGAAGCTGATTTAGCTTTGAGAATAGCAAAGTTTTTAAATGTGCCTCTTGAAAAATTACTTGGCACAGCCACAGAAATAAAACCAATGGACAAAACCGATTTCGAAAACCTACAAAGCCTTTTTTCAAAATATCTCCCATACATCAAAAAAATCGAAAAGATGCCTGCCCAATTGAAAAAAGCACTTTTCATGCTGATTGAAAACACTCCCATTCAAGACGTTGAATAATGTAGGGAGATGCAAGATGCATGGTATTAAGTTTGCTGTATATAATCGCGAGATTTTTAAGAGTTTATTTCACCAGCTCGCCGAAAAAAACATCGGCTGCCCCGCAACGACCCTGAAATTCTCGTAGCACGAATGCGAGAGAAAAACGTTCACGCGGGAGAGCGTCACGAGATATGCGCGCATCCCGTCGTCAGACGCAGCAAGTTTCTCAAGGAAGATGTCGTTCGAGACAAGCACGATGTCGGAGCACAAAGAAAAAAGTTTTTCGATGAAGGAAATTATTTTTCCGGCGAAAAAATCGTCGTTTTGGTGCTCATGGACGAGTGAAAAATCGGAGAAGACGACGCGGGCGACGAGGTTTCCGATGTCCTCTAGGAGAATCGCGCAGGAATCAGCGTGTGCCGCATTTTTGATTTCTTCAATCCGGCTGATTATGTCGGAGAAAAACATTTCAGTTGTTTTTTCCGGGCTTTCCACGGTCAAAAAGCTCTTGCCGGAACGGAGAATTTCGTGGCGTTTGATTCGCTCTGCCGTGTCGCCGCCGGAATTCCTGTCGAGGGTCGCAAGGTAGATTTTCAGCGGATGATTTTTCTTGCAAACAAGGGATTCCGCGAAAGAGGATTTTCCGGACGCGCTGCCGCCAAAGACGAGAGTTTTCATAGCGGCTTGTACGCCTCGATGCTTATATCGTCGAAAGTCGGCATCGTCCGAAAAACATTGAGTGCCATGTCGAGCATCGGAAGAACCGTCATGCAGCCGGTGCCCTCGCCAAGATGCATTCCGGCAGTCACGAGCGGCTCAAGGTTCAGTGCGCCGAGCACGATTTTTCCGGCAGGCTCGGAAGAGACGTGGCTCGGAATCAGGATGTCGGAAACGTGCGGGCAGAGTTTTACGGCGCAGAGGGCGGAGACAGCCGAAATCAGCCCGTCGATGATTACGGGGCGGTGATGGATTGCTCCGCCGATGAAAAATCCGCACATGGAAGCGATGTCGAACCCGCCGACTTTGTGAAGAACGTCAAGAACGTCCGTCTTGTCAACATTCCGCATTTCGATTCCGCGCCTTATGACTTCGATTTTGTGCTTCAGGGAGGAATCCGAAAGCCCCGCACCTCTTCCGGTCACGACGCTCGCATCCAAAGAAAGAAGAGAAGCAAGCACCGCCGAAGAAGTCGTGGTGTTCCCGATTCCCATTTCGCCGGTCGCCAAAATGTCGTAGCGGGAAGAAAGCTCGCCCGCAATTTC
Organism: Treponema sp.; assembly: GCA_017525605.1. Taxonomy (GTDB): domain Bacteria; phylum Spirochaetota; class Spirochaetia; order Treponematales; family Treponemataceae; genus Treponema_D. The sequence continues at coordinate 63,511 of JAFXSM010000027.1, read as the reverse complement.
GATTCCGCGGAATATGGATTCAATTGCGTTCGAAAAAGTCATCGCGTCTTCTTTTAAAAAATTCTTTGTGCCGCATGGGGAAATCCCTACGTCGTAGGGGAAAACATCGCAGCTCGCAATTTCCGCCATTTTGCAGGCAGAGCTCATGCCCCTTTTCATGTTCTCGTAGACCACGCGCGTTACGGACGAGTCGGTCTGCGAAACGCCCTCCTCGACTATTCCGTTGTCGGCGCAGAAAATCGCAAGCGCACGTTTTTCGACAGTGGGGTTTTCAGTTTTTTGCACGGAAGCAATCCGGCACACGATATCCTCGAACGCGCCAAGACCGCCGAGCGGCTTAGCAATGCTCTGCCAACGACGGCGCACAATTTCGGCGAAAGAAAAATCGGCAGGCTCCGCTTCGGAAATCAAATCAAAGAGCCTGTCTTTCAATAAATCACTCTGCATTCTTCAATTTTATCCTAGGTCGGTGATAGAATGCAAAAATGTTTTTCACAAGTTCTTTTTATTCAAACATCACCACAAATCTGAATTCAGCAAATCAAAACCAGAAAAAATGCAGGAGATTTCAAACCGCAAAGCTTTCTCTGATTCTCGCACTCTCGCTCTCGGTTCTTTCTTGTACGACAACCGAAAAAATCGCAGGCGGAGAAAATGAATCCGAAAAAGGAAGCACCGAGCAGATTTCTGAAACGACGAACGACTCAAAAAAGAAAGACGAGCAGAAAAAAGAAAAGGAAAACGGAAAAAAAGAAGACGGCAAAAAAGAAAATCCTCCGCCAGCGCAAATCGAAACATCATCGACAATCAGCCTTCTCTTTGCGGGCGACGTGATGGCGCACGAGGAAAACTTCGCGCCGGGAAAATTCGACAGGATATGGAAGTACGTGGAGAAAAAAATCCAGTCGGTCGACATCGCTTTCTGCAACCTTGAGTCGCCCGTCATGGACTCGAAGCCGTGGAAATCCTACCCGACTTTCAACATGCACACGACATACGTCGAGCAGGCGATAAAGGCAGGGTTCGACGTTTTCTCGCTCGCGAACAATCACACGAACGACCAGTATTTAAAAGGAATAAATTCGACAAGGGAATATTTCAAGAACAGGAGCGACGTTTGGGCGGCAGGGCTTCGGGAAAAGGCGGACGGGGAACTGACGTACAAGGTAATCGAAAAGGAAATACCGGTCGCGGACCAGAACGGAAAGCCGATTACCGAAAAAGACGAAAACGGAAACGAGAAACCGAAGACGACAAAATGGAAAATCCTTTTCGTGGCAATTACGGAGCTTTTGAACAGGAACGATTATTCAGACTACATCGATTATTATCCGAGGGAAAAGCGCGCGCTCCTGAAAAAGCAGCTCAACGCGCTGAAAAACGCGAACGAGCACGACCTTTTCGTAATCTCGGTGCACAACGACGAGCCAGAGTACGTCCTGAAAGTTTCAGAAGACCACAGGGCTTTCTGCCATCAGCTGATAAACGAATGCGGCGCGGACATCGTTTGGGCGAACCACCCGCACGTCGTTCAGGAATGGGAGAAAGTGCAGGCCGGCGACAACAGGGACGCATTCATCATGTACGCGAACGGAAACACGATTTCGGGGCAAAGAAGAACCCAGCATTTCGACAACCCGGGCGACAGCTTCGACTACAGGGGCGAAGGGATTTTCATGGAGATTTCGCTTGAGAAGAAGCTTTCCGAAACGAAAGGAAACGAGAAGAAGATTTCGATAACGAAGACGAAAGCGAACCTGATTACGGTGATGGTCTCAAGCGACAACCGGTATGTAATCAGGTTTCTGGACGACAGGCTACTTGAGATTCTCGACGAGGCGGAATACATAAAATGGAAGAATTATCTTTCGAAACGCAAGAAGCTCATGGAGGATTATCTTCCGAAAGGCGACTGGTAAAGCAGATTACCACTTTCAAGTTAATCTGCTACAAACGCGTTTTGCAAAAATTCTGCTATAATGGAACTTTAACGAACGAACATAAACTTTTAGGAATATATAGATGGATTATCAGAAATTACCAGTTTACGAACAGAAGGACAAAATCCTTGAATCTCTCAAAAACAATCAGGTCGTAATCGTGCAGAGTCCGACGGGCTCTGGAAAGACGACGCAGATTCCCGTGATTCTTCACGAGGCAGGATACTCGAAGGACGGAATGATAGCCGTGACGCAGCCGAGGCGAATCGCAGCCCTCAGCGTGTCGGAGTTCATCTCGAAGCAGCTCGGGACGACGTACCCGGGGCTTGTCGGATACAAGATGAGGTTCGACGACAAGACAGACCCGACGACGAAGATAAAAATCATGACGGACGGAATCCTACTGCAGGAGATGAAGATAGACCCGTGGCTGCACAATTATTCCGTGATGATGGTTGACGAAGCGCATGAGCGCAGCCTGAACATCGACTTCGTACTCGGACTATTGAAGCGCGTGATAAAATCGAGGCCGGAATTCAGGGTCGTTGTATCGAGCGCGACGATGAATGCGGAGGCGTTCTCGAAATATTTCGACGACGCACCGATTGTGACGATTGACACCCAGACATACCCTGTCACGATGATTTACGACCCGCCGGAAGGAAAACCGACGACGACAACGGCAATCGGCTCTGAGCTTCTGCTTGCAAAAATTGAATCCACGGTGGACAGGGTCATCGAGAACGGAGAAAAAGGCGACATCCTGATTTTCCTTCCAGGAGAGAAAATCATAAAGGACTGCGTGCAGCGTCTTTCCTACTCGTCAGTCAGGCACAAGCTGCACATAATTCCGCTTTACGGCAGGCTTCCGAAAGAGGAACAGGAGCGCGTGTTCGAAAAAGCACCGCTCGGAAAGCGCAAAGTCGTAATCTCAACGAACATCGCGGAAACTTCCGTGACGATAAACGGAATCACGACTGTCATCGACTCAGGGCTTGCGAAACTCAATTTCTACTCGCCAAGAACATACACGTCGTCGCTGATTGAAACTCCAGTCAGCAAGGCAAGCTGCAACCAGCGTCGAGGACGGGCAGGACGAACGCAGGCTGGAACCTGCTACAGGCTCTACAAACGCGACGATTTCGAGAAGAGACCGGAATTCACGACGGAAGAAATCCACAGGACAGACCTCAGCGAAGTCGTCTTAAGGATGTCGGAACTCGGAATAACTGAATTCAGCCAGTTCGACTTCATCTCGCCCCCGGAGGACGCAGGAATCCAGGGAGCCGTGGAGACGCTGAATTTCTTGGGCGCACTTGAAGCCGACAACACGCTATCGAAAATCGGAAAGATGATGGTGGAATTTCCGCTTGAGCCTAGAATCAGCAGAATAATAGTAGAAAGCATAATGAACTATCCTGACGTGCTTGAGGAAACGCTCATCGCGGCTTCATTCATGAGCACGAATTCGCCGTTCGTCCTTCCGCAGGGGGAAGAGATGGAAGCGCGCCGCGCACACCACAACTTCCGCGACATGCAGGGCGACTTCGTGAGCTACGTCAAGCTTTTCAGGACATACGTTGCGATGAGGAACAAGACAAGGTTCTGCCAGAACAACTACCTCGACGAAAAAGTTATGGCGGAAATCGAGAACATCAAGATGCAGCTTGAGGAGGAAATCAACCACATGGGAATCCCGATAACGTCGGGCGGCTCGATGGACAACTACCTGTGCTGCATTGCCGCGGGCCTGATTCAGTTCGTATGCGTCAGGGAAGGACGCGAAAGCTACCGCTCCCTCACGGCAGACCACATCTCGATTCACCCGGGAAGCTCCATGTTCAAGAAAGACCCGCTCTACATCGTCGCAGGCGAAATCGTCAGGACTTCGAGGACATTCGCGTCATCGGTCTCCCCGCTCACGAAGGCACTCCTCAACAAAATCTCTCCGGACCTTGAGGCACGTCTCACATACGCACGGACAGGCTCGAAGAACAAGATTCTCACGGGAAGCTACGAATTCAACGGAACGAATTTCGATGATTTCAAGGGAAAGAAAATCGGAAGGGACGACGGAATTTTCGGCGGAAAGCTCAGCAAGGAAGAAAAAGAAAAGAAGAAGAACGACAACGAAATAACATTCGGCGGAATAACGTTCAAAATCGTCAAGGAAAAAGGAAAGAAGATTCTAGTCCTTCCGCTTGAGCATCTGAAAAAGGCACTTGAGCAGGAGCAGGACAAGAACAAGCTCGCCCAGATTGCAGGAATCCGAGCACGTCTCAAAATCGGAAAATACGAGCTTATGAACGGCGAGAAGGCGGAAGTCGTTTTCAAGGTCGTGAAGACGTTCGACCTGAAACCAATCCACGACGGCGAATACCCGAAAAATCTGAACATCAACATAAACGAGGACGGCGGAAAGGAGCTTCTGATAAGCAACCTGAAATTCGCGCTCCGCATAACGGCGGCAAAGCAGAAGAAGGGAAAGTCCGCGAACGAATACGGATTCATCACGCTCCACACGGACGGAGTCGGAACATACTGGTTCAAGATAAGCAGAGGTTTCCCGACGTCAATCAACGAAACGCTAGCATCGCTTGAGACCCTCGTTGACGAATCGGTGCAGCTTTCCGAAGAACAAAAGGAAACTGCTAACGAGCTTTACAGGAAAGTCAACTCGATGTTCGCCCTGTAAGCAAAAATCAGAAAAAATCAGAAAAGATAAATCAGGAAGATATAGAATACAAAACGACTACAAAAAAGAGGTTTTTTATGACACTTATACCAGTAATACTTTCAGGCGGCAGCGGAACAAGGCTCTGGCCGCTTTCGAGAGCGACATTCCCGAAGCAGCTCCTGAGCCTCATCTCGGAGAACACGATGATTCAGAACACAGTTTCCCGTCTCGCTAGCCTTTCAGTTTCCGAGCCGATTGTCGTTTGCAGCGACAACCACAGGTTCATAATCGCGGAGCAGCTCTCACAAATCGGAATCAAAAATCCGTCGATAATACTTGAGCCTGTCGCGAAGAACACGGCACCAGCAATCGTCGCGGCTTGTTTCCAGGCGCAGAAAACAGACAAGGACGCGGTCGTAATCGTCCTTCCGTCAGACCACGACATCAAGGACACGAAAGTCTTCTGCGATGCGGTAAAAATCGCGGCGGAAGAAGCGGAGAAAAACGGAAGCCTCGTCACATTCGGAATCACGCCGACGTATCCGGCAACGGGCTACGGCTACATCAACTCGGAAAAATCGAGCGAATCTGTCCTTCCTCTCAAGAAATTCGTCGAGAAACCGGATTTTGACACCGCAAAAAAATATGTCGAGTCGGGCGAATATTTCTGGAATTCGGGAATGTTCATCTTCAAGGCACAGTCATTGCTCGACGAGATAAAAAGCTTCGACAAGACGATTTACGAAAGCACGCTCGAATCATTCAGCAACGCAACCGTCGATTTGGATTTCATCAGGCTCGAAAAAAACAGCTTCGAGAAAAACACGTCGATTTCGATTGACTATGCAGTTATGGAAAAAACAAAGAAAGGAAAAGTCGTTCCGTTGAGCGCGGGCTGGAGCGACGTCGGCTCATGGGGCTCGCTCTGGGACGTTTCAGAAAAGGATTCGGACGGAAACGTGCTCAAGGCGGACGCAGTGACGATGGGCGTGAAGGACTCGTTCATCTACAGCAAGAAGACTGTCGCCGCAATCGGCCTTGAGAACGTGGTCGTCGTTGACACGAAGGACGCACTGCTCGTCGCCGACAAATCAAAATCCGAGAGCGTGAAAGAAATCGTCGATGAGCTGAAGAAAAAGAACAACAAGGTAGCTTCGGAATCCTCTGTCGGCTACAGGCCGTGGGGAACTTACGAGACAATCGAGCTTGGAAAAAGATACAGGGTCAAGCACATAATCGTGCGTCCGGGGCAGAAACTCAGCGTGCAGATGCATTACCACAGGGCCGAGCACTGGATTGTCGTGTCGGGAACGGCGAAAGTCAGGAACGGCGACAACGAATTCATCCTCACGGAAAACCAGTCGACATTCATTCCGCTCGGAACAATCCACGCAATCGAAAACCCGGGAAAACTCCCGCTCGAATTCATCGAAGTCCAGTCCGGCAGCTACCTTGAGGAAGACGACATCGTTAGATTCGAAGACATTTACGGAAGATGTAAGTAAGCGAAAAAAAATAGGTTGAATGCCGAATCAATGCAAATTGTAAATATTGAAAACAAGCTCCCGGCGGGAACCCTATCTGAAAAACGGCAGTACCGCTTCGCGGTGGCGTGAACATCGTTTACGATGTTCCATGTTTTCTCAGATAGGACCCCCGCCTCCGCTTGTTTTCATCTTTATCTCGTAAGATTCGGTATTCAACCTAAAGTTTTTTATCGCAGCTGAGTCTTACCTTCGTTCTCAAGCCGCCATTTTATGCAGCGGTTGAGATAATCGACGTAATCTACGTTCCTGCACATTCCTTTGCCCTGAACGTCGGAAATCTTCGCGACATCCTGACCGTTGCACTTCGTGACTTTCATTACGATGTTGAGAGCTGGGACATCGGTGTCGTTCGAAATGTAAGTTCCGATTCCGAATGCGACTTTTGATTTCTCCCTGAAATATTCGTACAACTTAGAGGCGCGCTCAAAGTCGAGGCTGTCGCTGAACAGAAGCGTTTTCGTCATCGGGTCGAGCCCGAGCTTTTCGTAGTGGCGAATCATTTTCTCGCCCCACTCGTACGGGTCGCCCGAATCGTGGCGCACGCCGGAAAAGAGCGTCGCGTAAGTGAGCTGGAAGTCGCGGAGGAAGCAGTCGGTCGTAATCGTGTCGGTCAAAGCCGTTCCGTTCAATACTCCGTATTCTTTCACCCACGCGTCCAATGCGTACCAGTTTGAATATGCCGGGTTGTGCTTGTGATTTCCCTGACCGGAGCACATTATCCACTCGTGCGCCATCGTTCCGACTGGAGTCACGCCATATTTCTTCGCAAGCTCCACGTTGCTCGTTCCAACGAAATTCGAATCCTTGAATTTGGAATTGTTCTCTTTCAGAAGCCTGACCGCCAAATCCTGCGCCTTGTACGAAAGTCGGCGACGAAGACCGAATTCGCTGAAATTTCCGAGATTGAATTTTCCGTCAACAAGAGCCTGAATTTTCTCGTTCAGTTTCCGCTCGAACTGTTTCTGAAGCTCATCCTCGTCATACGCAAACCTGAAATAAACCTCGTTCACAATCGCAAGAATCGGAATCTCGTACATCGACGTGTTCAGCCAAGTTCCGCTCGACTCGATGTTCAGACCGCACTCCGCATTGTCGTCAATCGTGAAGTCCTCGTACCGCGCGTGCCAGAGCCGCAGAAAATCAACGTACGAGCCTTTTATCCAGCGGATTTTGTCGAGATATGCAAGCTCGTCTTCCGTAAATCGCAGCGAACAGAAGAGCTTCACCTGCCTTTTTATCTCCTCCACCATCTCCTTCGTGAAATGTACGTCCTTGTTCCTGCATTTGAACGTCCATGTCGTCTTGTACTCGCTGAACTGGTGGTAAATCGCCTGCCCCATCGAAAATTTGTAAGCATCCTCCGAAAGCAGACTCGTTATTATTTGCTCCGTCATAATGTTCCTCCTTACGCTTTCTGTTATTATTAAATAGATAATAACAGAAATGAACGGATATTGTCAACAAGAAAATATGAAATTTATTGTAGTAAAAATGCGATGCAAATGCGACGAAAAAAAATACGTTGCATTTGCGTTGCACGCTGTCGTACAGAAAATCAATCGCCGTATGCCAAAGACAGCTCGTAGGAATCAAAAGCCCGCTCCGCTTTGAGTTCCGCCGAAAGGACGCCCGCTTTCGCAAGCAAGTCCACCGCGTCCAACCTGCACTGACCGCACACGGTTTCTTCAACAAAAAGCTCAAGCGGCAAACGGCAATCCGCCGTTATGTTCGCTTCGAAAATGGAGAGAACAATACCGCCCGAGTGATGAAAAGCGTGTGGCTTTTTCTCTTTGGCAAGTTTTTTTGTAATCTTCTCGCCATCGCCCACGCGGAAATTTTTCTTCAGCAATGCCAAATAGAAAAATCCGTAATCGTCGCTTTCCAGCGCGTTTCCCGCGATTTCGCGGAGTTCCGGAAGAGCGAACGGAGTCAGGACATCGACGAGACGTTCGTTGTACCAAGAATTTTTGCGCTTTGAAAAAAGCGGAAGGAGCTTTCGCGGGTCGTCGGGAAACAAGCATTTCCAATAATGGTCGAAAAGCCGAATATAGCCGAGCCGCTTTTTCTGCGATTTTTGTTCGAGCAGCTTTTTGGCAAAATACATTTTTTCGTCATCGCTCAACTCATTCCGGAGTTTTCTCGGAATCATCTTGTTGTTTTCTGCCAGCGATTTTACTTGTTTAAACGCGCTTTCGTTGCTTTTGTGCTGCTTTTGGTATTCGGAAGATTTTTGTGCTGTCTGCTCGATTCGCTCCAAAAACGCCCGGATTTTTTCGCTGGATTTTGCCCGCCCTTCCAGCATTTTCCGCGCGTCCTCATAAGAAACTCCGTGCAGGCAGTAAAGGAGAGAATCATCCTCGCTTTCGTCTCTGTCACGCAAAAATGCCTCGCCACGCCGTTCCGCAATTTTCGAAAGACCTTCAAAATCCAAAAGCGTCAGAATCGACTCGGCGGGAAAAGCTCTGCAAACCGCGTAATCGTCACATTCCGAAAAACGCTCCAGCAATGCATCGCCGATTTCATAGAATCCCTCGCGTGCGATTTTTGCCGCCGTGATGAAAAAATGAAGGCGATTCCAATCCCAATCGTCTTTGATTTCGTAGGTTTTAAGGATTTTTGATATTTCCGAGGCAACGGCGTTTTTCTGCTCTCCATTCAGCTCGCGGAAAAATTGTATAGCGTATTCGCTCCGCTCGCCCTCGCATTGCGGGTCGTATGCGTAATTATGCAGGCATAAATCAAGAATCTCTTATAATAAGCAAAGATAATATTGAGTTTTGGAAGCGAAAAGACGGGATTTTTAGGGAAAAGGCGGGATTTAGTGGGAATATTATGCAAAAGGATTGCACAATAAGCGATAAATCAAAGCGTTTTTGTTGCTAAAATTCGCTTTGATTTATCGCTTTTTTTCTCTCCAAAACTATATTTTCTGTTCCCGGTCTTTGTAAACGGCAACTCTTTCTTTTAGTGATGCGTAAAATTCTTTCAGCGTTTTTTGAGCCATGAAAGTTCCAAGACCAACTGCTGTCAAAAATTCCTTTTCATCGGTGGTGAGAGTTTCAAACAGTCGGATATAATCTCCATTTGTTTTGCATTGGTCTTCTCGTTGTTCCAGTTCTTCACGCCATTCTTTCTTTTTTTCTTTTGTTCGGCTTCGTTTTATTGAACCTATAAAAACATTCTGACAGCGAGAGCCGCAAAAATACATAGTCTTTTTTATTTCGGGGATAGCTGGATCTGGGTCAATTCGTTTTCCGCTTGTGATTGTTTTCTTGCATATTGCACATTTATATTGTTTGCTCATCTTTCATCAGTCCTTCCGCTTTCAGTCTTCGCGGGTGGCTTCGTCTTCGTAAATTATCAGCTTCTTCTTGTCCTTCGCGTACTGAAGCTCCATCCGTGCACCTTTGGACTGCTGCCAGTCTTTCTGCATATAGACAGCATCGCACACATCTATCATCGCATAGCAGATGTGCATATAGTCGGAGTGCTCGAAGCCCTCGTTCAAGGCAAGGACTGCCGGTGACATCACTAGATGTTCGGCTTTTTTAAGAAGGTTTCCGCTGTCGTAGAATTTTTTGAAGATGTCCGGTTTTTCAAGTCCGGTTACTTTTCCAGCAATGTAAATTTTCATTTTTTACCTCGCTTTCAAGAATCCCCATTGTTTCTTTCGGGGACAGACCGATTTTCTGACACAGTAATAAAAAAGAAGCGGCGGCCTGCTTCAAGTCTTGATAGGTCATACTGTTGACAGCCTGTTGTACATCATCTTGTCTTAGTTTGTTTTCGCCGTACATGAATGCCTTTTCTTGACTGTTCAGCAAAATTGCCATGGCCGCTCCTTTATGGACAATTTTTTTCTTCATCGCAACAGTAAGTTTCTAAACGCCTATTGCGGATGTAATCTGCTTGGCGAAGATGCCGGGATTGATAATCGGAACTGCGATGGAAAGTCCGAAAATCACGACCGCAAAAATCGCAAAAGTTATCTGAGGAACTGCGTTTGCGACGAGTGACACGATAAGCATCATAAACGACACAAGAATTACAGCAATCCACAGCCAGAAGCTGAGCAAGCATTTAGTCCATTTCTTCATTGATTCACCACCTTCCGCTCGCACGGTTAGATTGTCACGAAATCAGTCAGCGGACATCGCGGTTTGGAGGGGGACTGCGATGCCCACTGATTGATGAAAGCGTATGATGTAAGTATAAAAAAAGAAAACCGCTGTCGTGTATTAACAGCGGTTAAAAGATTGCTTGATTTCTGGGGCGGACAATCGTATTATGCAAGTAAAGGTAAGTAAGGAAAGACACCAAGTATAGGAGCGATGGCAGGTAATTCCTGTTGCAGTTGCGTTTCGAATCCAACCGTCCTTACTTACCGAATTTTCTTCAACTCCATAATCTGATTGTATTCATTGATTCACCACCTTCCGCTCGCACGGTTAGATTGTCACGAAATCAGTCAGCCGACATCGCGGTTTGGAGGGGGACTGCGATGCCCACTGATTGATGAAAGCGTATGATGCAAGTATAGAAAAAGAAAACCGCTGTTGTGGTTTAACAGCGGTTATAAGTTGCTCTTGACTTGCCTTTCTGCGAGAATATGCTATATTTGACTTCAAGAACCATGTTTCAAAGTCGGAAGATACCATCCGTTGGACTCAGGCGAGCTTCCTCTGCTTGGCATGGTTCTATTTTATCTCTTTCAAAAACTTTCCGTTTATATCATTTTTTACAGCTTCATCTGATAAATAACCTACAGACCTTATAAATGCACTTGATATTCCGTTCACGACTTCAACAGGACGCACTGCAATTTTTATCCAAGTATTTTCGTCTACAGGCATAAAAAAAACTATTGCTGATTTTCCTTTGTTGCCATGCGGGTCAGTTGCCCAGTAAGTGCGACCATAAAGAATCGCATCAAGCAAAATCTCTGCATCTGTTTTCTGAATATTGTGCCGAGTGGCTTTTATGCCTTTTATGAGCCGAGATTCCAAGCCTATGACTGTGTCTGTTCCGACATCAATTCCGACATTTTTTCTGAGCCATTGAACAACCGTGTTATCCAAAAATCCTGCCGCCGTGATTTCGTGTCCTTTATGACTTCCGTTGAAGCTGTTGTCCACGAAACTTTGAAAATTGGTTCTGAAAATCCTGTCGCCCGCAATGGATTTCAAAAAGTCTGAATTTTCGCTGTCCATGCTGACTCCTAGCTTTTTAACAAGAGCCTGTGCAGACGAAAAGACACGGTCTGCCTTTCCTTGATTCCAGTTAAAGCCCGGTGTTATTCCTTTCGGAATACGCTCTACAATTCCCTTACGGACATTCTCATACACATCGTATGACATACGAGGTGCGGTAGTTTGCACTGGCTGGCGAACTGTCTTTTCATTCCAGCTGTCATAATAAGGCACGCCATCTCGCTCATACCTTTCTTTTCGTGCTTGTGTTACGGCGACAGTGTAGCACTTGCAGCCGTAACCGTTGGGCGGAAAAATACTGTTCCAGATTGGGTCGTCTTTCGGGCGGATAAGGTTGTTCCATCTCAAATGCTGTTCCCGGTGATGAACGCTTGCTCCGATCCTGTACATCAGATATGGATGCAGGTCGCTTTCCATTGTGCGGTCATACTGTCCTTTCTGATATGCGCTTCGAAGGTTCGTGCTGTAGATTGTTTTCAAGCGTCGGTCGCTTCCGAGCTGTGCGGTTATTGTTTCGCCTGTGAGCGGGTCAGTCATTTCTCTTTTTCCCCACCAGCCTTTTTGCATTAGTGTGGGTTTTAGTTCTTTCTTGAACTGCTCAAAAGTCGTTCCTTTTTCAATCGCCTTTTCGACAGCTCCTTTTATGTCGGAAAGAACATCAAGCTGCATAGCCTTTGCGACCGTGAAAGCGGTGGCGTGTTCCTCGTTCCACACATCCTTGTATGAGAACGCCGGGCGGAGCTTTTTGTTTCTGATGTAGTCGAGAGCCTGTTTTGGAATGAGTTTGTCTGCCATTTTTTACCCTGCAAAATTGTTGTCGCCTTTGGCACGAGCTGAGAAGAACGCTATCGCCATCAGGTCGGCGATTTTGTCCGCGCTCCATTCTGACGAGAGCCGCAAAAGTTCCGCCTTGAAGCTGTCAAAGTCTGTTGCTTTGTCCGCTGCCTTTTCCAACACTTCCGCTATTTCGTCGCTGATTGGTACAAGGTCGCTTGCGTAGTCCGATTCGATGTCAGAAACAAAGCTCGAATCGGACTGCTTGCCAGTTGATGCAGCGTTGAGTTCCTTTTTTGAGTTCAAATCGGTTTCTTCAGGAGCTGAAACAGGCATTCTTCCGCCGATGATTTCATCGTCATCTTCCGGCTTTGAAAGACCGAGAAGCGAGCGGACTTCATCAGCCCGGACTGTCAGACCGTGAGGTGCGAGCTTTTCGATGGCGTTCACTACCTGCTCAATGTTCTGCTCGTCGGGCTTATACAGGATGATTTCGGGGTAGCGTTCCTGCTCGCCAAAATTGAAATTCACATAAGGAACAACAAGCATTGAGTTGAGCGTGTCTGCGACAGCGAGCGCATCTGCTGCAGCAATGTCCTGTCTTACTTCCTCGTGGACTTCGCCCTGTGCACGGCTTGAGCCGTCGTCAGTTGTCATTGTCTGACCGAGAACGAGTTTTGAAATCTGCTTGTCTATCCAAGTTGCCATTTTTTGATAGGCATCGGAATTTTCTCCGCTTGTTTTTGATTCGATGATTTCGATTGTTGCTCCTTCAGGAATGACAGCACCGAAGTCTGCTCCGATTGAAGCGACCGCACGGCGTAGAGTTGTGATGTCGTCTTTTGTTGCCTTTCGGCTGTATTTGCCTAATCGAATCGGAAATCCGTAGCGGTCAATGAAAGCCGCCCAACTTGTCACATCATAGCTTTTAAGCATGAAATAAAACAAAGCTGGGAGTGCAAGACCGCCCGCAATCTGTGTTCCGCTGATTAAGTGTGGCTCGTGGATTATGAATTTATTGGGAAGAAGCGGGTGAAGTTCGCTTGTCAGCTCGTCACGGAGCATTGGTGTCTGGCCAGTCTCCTTGTCGTACTGAAACCAGCGAGGGTCTTTCCATGTGTATTTTCTCGGTTTCCACAGCTTGCTTGTTGTGTTCCATTCAATCTCACAGACGGAGAAGCCTTTTGCTAGAGCGTCAAGCATGTCACGCACGAGGGGAACGAAGCGGGCTGATTTGTTCCTGATGATGTCATTCTCCACGGCCTGAGCAATCTCCATATCTCGCTTGTCATCGCTCGCCGGCTCGATTTTGATTTTAAGCCCGCAGACCGCATCCTTTCTCGTTGAGAGAACCGAGCGGTAATGCAGATCTTTCATCTCCATATCCTGGGCAAGCTCCAGATATTCGGCGGGGCATTCGCCTGAGCGGACATCACGAAGTATTGACGCCAGCTTTTCTGGTGTTAGTCGGTTTAAGATTGAGAAATCAGCCCACGGGGTTCTGTTTGTGTACGGAACGGCAAAAGCCTGCTCTGTTCCGAGCTGCTTTTTCCCTGCCTGGTTTTCAATTTCGTCTTTTTCTTTATTCCCTACCATTCGTCGTCCTCTTTTCTGTATCTGAATCTATTGGGCGTTTCGACCGCCTCATAAGTCATTTCCTGATAACCAGCTCCGTCAAGTTCGCGGTGTGCGAAGTGTGCCATGACTTTTGCAACACAGCTGTCTCCGTGGCGTTTGCTTCGTCCGCCGCCTGTTCGTTCTGTTATGAGCGGAATGCCCTGAACCAAACCGACAACCCTGTAATCGTCCTTGATAAAGCTGTCGTCTGGGATGTTTGATTTTCCGTCCTCAAACGCTGCCTTTAAGTGCGGGAAGTTTTCCGCATACCATGAGCGGGTGAGCATTACTTGGAAGATACATCCGGGGTATTCCTGAGCCGCCCATTCAGCTATCATCTGGCCGTTTCCCCGCGAGTCGAACGCTGCTCCGTCAAAGTTTTTGAGCGTGTCGAAGCACAGGTTTATGAACTGCTTCTGCTGCTCGAACGGCACATTACGCAATTCGATTTCACAAAGCGTGTCCGTGCTTCCGTCTGCAAGTTCGGTGTCAAAGTGAAGGACTGTAATATCGCCTGAGCGCGCAAAGTCCTCTCCTGCACAAACAGGCAGGTCGGTAGAGAGCAAAGTCGGCTTGACTTCCTTGAACCATTTGAGAATCTGCTTTTCCCTTTTCTCTGATTTTTCAAAAGTGAACGAATCCTCAGCGGCAAAACGGAAAACAGGCTTGTCTTTGACAGCGACGGAGCGGATAAGCTCGGCGGAGAAATAACGCTCCCCGGCTTTTGTGGGAATACAGTAAAGCTCCTCGTCCGCACCGTCTCCATAGGTCTTTTCGATTTCAGAAAGCCACTGTTTTTCTTTTTCTTCTGACCATTCCTCGTCCTTGGTCTCACAGATTCGCCTGTAAAGACCGTCGGTGAGCGCATCAGTAATGGTGGTGTGATGGAGCGAATAATCCTTGTCGCCCGAATGTATCTGCTGGATTAAAAGATTGAAAGGGTTGTCGTCTCCGTTGTGGGTTGAGAGGATTGAGACCGAACCGCCCCACATCAAAAGAGCCATCGCCGCTTTAAGAAGCTCAGCAAGATCGTCAACGAAGGCCGCCTCATCGATTACGACATGACCTTGCTTTGAACGGAGTGAGCGAGGCACGCTTGGAAGTCCGCAGATTTCGAAGCCTGAATCAAAGCGGATTCTGTAGACCAGAATATCCTTGTCCTCGTCCTTTATGACCACCTCTTCCATATCGGAGCAGACAATGCCGAGAGCGTGTGCCCAAAATGCGCTGTCCGTGATGAACTGCTGTGTCATTTCCTTTGAGTATGAGAGATAGAAACAGTTCATTCCGCCCGCAGACTTCGCCATCATCGCAATGAGTACGCAATTCAACGCCTCGACATAAGACGCTCCGATACGGCGGGATTTTTCCCAAACTTTCACGAGAGATTTATCTTTGAGCCATTCTTTCTGATACGGAAGAAGGACTTCCTTGCTTCGAGCCTCTTCAAGTGTCATTGTATGTTGAAAACCTCTCTGTTGAACAAATCTCTTGTTTCCTGCGTGATTCCTTTCTGCTTGCAGACTGTCTCAAATTTTTCTGCGGCTTCTTTCATTGCCTCGGCCTTGATTTCTGCCTCACGCTGTGCGTTGAGCTTGTCAGCCTGCTCCAGTTCCTTGATTGCCCTCGAAACCTTGTAGATGATTTCCGAGAGGTCTTCTGGCTTTACCTCTCCGCCGTTGTCTTTTAAGTCCTCAAGCTCTGTTATGAGGTCGAACACCATGAGCCGGATATATTCGTTTGCGACTTTGCCGAGCTTGTTCCTGTTTTCCGTGCCGTATTTTTCGATGTAGATGTCCGCGACCTCGCGGGCTTCCCTTGTCTTGGCGGCGAATTTATCCATGCGGAGCTTGTAGCGGTTCACGCTGCTTTTGCTTACCACATTCTCGCCGGCCTCGGCGTTTATCAGCTCGACGATTTCTTTTTGAGTTACGGAAGGATTTTGTAAAAGCTCTATGAGCCTGGAGCGGAGTTCTGGAGCGAGTTTGTCGATGCTTGATTTCTGACCCATAGACTAATCCTCCACAGGCAAGTCAACGCCTTCTTCCCTAGCGTAGCCGAGAGCAACTTCCTGACCGTGCTTTGTGAGCTTCATAGTCCAGAGGCTTTCGCTGAGATTTTCGATTGTTACAAGTCCTCTCTGTTCAAGCCAAAGACAGATTGCGTTTACCTTTTCAAGCGGGAGCGTATGACCGTAAACCCGGAGAAGCCTTTGTGCCATTTCGTTTGAGAGAGTTATATTTTTTTCGATTCCCTGCAAAATGAGAATCCGCTGATTGCCGATGAATATGTCTTTCATTCCTAGCCTCTAGGTGTGTTGTTGATGAACCAGCCCTGTATCTGTTTGAGGATGTTGTTCATGCCCTTCATTTCGCCCTCAATGTTTGAGAGCCGCTGCCCCAGGTTGAGATTCACGTCACGTTGCAGGTCGGTCACGTTCTTCTCAAGGGCAGCGATCCGCCTTTCAAGTTTCTCCGACTTTGCGATTGAGCCTTCGCGCACCTCGTTGATTTCAAGCTGTGCGTGGGCTTCCGTTTCCCTTATCTTCTTGTCCGCCTGCTGCTGGATCGATTTGATTTTGTCGTCCGTTTTTTTGCTGTAGTTTTTCCAGATTCCCATGAAGAAGCCGCTCACGGCGATGAAGCTTCCCACGCAGCTCAGAACGAATTTTGCAATTTCCATATCTGTGTTTACTCCCTTTGACTGAATGTTACCAAAACGAAGAAACGCCCGTGTTTTAAGAGGCGTTAATAAATCAGTTCTGTAACCTTACCGTTAGGCCGAAGCCCCCGCCTAAAACAATCCCGAAGCCGAAACCGCCGAAGGCATAAATCCATCTTTCTTTTTTGAGCCGTGTGATTTCAGCTTCGTATTGTGTGGCTCTTACCCGCCAGTACTCGGCATCGGGAGCGGCAGCAAGCAGGCCTTGTTTGTAACCTTCATTGAAGGCCTCATCAATCGACTGCTCCGCTTCCTGCTCCACAATCTGAATCAGAGCCAGAACCTGCGAGCCTGTGTAGCTCCTCGTCAAGTCGATTCCGTATTCGCTGGCGGAAGTCGTCTTTGATTCTGTCTTTTTCTGTGCGAAGCTCGTCTGCGTTGTCAGCGTCAGAAACAAGAGCGTCAGCAGGGGTACTCTCAATCTCATTCTTCTTTTCCTCTTTTGCCTTCTGCGCCTCGTCGTCCTTTCTTGCGCCCTGCTTCCTGAAAAAAAAAGCTCCTGTCAGGATTCCGAGTGCGAGCAGGCCGACGAGCGCAAGGGGTGTTTTAAGTGTTTGCAGCAGTTTCATCTATGCCCATCCAGGTCTTGATTTTTCTGTAGATTGCCTCGTAGCCGAAGACGCTCACGGCAAAAATCACCGCCCAGTAGAACGGAACCTGCTTCCAGATGAAGAACTCCCCGAAAGCGAGCACGGCGGATTCAAGCCCGCTCAGGATTGCCGGAACATAAATCCTGTATCCTTTGAGCCTGTCTTTCTTGTCCGCCCTCTTGATGATTTCGGTGAGGATTACCGTGAGGATTATCGCGACGATGACCGCCGCTGGTAACAGTTTGCTTAAATCAACGCTCATTTCTGTGCCTCCTCGATTACTTCTCCGCTGATTTCGTCTCCGGCCTTTACGCCCTCGTTTTTGAGTATTGAGTTGAGCCGCGCGAGGTCGTCTGATGAAAGGATGAAGCACCCCGCCGACCATGCGAAGTTCGTGTCCTTTCCGAGCCTGGGGCTGTGGCGGTCATGAACCAGCCAGCGTCCGTTCTGGAATCCGCCCGCCGTGGTCTGCATTGCGTTCCTGTCGATTGTCTGACCGTCAAGGTCTTTTGTCCTTGTGATTGCGTGGATTTCTCCGTGAAAGGCTCTTGGCTCAACAAAGCATTTGAGCGTGAATTCTCCTGCCGCAACCGTGTCGCCGTGTGGCAGATTGTCCCCCGTCGCCATATCACCGAAGCAGTAGTTTGCTACCGTCTGGACGTGGCACTGGAAGAGCGGCGTGAAGATGCCTTTCTCCTCGTCTATGAGCATGAGCAGGTCAAGGCTGTTGTTCTTCCAGTTGTTGTCGAAGCCGTCTGGCTTGGTTTTGTCAGCCTTGAAGTCGTAGGATTTGCGATTTCGCCATACTTTTATTTTTAGCATTTTTTCACCTCTTCCCATAGGGTAGCAGAGCGTGCCGGAGGAAATGTTTTAACGCCGCTTAAAATACTTGCAGGTGTTATCGGAGGTATTCTTGTAGAAATTCTTTTTTGCGGAGGAAAATACTATGCCAGAGGAAAACGGAAAGGAAACAGAGGAATCTGTTGATTACAGCGGTTGTGTTTTTGCTGGAACGATGGACGGTGAAAATTACGGATTTTACCTGCCTGACAGCGTGACTGATGAGGACGGCAATATGAAACTGTATGATTTCACAGTTCTTACTGCCGCAGAGCACATGGCACTTATGGACGGTCAGGCATCGGGCAAAGTCATCACATTTCATAAGGGAGAGAAACCCACGCTCGAAGATCCCCCACCGCCCAGTGACGAGCAGATTTCCGAGCAGGTAAGGCGAAGACGAGATTCCCTGATTGATGATGTGGAGTGGCGGATTCAGAGGTATCAGCAGCAGAGCGCATTAGGCGTGGAGACAAACGACAGCCAGGAATACTATGAAAAACTGCTCGCATATGTACAGGCACTGAGAGATATTCCTGCACAGAGCGGCTTTCCAAGGAATGTTGTGTGGCCGGAGATGCCGGAATAACAACTAAGACTGAATCACTTTTAACCGCCGTTAAAACACACGGCGGTTTCTTTTTTGGTATGCTCATAATGTACACAGCACATCTGATGCATGTATCCTCCTTTGGCGGCGGGGCGGGCGTTGCTCGTTCCGCTGTTTTTTTACGCTCCTAGTACGGATGTTTATGAATCCAGCTGATGACTTTTCCGTGGATGCGGAGAATGTTTTCTGCCTGTTCGTAGCTGATAATCTCCGGGTTTGGATAGCGTTTTGCATTCTCCGAGCTGATGACGATTTTTCTTTCTATCGGGCGGTATTCCAAGTGCTTAACTCTGACATCGCTTCCGATGCTGATTACATAAACTCCGTCGCCTTCGATTTGCGTTCGGTCGAAAATCACGAAATCACCGTTAAACAAATTCATATCTGTCATGCTGTCACCAACGACACGGACAATTCCACAGTTGCGTGGGTTTGCTCCGCCGAGCATTTCCAACACAATCGGGATATATTTATCGATTTCTTGAAGTTGAGTTTCGGGCTGTCCTTTTCCTGCCGCCGCCGTCTGTGTGAAAACTGGAAGAAGTACGAGTGCATCAAAATCAGTCTCTGTTGCAGCAAGTGTTACGGTTGTTCCGTGTCTTAAACGGAAAATGTCGAAAGCCTGAGAAGGTACAGCGGGGGCGTTCTGGTTTAGTTCCTGTTTGTAATCAGCGGGCGGAAAGTTTTCTACTGTTGTTTCAGGTGGCAAATCTTTTAGTTGCTCAATCCGTTGGCGGTATATCTCATCATGTGTCAGTCCTGTTTCGTTTGATATTTTATCAAGAACTTCTTTTGCACTTCCGTCTGTAAGACCAGGAATTTCATATCCTCTTTCATGAAGCTTTATTAAAAAGCCTAAATTTGGGTCAGACCTCCCAGTTTCATAATTAGCCCATGTACGCTGAGGAATTTGAAACCAGTCAGCCATTTTTTGCTGACTAAATCCCTTTTCTTTTCTAATTTCAGCCAAAAAAGATGAAATTTCTGTCATAACTTAGCCCTATTTTGCTTGACTTATTAGCCCAATCGGGCTATATTTGATTATCGGTGATAAATAAAGATTTATTACACGATTACAAAAAAAGCCGACAGAAAAGACATTTTGCACAAGTTTTCTTCTGACGGCTTAAACCACAGCGCAAGGAAATTACCTTGCAAGGAGTCCTATATGGATTATGCCACAAGAAGCCCCAGTCTGCAAAGATTAGATTCTGACAAGGGGAAATGGGTGAACTACCAGATTAGGCTTCGCGGACTAACGCAGAAAGAGATCGCCGCACGAGCGGGTTGCTCTCAGTCGCAAGTCGCGAACACTCTGGCAGGGCGCACGTCATCATCAAAAATCTATCTTGTCCTCTGTGACATTTTAGAAATTTCATCTATCGCAGAGCTGCTGGCAACTCCCAGAAGGAGCGCGGTATGAAGCTCATCAAAATCACAAACAAAAAATCAAATCATAAGGAGATCTAATTATGGCAAACACAAAAGAATTTCTGGAAGACGCACAGGGCAGACTTGTTCCTGTATCAGCAATCAAATCGATTGACCTTAAACGGCACGAGGCTGTCACTTCTATTATGGCAGACACATTCAAGGAGCGCGACAGACTCATTGAGTTCAAGAAGTCAATCTGGCTTCGTGTGCAGGACTTCCTTGCGGAATCTGCCAAGGACAGCGGGGCTAAAAAATACGGCGGGGCTAAGGGTAATGTAACGCTCACGAGCTTTGACGGCAAGTACAAAGTAATGGTCGCCGTGAACGACACGATTCAGTTCAACGAAAAATTACAGGTTGCAAAGCAGCTGATTGACAAGTGCATTGCAAGCTGGAGCGAAGGAGCAAACGAAAACCTCCGTGCGATTGTAGACGACGCTTTCAATGTTGGAAAGAGCGGACTTGTAAGCACGAGCCGTGTTCTTGGTCTTCGCCGCCTCAACATCAAAGACCCGACATGGAAGAAGGCAATGGACGCTATCACGGAATCAATGCAGGTGGCAAGCTCGAAAACCTACATGAGATTTTACGAAAGGCAGAGCGACGGCAGCTACAAGCAGATTCCGCTTGACGTTGCGAATCTGTAAGAGGGGGAATGCGTATGATGGGCTTTGTGTACAGGTGGGGAATGAGAATCAAAGCCTTTGGAGAACGCATTCATAGCGGCAGAATCCAGCGTTTGGGGATAGCGATTCGGGACGCCGCACTTAAAATCAGAATGAGGTGAAGCGTATGGAAAAGATGAATTCACAGGCGAGGATTTTTGCGATAACAGAAATCCTCTACGAAAACCATCTTGAAGGAATTGCCAACAAAGAGCTTGCAAAATCTGTAGGTACAACACAGTCGAATATCTGCCGTGATATGGCACTCTTTGAGCAGTTCGGCTGGGCGGAGCGGAACGCGCACGGAAAGTGGCGTTTGTCGCCAAAGTTCGGCGGAATCGCAGGGCAGATAATGAAGTCTTACAAGGTGGCCCGACTGGAGCTTTCCAAAGAAGAAGAGAAATATGCTACTGCGATGCAGTGATAAAAAGTGAGGAAAATCATGGGTAGAAAACCTTTAGAAACATCAACAGATGAAAATGCCAGAGCAATGGACTTGGTTGCTCAGTCAGCTCAGAACGCCCTTCAGAGAAAAGAGGAGATAAACGCCCGCTTTCTTGAAAATGGTGAAAACTACAGTCTTAACGCCTGTCTGGAAAAAGCAAAGTTTTATCAGGAACAGATGGCAAGCGGAATGCTTGGTCTTGGTGCTCAGCTTCTTTTGCTAAAAGTGAATGAAGGACATGGAAATTTTATGGCAGCGGTTGAGGAACTTGGTCTTTCGCAGACTTCGGCAAACTATGCAATGTCAGCTGCTCTGAAATTTGGAAATTCCCCAACGTTGGGGAATTTGGGGAGTTCAAAACTTAAAGCACTTACAGTTCTTGATGATAAACAGACACAGGATTTTGTTAACGGCGAAAAAATCGAAGGTCTTGGAACTTCTGACGATGTTGCCGCTATGACCGTTCGGGAACTCAGAAACGCCCTCCGTCAGCTTCGTGACGAAAAGACAAAACTAGAAGTAGAACACGCCAAGCAGATTGAAGCTGTTGAGAATGTTGTCCGCAAGAAGGAAAGCAAAATCAGCGAGCTTGAGATGGAGGTTGCCGGAAAGCAGTCTCCAACAAAAGAAGAGCTTGCCGAGCAGTCGCTCAAAGAAATCCGCAAGCAGATGATAATCCGCTTTTCTTCGATGAACGCCGAGCTTGACGAGCTGAACAGGCTTCTTGCAAGGGCGCAGGAAACAGAGGGCGTTACTGTTGACCAGCTGGATTCGCTTTCTGACGGCGTTGGTGAGTTCTACAGCCTCTTCGATGACAAGTATCAGGACTTCAATCAGGACATGGAGAACATCCGCCCGATGAGAAAGGAGTAAGCCATGTACGAGGATTTTGTTCTGCAGATGAAAGCGGCACAAACGGCAAAAGAGCGGAGCGCAATTATTGCCGAGATGTGCAGGCTGTTCGGCTTCGGCAAGGACAAGGCCTATGCAGTCCTCAAAGAATCGGGCTGGATGAGCAACAGGAAGGAAAGATGCGACAGCGGCAAGACCTCCGTTGACGAGGACACCCTTAAAACGCTCGCCGCAATCCTGCAGAACTCAGTCCGAAAAAACGGAAAGAAAACAATGAGCATAGAAAACGCAAGGGCGGTTCTTCTTCAGAACGGCTTTGACATTCCGCTTTCTGTAAGACAGCTGAGCGGGCTTCTTAAAGACAGGACGCTTGCGACTGAGGTTACTTCTAAGCCAAGTCCTCACCAGAGGATGCGGACGGAGTACCCGAACCAGGTTCATTTTGCCGACCCTTCGGTTGCGTTGATGTACTTCGCACCGAACGGAAAGCAGAAGTTCCTGCGTGATGATGAGGTCTACAAGAACAAGCCGTTTTTGGAAGGCAGGGAAAACTTGAAGTGCTGGCGGTATGTTTTGACTGACCACTACTCAGGCACAATCTGTGTCCGATACTATGCGGCAGCTGGCGAAAACTCGGCTAATATGTACGACTTTTTGTTGTATGCGTGGGGAAAGAAAAAAGACCCGCTCTACAACTTCCACGGTTTGCCGGAGCTTCTGATTTGGGACTGCGGTTCTGCCAACGTCTCAAAGCCTGTAACTAATGCTCTCAAAGCCCTTCGTGTGGAGACAAAACCACACCTTCCGGGAAATCCGAGGGCAAAAGGACAGGTCGAGAAGTCCAACGACATCGTTGAGCGGCAGTTTGAGAGTCTTCTCCACTTGGAGACCGTCAACTCAATGGAAGAGCTGAACGATGCGGCTGAGAGATGGTGCGCGGCATTCAACGCAAATACGCTTGAACACCGTGATACGAGAATCACCCGGAATGGCCGCAAGGTCGGAAGCCGAACTATGATCTGGAACTGGATTCAGCAGGACCAGTTGAGGGAGCTGCCGGACGAGGAAATCTGCCGACAGATTTTCACGACTGGCGTGCAGGTTCGGACGGTGGGCGGAGACCTTGCAATCAGCTTCGTGCATCCTAAGAACAAACAGGCAACACGCTACAGCCTTTCAGCCCTGCCTGACATCATGGTGGGAATGACGGTGAATGTTCAGCCGATTCTGGTGAGCGATGAGGCACTTGCACTCGTAAGCTATCAGGACAGCACCGGCGAGGTTGTGAGCTTTGAGGTGAAGCCGATTGAGTATGACAGAGTTGGCTTTGATATTGCAGCTCCTGTGTTCGGCAAAGAATACAAGAGCCAGCCCGACACACTCATTGAGAAGAACACGAAGGAGCTTGCGGCTCTGGCATTGGGCGACGAGAAATCAGATGTTCCGTTCGCAAAGGTTACGGACGGTCAGGGATTCAAAACCCACAGCCTTATCCGCACGGAGGCGAATCCGTTCTTCAAGACACAGACAGGAAAGCAGGTTGAGGTTGCGGCTGGAACTGTTGAGGTTCACGACATCCTTATCACTCCTGTTGAGATGGCGAAGCGGTTCAAGGCAAGGGCGGGTTTCATTCCCGATGGTTTCATTGCGGGCTTGAAAAAAGAATTCCCGGACGGAGTTCCTGCCCAGCTCGTTGATGATTTGGTTAGAGAATACACGGACGGCTCAGAAAATGCCGTCAAGCTGGCATAAAGCCAATAGGAGAATATTATGCTGACGATGAAAGCGTACAGACAGTTCAAACTTACACAAGACCCATTCAGCGGAGATGTCACAAAAGCAGATGATGTCTTCCTTACGGACGAGACCCGCTTTATTGCGGAGTTCCTTTACACCACGGCAAAGGTCGGTGGAATGGTCGCCCTGCTTGGTGAGAGCGGAAGCGGAAAGACAACAATCCGCCGTTACGCTATGGACAGGATTCAGAGCGAGGGACAGAAAATCAAAATCATTGCACCACGCTCAATCGACAAAGGCAAGCTCACAACAAGCGCGATTTGTGATGCAATCATACAGGACTGCTCTGCTGAGAAACCAAGAAGAACGCTTGAAGCAAAATCAAGACAGGTTGAAAGAATCCTCGTCAATTCAAGCCGTGCAGGATATAACCATGTGCTGATGATTGAAGAGGCTCACGATTTGAGCATCCCGACTTTGAAATACCTCAAACGCTTTTGGGAGCTTGAGGACGGTTTCAAGAAGCTGCTCGCAATCGTGCTTATCGGTCAGGTGGAGATGAAAGCGAAGCTGGACGAATCGCAGAACTGGGAAGCCCGCGAGGTTATCCGTAGAATTGAGGTTCTTGAGCTTCATCCGCTCGGAACTGGAAAAGAGATTGCAGACTATCTCGACATCAAGTTCAAGCGACTCGGAAAAGAGCGTTCAAAAATCATCACGGACGAAGGCTGTGAGGCACTTGCAGAAAAGCTCCGCAAGGCAACAAGACGAAATGTAGTCTACAGCGTGGCTTACCCGCTTCTGATAAATAACTGGGTACGCCGTGCGATGAACCAGGCATCAGAACTTGGAGCTGATGCGGTTGATGCTGATGTTGTCAATTCACTTTAGGAGGCAAATGCTATGGGTGGAAAAAGAATTTCAATCGAGATTTCTGACGAGCAGTTTTCAACTCTGGAAAAAATGGCTGAGGCTCAGGGACTTAGGGCAACGGCCTTCGCCAAGAGCGAGCTTGTAAAAATGATTCTTGCAAACGGAGCTGCAGACGGCAACAGAAAGAAAGTCCTTCTTGATGTCACAAATTACCGTGAGCTTTCAGATTACATGGAGTGCAAAAAGTTTGGAAGCATCGGAAGTTTTGCGACTTTTGCGATGGAGCAGTACATGACAAAATACCCTGCTAAAGCGAAGAAAAAGGAATAATTGGAAAATTAGCCGACCTTGCCCCTGTTGTCGCGAGGGCTGTACAGCCTAAGGCGATACAGGGGCAGAAAAACTGCTACTCTAGGAGTGAAAAAATGGGAAAAATCGACAGGTCAAAAATCATTCAGCTGATTCACATCGCAAAGTCTCAAATCGGACTTTCCGATGAGGATTACCGGGCGATTCTGGAAGGCATGACAAAGAAAACAAGTTGCTCCGAGATGAATGTCTTTGAGCTGAAAGAAGTTCTGGATGCAATGAAGAAGCTCGGATTCAAAATCAAAAGACCGGAGACCAAAGAAGAGGAAATCGGCTGGGACACAAGCAAGGCGCAGATGGACTACATCAAGGGAATGTGGGAGCTTGTCGCACGCGACAAGTCGGACAGGGCTTTGTATAAGTTCATCAAGAGAATCACGGGGGCAGACCACCCGCGCTTTATGACGGCAAAGGATTCCCAGAATGTCATAATCGCCTTGCGGAAGATGATGGCGGATGCTGGACTGAATCCAGACAAGAAGGAGCTATGATGGAAAAACTGAACCTTGCAAAAGAGATGGTGGCTTCCTGCTCCGTACGGCTTGGTGCAGGTGAACATGAGACGGCGGTCAAAGGAATCCGTGCAATCTGCCAGTATTACGGCGGACAGATGATTTTCCTTCCGAAGTTCAAGCGGGACAACTCCAAGACAGCGGAGCAGGTCTTCGGAATCCTTTCCGATGCGGTCGGGGACGGAACTGCTGAGAAGATGTTGGAAGTCCTTATGTCGCAGTTTGGCGGAGTCCAGCTTTATATCCCGCAGGAAGCGAGGGCGTTCCGTGATGAGGTGGCGAAGGAAATCTACGAGAAATACGACGGCACGGACGAGTCGCGCGGCGAGCTTTGCCGTGAGTACAAAATAACATTCACGCAGATTTACAGGCTTCGCGAGCGTGCGCTGGAACTTATGAGGGAGGACCCCCAGCCCTTGCTGTTCGATGAGTTTTAACGGCGGTTATAGCAAATGCAGAGCAGAAATGATTTAGGCTTTCAGTATGAAAATTACTGAGAGCCTTTTTTTATGCCTCAACGCAGCTGACGGTGTTCCCGCAAGAATCCAGATTCTTCCGGCGGGAAAAGAGATTGTCGGCGTTGACGGTCGAAGATGGAAGAACAGCGACCCTGCCGCACTTTGTGCAAAGATGAACGCAAGCAGCCGTGTTACTGTCAAAAACGGCTGTGTCATTGACGAGAACCACTCCACAGATCTTGCAGCTCCAAACGGCGGAGAAGCTCCGGCTTTCGGCTGGTTCAGGAATTTCACGACTGAGGCTGACGGCTCAATCTGGGCGGATGTCGAATGGAACTCCCGTGGTCAAAAGGCCGTGTCGGAGAAAGAATACAAATACATCAGCCCTGTTTTCACACGCGACAAGGACGGCAACATCACCGAGATTCTGAGAGCCGCCCTGACAAACAATCCGAACCTTGATAACCCAGCATTAAATTCATCGCAGGAGACTGCGGAGGAGAAAAATATGGATAAAGAACTTTGTGCGGCTCTGGGTATTCCCGAAACAGCCACAACAGCAGACGCGCTCGCGGCAATCGAAAAGCTCAAAACCGAGCTTAACGGAGCGCAGAACAAAAGCGTAGACCTTGCCTCTTACGCTCCGAGGGCTGACCTTGCCGCAATGCAGCAGAGAGCGGAAAAGGCAGAGAAGGAGCTTGCCGAGCTTAACGCGGCTGCCCTCAAATCAAAGGCAGAGGCCGCAGTTGAACAAGCCGTGAAGGACGGCAAAATCGCTCCTGCAAGCAAAGAAGTCTATCTTGACCTTTGCTCTACAAAAGACGGTTTTGAAAAGTTTGAAAAGATTATGGCTGCAACAGCTTCAATCAATGGCGGCACTCAGGTTTCGGACAAAGCTCCTGAAAACAAGGAAAAAGTCGAACTGAACGCGGCTGAAAAGGAATGGGCTTCTTCTATGGGCTACACCGCAGAGGAATGGGAAAAAATCAAAAAGGAAGGTAAATAATGGCAATCAACACAAACCAGACTTTGAACCTTCTCCGCACAACCGTTCGC
Source organism: Treponema sp. (assembly GCA_017525605.1). Taxonomy (GTDB): domain Bacteria; phylum Spirochaetota; class Spirochaetia; order Treponematales; family Treponemataceae; genus Treponema_D. The sequence continues at coordinate 36,584 of JAFXSM010000027.1, read as the reverse complement.
GGAGAATTTAAGAACGCATTCGCAAGTGCCAATGCAAATTCCGTTTACAAGAAACTCGTAACGGAAATTCCGTCATCGACAAAATCCAACACTTACGGCTGGCTCTCAAAGTTTCCGCAGCTTCATAAATGGGTCGGCGACCGTGTGGTCAAGGATATGTCTGAGTCAAGCTACCAGATTATGAACGAGAAGTACGAGGCAACTCTTGGTGTTCCCCGTGAGGATATTGAGGATGACAACCTCGCCCAGTACTCTACGATTGCCCGAAGCATGGGAGAAGAAGCAAATGACTTCCTTGACCGTGAGGTCGCAAAGCTGATTAACCAGGGATTTGAGAACACCTGCTACGACGGCCAGCACTTCTTCGACGATGAGCACCCTGTCTATTCGAACGCAGACGGAACCGGAGAGGCGACTCTGGTTTCCAACATCTACAAGAAAACGGAGAACGACAACGGAACTCCGTGGTTCCTGCTCTCCCTGAACAAGGAGCTGAAACCGTTCATCGTGCAGAACCGAACCGGCATGGAGATGGACGCAATCACTGAGCATCAGAATGAAACCGTCTTTATGAAAGACCAGTATCTTTACGGCATCCGCTACCGTGGAAACCGTGGATATGGTTTGTGGCAGCAGGCTGTGGCTTCGAAGGCGGAGCTGAACGCAGAGTCTTTTGAGGCGGCTCTCACACAGATGATGAGCTTCAAGCGTGACGGCGGAGACCCTATGGGAATCACACCGACGGCTCTTCTCGTTCCGCCTTCCTTGCGTTCCGCAGCAAAGAAAGTAATCGACAGACTGACACTTGAAAACGGTGAAGGCAACATCAATTACAAGGCTGTCGAAATCATCGTTGACCCTTGGCTTGCATAGGAGATTGATATGGGAAACAGCAGCAAGAAACCAAATAAGGCAACTGACGAAAAGAAAAACGAAACACAGGCTCAGACTGTTGAAAATCAGCAGACTGACGCTCCTGCAGTAACAGACAGCGGTGACACTCAGCAGACCGTTACTCAGGCCGCTGCTTCAGATGCTGAAACCGGGAAAGGTGACGGTGCACCGACTGACACTCCGGCGGCTGGTGGAGCTGATGACAAGGACGGCAAAACCAAAGATAAAAAGGTCAAGCTGACTTTGCGGCACAAGAGCCACACCCAGCATTATTACCGTTGCGGGCTTATGCTCACAAAGGTTTTTGCTGAATATGAGGTTTCAGAAGAAGCCGTGGCTAAAATCAAAGCTGACAAGTGGATTGAAATCAAGGGCAGCAAATGAGAACTCTCCTTACGGTAGAGGAGCTTGAGGAGCGTCTTCCTGCGGGGACGCTCCCCCTTGCACCTGACAGCGATGAGATTGACAGCCACCGTGTTGAGATTGCCCTGCACGATGCGACAGGGATAATCGTTTCGCAGTTGCCGTGGCTCTTGGATAAAGAAAGCGGCGACATTGCAGATCCTATTCCGCCACAGTTTGAAAACGCAATCCGTTCTTTCTGTTCGGACATCGCAAGACACAAACTGACTGACACGGTAACGAGCAGCGAGGATGAGCGGGAATGGTTCAAGATGACAATGCAGCTGATAGACAAAATAGACAAGGAATACAAGGGCGGACTTTCCGGGCCTGGAGAACAGGAAAGTTTTGTCGTTGAGGCTGACGAGTCGCAGGGAATACCCGAAACAAGGTATTTCAAAAAAGGAAGGCTTTTCTAGTGGCTGATGCGGTTGTAACGATACAGGATGATGAGCTGAAAGCGTTATGCTCTCGGCTCAACGGAATGGCATTGAAGAGCGCGGAGCGAAAAGCCCTGCTTGCTTCAATCGGAGAAGAAATCATAACGCAGACGAAAGACAGGTTTGCGGAAAAGAAAACGCCCGACGGTGATGTTTGGGCGGATATTGCAGAATCAACAAAAAATTACTATCAGAAAAAATTCGGCTCAAAGAATCCGGGAAACGGAATCTTGTGGCGACAAGGAAACCTTATGGATTCTCTGACACAAGAAGCGGGTTCGTGGAGCGTGGTAGTCGGAGCGACAAAGGTCTATGCCGCAGTTCATCAGTACGGCTGGAAAGAAAAGAACATCACCGCCCGACCGTATCTTGGACTCAGTGCGGAAAACAAGGTTGAAATTATCGAAATCATAAACGCATTTTTGGAAAGGCGGTCAGCATGAGCAGATACACATTTTTAGACATTCGGAACGAAGCAGTCCGCATCATAAAGAAGTCGTTCCAAGAGCAGAAGCATAGAATCACAATAGAGGCACACGCAGGGCGATTTACCGAATCGGAAATCAGACGGCTCGCGACAAAAGCTCCTGCAATCCTCACTTCGCTTATGGGTATAAAGGACGGAGAGGGAACGGACAACTCCGAGCTTCATTTTATAAACTGGCTTCTGGTTCGGGCTGACAACAAGGATAAAATCTATGACTCAGGTCTGAAATTCACATCACTTTTAATCCCTGTTATAAGAAGCATACCTGGCAAATCAGAATATAATGCAACTGATGTAACGGACATCGAAGCTGAGAATCTTTACACGGGAACGCTCGACAACATCAATATTTCGATGTGGGCGGTCTCATGGACTTGGAAAGTAAGGGCGACACAACTTCCAGAAGGAAATATCGCCCTTGATGATGAACTTGAAATGTTTAGAGGTGCGGACGGTACTCTTGATGTAGAGGAACGGGCGGTCGGCTCAACAGCAGATATGGAGGTATAAATGGCAATCGCATTTACCGAAATTCCTGAAGCCCTGCTCGTTCCAGGACAGTATCAGGAAATCGACAATTCGCTTGCGGGAGCAACAAGCGATGTAAAACGCGCCCTTATGGTCGGCACTATGTCGGCATCTGGAACGGCACAGGCTGGAAAAGCAGTGCAGGTTCGGAACGCTGACAAGGCAAAAATCCTTTTCGGAAACGGAAGCCTTGCAGCAATCATGGCAGCAGAATTTTTGAAGCACAACACAACCGAAGAGCTGTGGGTGCTCCCTATCGCCGAGCCAGACGCAGGAACAAAGTGGAATCGCTCTTTTGTGGTTTCGGCTTCAAATGCTGCCGCTGGCAATGTGGCAATCACAATCAATGGTAAAGAAATTTCTGCAGCAGTTTTGGACGGAGCAACGGCAAGCGATGTTGCATCCGCTATCACAGCGGCAATCAACGGAACAGAAAACAGTCCTGTTGAGGCTGAGGTTGTCACAGACTCAGAAAATAATACCGTTTCGGTAAAACTTTCTTCCGCCGTAAAAGGTGTTACAGGAAACTACAACACAATCGCAATTACAGCGAATGCAAGCGGGGTTTCAATCAACGCCCAGAATGCAGTTCCTGGCACTCTCTCACCAGAAATTGAAGATTCTCTCGTGGCTCTTGGCTCAGCCCGCTATCACTACATCGCAAGTGAATTTGCAGATCCGGCGAATATCAAGGCAATGGCAGACGAGCTGAACGACAGGTACACGGCTCTCCGCCAGATTGACGGTCGCTGTTTCATCGCCCTTTCGGGTGAGCTTGGCGATGCCTCGACAGAAAACACAATGCTCTGTTCGGCTCGGTCGGTCAACTGTCCGCATATCGTCCTTGTTCCCCGTGGGAAATCTGTTCAGCATCCTTGCGTTTGGGCTGCCGCCTGGTGCGCGAAACTTTCACGCCGTCTTGCTGATGACCCCGCTGCAAATACGACTGACACCGAAATCAGCGATTTGATAGCAGATGAATACAGCTTTGACGACAGACAGGCTTTGCTTGAAAACGGAATCTGTACTTACAGAATCGACACTTCGGGAAACCTGCTCATTGAGAGAGCAGTCACAAGCTACACCGAGAACTCGGACGGAGCCAGGGACACAAGCTATCTTGACATTCAGGTTGTCGAGACGGTCTCAGCAATCCGCACTTATATCAATCAGCTTGCGAGAAAACGCTTCAAGACTTGGAAGCTCGCTCGCACGGAAGAAAACTTCGGTGCTGGCTCAAAGGTTATGACACCGGGCGTTTGGAGAAGTTTCCTTGCGGAAGTCTATCAGTCGCACTTCATTCAGGAAGTGCAGTGGTGTCAGGACTTTGACTCATACAAGGATTCTATCATTGTTGAGGTCAAGGCGGGGTCAAAGACAAGGCTTGAGTACAGCCACAGACCTGTCCTTATCGGTCAGTTCTATGTCGGCGCGGGCTTGAATCAGTTTCAGTAACAGGAGAGAAAAATGGCAGGATTAAGCAAGGTTATTCGGGTAGTCTCGTCAACATTCGGCGAGATACCTATCAAGGCTGACGGCGGAACTTTCAAGCCGTCAGGACATAAGAGGGAGACACAGGACGGCGAGCAGCCTGAGAACACAGGCTTTGTTGAGACACCGACACACGCGGAGCTGAAGCTGAAGCTCAACGCTTCCGTTGACCCACAGACATACGATACGGCAGAAGATACGCTCACAATCTACACTGCTGACGGTCATCAGTATATGATGCCTAAGGCTTGGACCGTTGACATGGGAGAGCTTGGTAAGGGCGAGTTCGATGTTGAGTATCACTCGGCAAAAAGCCAGAAGCTGTCGTAAGGGGCTGATATGGAAACAGTATTTGAATATACGCTCAAAACCCCTGTTACTGTCGGCGAGCGCACAGTGACGGAGCTGAATTTTCATCGTCCTAAGGTGCGTGACTTTCTCCGCACGGACGGACGCAATTTAAACACGGTTGGGGCTGACCAGGCGTTGTGCTCCGCACTTTCTGGAGAACCTGAAATCATCATTCAGGAGATTGATGCGGACGACTGGGCTATTATCCGTGTGGAGCTTGGGAAAATATGGCTTAGATTTTTCGGAGTGAAAGAAAAAAAAGAGTCAGCCCCAAACCAAAAAGCGGAAGCGGAAAAAACGGCGAAGGAGAATTCCTGACTTTTCAGGAGGTTCAGGACATCGTGGCTGACATGGTTGTGAACCTTCTGGCAGTTCTTCCAGGAATGAGCTATGAGACTGTCATGGGCTTTACTTGGGATGAACTTAATTTTTGGCACAAAAAAACAGAACGACTGAGAGGACATAAATGAGCGAGATAAAAGCGGGCGTACTGCTCTCTCTGAAAGACAAGTTCTCTCAGGGAATCAAATCTGCTGGCTCTGGTGTAGAGGCGTTTGCCTCCAGAGCCGCTTCCGCCATTCAAGGCGTAGACAAAGCCTTTTCAGGGCTTGGCACGGCAATGGGAGCAATCGGAGTTTCGCTTTCCGTTGGTGCTGCCACAAAAGAAATAATCGAATTAGACAACAGACTTACTAGAATCGGGCTTACGGCTGACGCATCAGCTGAGCAGGTCGCTTCCCTCAAACAGAAAGTTTTTGATGCCGCCACCGATTCAAGCATAAAAATAGACACGACAAGCATTAACGACGCTCTCGATGTCGTAATGACAAAGACGGGCGACCTCAAATACACCGAAGACAACATCAGGAATATCGCCATAGCAATCCAGGCAACAGGCGAACAGGGAGCCTCAATCGGCTCTGTTTTTGCTGAGTTTCAGAAGTTCGGATATACAGCCGAGCAGATAACAAAGCTTATGGACGATATGGTCAAGCAGGGAGACCAGGGAGCTTTTACTTTCGGTGAATTCGCAAAGGCTGGTTCTGCCGTAATTTCAGCATACTCACCAATCGGCACTGCGCCGGAAGACCTCAAGAAAGCAAATGCCGCGATGCAGATTATTATGATGGGCACGAAGAACGCCGATATTGCCGTCACAGCACTCGGCTCGGCAATGGCTGAACTGAGCAGCCCTGACAAGCAGCAGAAACTCATGGCTATCGGGGTTCGTGTCCGTGATGAATCAGGCAAATTCCGGGATTTCAACGACATCATGGCTGACTTGCTCAAGGTTTCTGAGAAAGTCGGAAACACCGACTTTTTGGGGAATATCTTTGGGCAGACCTCAATGCAAGCAATCAGAGCTTACGGAAGCTTTTACGAGAAGATGTACCCAAAGCTGATGGACTTGGGAGACACGACTGGCGCGATGGAAAATAAGTCCGCGACTATGGCAAACACTCTCGCCGCGAACTTACAGCAAGTTCAGACGGCGTTCGTAAAGTTCGCAGACTCAAATCTCACGAAGCCTTTGGAAGGGCTTACAAAGGCTCTTAATTATCTGGCGGAAAATCCTGAGCGTTACAGCAGGGTATTCAAAAGTATCGCAATCGGAATCGGCTCTATCGCTGCGGTCAAAGGACTTTCAAGCGTCATAAATGTCGTATCGACCTTTGCGAGCCTCAAAAAAGGCGGCGGAAATATAAACATCGGCTCGAACATAGGCGGGAACGGAATGCCTGTCTATGTCACAAACTGGGGCGGAACGGCAGGAGCTTCTCCGTTTCCAAGTTCAGGAGCGGTTGGAAATCAGCAAACACTCAGAACTCCGACAGGGCAATCTGCAGGAACTCCTCTCAACGCTGGCTCTCAGGGAAACACATTGCAGAAAATGCGCGGAGCTGCAAACCAAGCTGTAAAAGGCCTTACAGGAAAACAGCTTGCGGCGGGAGGTGCTGCCGCAGGAATCGGGGCGGCTCTTGTCGCAATTCCGAACGCCGTCAATGAAGTTTCAGAAATCAATGCGGACGAAACTCTGACAGATAAAGAAAAATCAACAAAGAAAGGCGGAGCTATTGGCGACGCTGCAGGAACTGTAATCGGTGCGACGGCGGGCGGTGTTGCCGGAGTTGCGGCTGGTGCTGCCGTTGGTGCGGCTGTCGGCTCTGTCGTTCCTGTTTTGGGAACTGCTGTCGGTGCGCTCGTCGGAGCTGGCATTGGAGCTTTGGGCGGTTGGCTTGGAGGTAAGGCAGGTCGGGCAATCGGCGAAGGAATAGGAAGTGCGGTCGCAGGAGATGATGAAGAGAAGCAGCCAAAAAAATTGGAAACGGAACTTCCGAACCTACAGACGATTCAGATGCCTACCATGCCGCTGCCAATTCCAGCTCAGAATCTTCCGCCTGAAATTACAAATCAGTATATGACAGGCGAACCTAAATGGCAGGGAATGAATATGAATGCGGAGCTTTCGGGTGCTGCGGATGTAAACCTTCATGTTACGCTTGATGACAACCGAACAATGCTTTCCGCTGAAACTTCTCGGAATACGGCTAGAAATATCCGCGTAAATACCGGCTCTGCTGTTGAAGCAAGGAATATGTTATGAGCACATCAAAGACAGCAATCAGCTTTGACTCTTCTCTCCCTCGGACATACAGCGATTCCTGGCGTGAGGCTTACGGTCAGGGAACGGACACACCACGACTTTCCTCATATCAGGCACCGGGCGGTGAGCCTGTTGTTTTTGCCTATGATTCAATTGGGCTTGGCGGCGGTCAGAATGTCGACACGGTGGAATATCCCTACGGTTACTGGAGCAACACTCGTCTCGGCGAAAAAACGCACACGCTGCGCATAAAGGCTCATGTCATAGGTGAGGATTATATTAAGCAACGCTCTCTTTTAGTTGAGGCTTTCCAGGTGCCGACCGATGACGATAATCCGGGATTTCTTGACCTTCCGCTCTGGGGACGGTTCAAGGTCGTCGTCGTTAGCTGGGATGTAGACGAGGAAAAACAGAAAAACGGAAAGTCGGACATTTCGCTCGAATTGAAGCGGGCTGGGTATTCCGACACGAAGCGTTTTGACGAGGTTTCAAAAAACCTTGCAAGCGCAAATGTTGACGGTGCGGTAAGCAAACTCAAATCAGCGTCTGTCTCTGCGTTTGAAACGGCTGTGGAGAAGTCCAAGGATGTTACAACACTGGCTTCCGGCTTCGGAAAAATCTCTGACAGACTTGCCGCTGTCGTCGGCAGGGTTCAGGGGGCAACGAGCGCAATGAACGGAATGATGAGCAAAATAAACGGAATCACAAATCTCATAGCACAGACTGTCCTGGCTCCACGCACGCTTGCCCAGGCATTCGTCTCAGCGGCTTTCGAAATCGTAACCGGAATCAAGGAGATAAAAAATGCGGCCTCGGAGACAGCCTCATATTTCATAAGAGATGATTATGAAGATGATGAGGACGGCACAAAAATCAGTGCGAACAGTCCTGCGACATCAAGCACCCTCTCGCCATCGCAGCAGGAGACTGTCATGCAGAAGTTTATTTCCCGCAACGAGAAAAATGTCCTTATGAATTTTCTATCCGCCGCCACATATACTATGAACGAGGAACGGATTACGGAACAGCAGTACAACACTGTCGCCGCCCTGGAGAATCTTTTCAAAACCGTCGCATTCGGTGTTTGTGTACAGCTTCTTACAAATCTGGACTCAGACAAGGAGACTTATGAAAGCCAAAGCGGGCTTTGGTCTCTGCTTGCGAAGCTGGAGGACTCAATCGACAAGGAGGACTCCGCAGTCTTTGCCGCCGTTGAGGAGTGTCGGATTGCCTGTGCGGAAATGCTTTTGTCTTTCAGCTACGATGTCGAGCTCAAACGCACGATACGAGGAAAAATGACTCTGCTTGAACTTGCGATGTATCTTGGATGTGATGCGGACAAAATTCAGAGGCTCAACGAGGTCTCCGATTCCTTCCAGATAATTGGAGATGTGATATATGTCTGAGGTCGCTGTTGCTGTCTGGAGTTCAAATCAGCATAAATTTGTAAATGTCTCCTACAAAAGGGTGATGGCTCGAAAATCGCTCGATGAAATCTGCCACTATGCAGAAGTCGAGATTCCTGAATCAGAGCGAAGCCTTTTCCATAAGCACGGCATTTTTCAAGTCCGCTATCTCAGCCCATACATAACGGAGGGGCGTGGCGAATACAACGGGAAATATGGCTATCACCCTGTCACGACTGTATACATTGACAATGTTGACGAGGAGACTGAAAAATCTTCCCACGGAATCATCGTGTCCGGTCGGAGCAAGGCCCGTGATATCATAGACAGCAAATGGAGCGACACTATACTCGGTCAGCCGACGCTCCTTCAGATTCTGCGTAAGATTGCGGGCGAGTTCGGTTTTGACAATGATGATGTGATTTGTCTTCCGACAACTGCGGGAGACATAACCAAGACCGTAAATTCGTTCTCATGGGAAAACGAAAGTCCATGGGCAAAACTGCTCACCATTGCTGATGCGCAGGGACTTATTATCACTTCAAACCAGCTCGGCGGTCTGTACATAACACAGCCCGCACGGGGAACCTGCGACTGGGGCTTTGCGATTGAGGAGGGCGTGAATGTGCGTCATCCGAGAAGAAGCGAGAGCGGAGCTGAACAGTTCCATACCTACACAGTCAAGGCAAGCGGTGGAAAGGCGACCGTTACAGACCCAACCTGCCCGAACAAGCGAAAGCTCACAATCAACCTCACCGAATTCATAATTGACAGGGACAAACTTCTCCGCCGGGCGAAGACCGAAATGCTCCGCCGGAGGGAGGACAAAATCACCTGCACTTTGAGCGGCTGGGGTCTGACCGAGGCTCAGATAAAAAAACTCGGCGGAACTTATCATAAAGAAATCTTCTGGGAAGTGAATCTTTTAACTCCTGTTAAATTACCATCCTGCAAAGTGAATGCTAATATGCTCATATCGCAGGTCGAATACACGGCTGACAGCTCCACATTCTCCTGTGATGTAACGCTCGTTAAGCCGGAGGCATATCGTTGAACATTGGCGACCTCGCCGCAAGAATCAGAAACATATTCATGCCCGCCGAACTCACCAAGCGGAACGATGACGAAACCTTGCAGATTACGACCTCTTACGGTCGCATCATCGACAAGGTTGTCCCTGCCTATCCATACGGCTTTATGGCGAAGGCGGAGAAAGGAAAGCTGACAGTCCTTTGTGCCGGAGGAAACCTTGATGCGGTCCGTGTTTTTCCCGTCGAGGACAGTGAGTTTGCTCCGAATCTCAAAGCCGGGGATACCGCTATCTACACATCGGGCGGCTCGCTCGTTGTCTGCCGGAAGGACGGCACTGTTGAGCTGAACGGAACGCAGAACGGCGGGGTAATCGTCGCATCCGAACTGAAAAATCAGCTTGCGAAACTTACAGCCCGCGTGGATGCGGTGTACGACGCTCTTCAGAACTCAACTGTAACGGCAATGGACGGCGGTGCTGCATACAAGGCTGCAATAGCAACGACACTCGCTGCCGTAGTTCAGAAAGAAGATTTCTCAAAAATTGAGAGCGACAAGGTGAAGCACGGCACGGGAGCAGGAAAATGACACTCGGAAAACTGGAGAACTGGAAGGACATACGCGAACTTGTCCTGATGTCAATCGGAACTGACAAGGGCAGATGGTGGGCTGACAAGGAATTTGGCTCTGAGATATGGAAACTCAGGCTGACCGGGAAAATCACACCGACTACTGTGGGCACATTCAGACAGATGGTACTAGATTCCGTGCAATGGCTTATAGATGACGGACTTGCCTCCGGGATTGAATGTGAGGCCGAGCAGCAGGGGCGCAACACCATTGCATATCGTGTGACTGTTAAGAGACCTGATAATAATACCATTGAGATAAAGGAGAGTTGGAATGGCATTTGAACGGGAGTCACTGCAATCACTTTTAGACAGAACCTATTCTAATTACATGAGCCTTCTGAAACCGCTCGACAAAACACCACGCTACAATCTTATGAAAGTCCTCGCATACACAGAGGGCGGAGATATCCACCAGCTTTTGGGAGACCTTTCTTTTTTATCTAGGCAGATATTCCCGGACACGGCCTCTGGTGAAATCCTTCGTGCTCACTGGTCAGACAAAGTGCCACCGCTTTATGCAAGCACTGCCGCCGGCAAGGTCTTGCAGACCGGCGTTCCTCATTCGTCCGTCCCGAGGGGGCTTGTTTACGCTTCTGCCGCAGGAAAAAGATACTACACGAAGCGTTCGTATACTGTTGGCGAGAGCGGGAGTGTCGAGGTCTGGGTTACGGCGGAGGAATCTGGAGCGGAATCAAACCTGAGCGAAGGAAGCGAACTGACGGTAGTCTCATCCCTGTCGGCAGGTCTTGATTCTACTGTGACAGTCTGTGCTGATGGTATCGCAGGAGGCGTAGACCGAGAGACTGACGAGGAGTATCTGGCACGCGTGCTGACATCCATTCGGAATACGACAAGATACGGAAAGCCGGGTGACTTTGCGGCGTGGGCAGTCGATTCATCAAGCGAAGTGTCGAAGGCATTTGAGGTTTCGACTTTTGATGTGTTCGGATCTCTTCTTGTCCAGGTAATCCACGGAAACCAAATTGATGGCGTGGAGCAGGTTCATAATCTTGAGCGGGTACAGTCGTATATCGAGCAATACGCCCCCAAGATTCTTTTTACTGTCAGTACCCCGGAGCTTGTTGAAGTCACTCCGTCAATCCAGCTTTCGGAAGGAGAGGACACCGTAGCGAACAGGAACCTTGTTCTGCAACGGCTCAAAGTCTACCTCAACGCAAAGGCAGAGCCGGGCTGTACGATTACTCAGGCAACATTGCAGACCGTCATTACCGACGGCGTTACTATCTCCCGGGCATTGGTCACGCTTCCCAATGGAGAGGTGAACACGACAATCTTGCAATATCCGGTTCTTGGAGAGGTTGTATGGTTATAAAAGATGCTGCCCCGGAAACTTATGTAGGACCACTCAGGAAATTATTTCCGAAGGGCGAATATTGGGACAAGATTTTGGCGGACAAAGACAGTGATGTTTCCCTTGTATGCAAGGCTCGTGCCAGGACGATAGCAGAATTCCGTAACCGTATGAATCAGCTGCAGAGGGAGTCCTTGCCCGATTTTGCGAATGAGACCATAGGAGACTGGGAGAGAATTTATTTCGGTTACGAGAATACTTCCCTCTCGCTGGAACAAAGACGCTCACTCCTGCGGATTCAGAAAAACTGCGGGGTGAACATAGAAAGCATCAAAGTCATTGCAAATACCTATGGCGGAGAGATCCATAAATGGGAAATCCCGTATACGCCCGCTGCTTTCGGACACGCACAGTTCGGAACCAGCTATATGGCAAGTATCGGCGGAATGTGGGTGGTGTTCATACACGCGTCCGTTCCAGCGGACAACAGAACCGACTTTGAGAAATCAATAAGAAGAGCAATGCTTGCGAATCAGAAAATATTTTTTGTTTACGGAGATTAAAAAATGGCAGGAATGTACCCGACAAACAGAGAGATTACAAGTTTCGGAAAGACAGTGAGATTTCCAGGCGTGGATGAAAACGGGAAATTCACAAACGGAGACTTCTCCAATCCCGATGTGCCGCCGAGCTTTCTTGATGCCGACACAATAAACCTCATAATCGACAACCTTAACAGCCTTATCGCCCATTTGGGAAATACTGCCAACAACACTGATGCCGAGCAGTTGAAAAAACTTTTCACCGTCGCAGCTCAGGCGAACAAGGCAATCAAGCGCGATGCAGAAGGCAGGGCAAAGGTCGCCGCCCCAATCGAAGATGATGATATCGCAAGAAAGCTCGAAGTCGATTCAGTATCTGACGCTCTCTCCGACCATCTTTCAGATACAGACAACCCTCACAATGTCACCAAGGAAGATGTCGGACTTGGAAACTGTGACAACACCGCAGACTCTGAGAAGGAAGTAAAAAGTGCCAGATCTTGTATCGGAAACTCCGCAACCGCGACAAAATGGGAGACCGCAAGGAACCTTAACGGAATTGCCATACAGGGAGATGCCGACCGCACGAATTACGCAACATGCTCTACGGCCGCAGGAACGCAAGCAAAAAACTGCGGATGTGCAGGATTTTCTCTTGTCACAGGTGCGGAAATTACAATCAAGTTCATGGTAACGAACGCTGCAAACGCCCCCACGCTTAATGTGAACGGTACCGGAGCAAAGCCAATCTATTACCGTGGCTCGTCAATTGCGGCGGGGTATTTGGCGGCAAACAGAACCTACACATTCCGATACAACGGCTCACAGTACGAGCTTGTAGGAGACATCAACACCGACACAAACACAACTTACGGAGTGGCCACGACGCGCGCAGCCGGCTTAATGGCTTCGATAGATAAATCACGACTGAATAATAACTATGTCACCGCATCGAGCTTCGGTAGCAGTTCCGGGTATATAAAATATTCGAACGGTTTGATTTTACAGTGGATTAGAGTTAAAGCGACATCTGCAAACTTTAATATTCCGCTTGTATTTCCTACTCCTTATACGTCTCGAACATCTTATGTTGTTGTTACGGCAGAAGGTGTTGCAGATTGTGAAACGAGAACTACTAAAGATGATGACAGTGGCTATGACTTTAACGTTGCTATAGACCAAAAATATGCAGATAGGATAGTTGTATCAATCGCAAGCGGTCGTATGGTTTTCCTTGTTACTATGGGATATTAGTAACCTATAGTAATAAAACTTACGTCAAAGTTATTAAATTTTATAAGTTTTGTTGCAGAACTTATTCTCCATACCTCTCTGTCGTGATGTGCGATATCTCTATCTACATTTCTAAACTGAGATATACACTGGAAAGTAGATGTATCTGTGTACCCACTAACTAATTTAAACTCAGAGCCTGTTCCGTGCCCCCACTGTATAAATAAACCGTTCATTCAAAATCACACCTTGCTCTGTCATAATCTACCGTGGAGGCAAAACAATGATTTACGGATATATACGGGTTTCGACGGATGTACAGACGGTGGAGAATCAAAAAATTGCAATCAGGAATTTCTGCCGTTACAGACGGCTGCATCATGTACAGTGGATTTCAGAGACAATCAGCGGCACGAAAAAGCCGGAAAAACGAAAACTCGGAAAACTTTTGGAGCAAGCACAGGAGAACGACACAATCATTGTGACTGAGCTTTCTAGGCTTGGCCGCTCGCTGATGATGATTCTTGATGTCTTGCAGACCTTTCTGGAAAAAAAAGTAAGAGTCATTGCTATAAAAGAGGGCTATGAACTTGGGGATAATATTCAGTCAAAAGTGCTCGCTTTCGCTTTCGGTCTTTCCGCTGAGATTGAGCGCACCCTTCTTTCGGAAAGAACAAAACAAGGGCTGGAGCGGGCTAAAAAATCTGGAAAACATATAGGTCGTTTGCCAGGCCAAAAACCTCTGCATTACAAGCTCACACCGTATCGGCACAAAATAAAACGCTGGCTGAAAGCTGGAAGAAGCAAACTGTCAATTGCACGTGAATGTGGCGTTACCTGGTGCACGCTCAACAGATTCATCAGAGAGCATCTTAACGACAAGCCCCCAGAACCCCTCACAAACAAACCAAAAAAGCATGGTCATCCGACAATTTTAGAAAGACAGTGGTTTGATAAAAATGGCAATTAAAAGCGAAATCTGACTTAATGATAAACTTTATTACCTAGTCACAAAAAAAAGAAAACGCTATATGCAAGTTGTTTGCACATAGCGTGATTTTTACAAAGTAAATTATCGTTTCGAAAACTCTGTTTTTTCGTTGCGTGTTATAATCTCTTTTGTAAAATCGATGTGCCTGTTTTCGCGGAAAATCAAAAACGCCTTTCCGCGTCCTTTTTGGGCATATTTTTTGAATTCGCTCAGAATCTTTTTTCGCAAAACCATAAAAAATCTTACTGCTTAATGCTCCCTGCATTCAACAATCTTTTTTTCTGAACCGTTCAATCAGCTTTTTGTAATCGCCGAAAAAAAAATACGCCGCAGTTGCGACGTGTTGTGAGTGTGCAAAATATATTATTTTTCGCTTAATTTTCGTTTAACGAAATTGTTCAGTTTTTTATCAAACGTCAAAACATCTTTACCACCAATCAGATTATGAGCAGCTAGTACGCAATCGACAAAATCAAGTTTTGTTTCGCCGTAATACATGAATGCCGCCGACATGACCGCAACATCAGTCGTTTCAACGAACTTCAGCAGATTCGAAAGATAATCTGAAATGACCTTTCGCTCCGTGTTGTAAACGCTATTTAACACATAAACGACTTCCGCAAACACTTCTGGCAACACAAAGACTTCTCCTGCAATAATCGCGTTTTCTGCTTTTTGCGCCATTTCTGCATTATCTTTCAAAATAAAGCGTATCAAAACATTTGCGTCAACGTACAGCATATTTTTCCTTCATCGCCATAGCCCAAGCGTTTTTTTCTTTTTCGACGAGTTCAGGATTCGCGTATTGAGAAAGTCCGCCACATAATGCTTTTATCTGTGCAACGCGCTCTTCTTTTGCATTGTCCGTGTCGCTTGGATAAAGTTCGTCTACAGAAACTGTGGCTTTTGGCGAGCGTGTTTTGATTATGCTTTTTATCACATCAACAAGCGAAACATCAACGCTGTTTATGGTCATATTTACAGTCATAAAGCCTCCATACCTCGATTATACAGCACAGCGCGATAAATGCATAATGCGCCGAAAAAAATACGCCGCGGTTGCGTTGCGGAGTGTTTGCAATTGAACATTTTACTATCGGCTAACTGCAAATAAGAGTCATAGCAGAATACAAACTGTTTTGCGTACGCTATTTTTCCAAAACATACAATCCATGCGGGCGATTATTATCTTTGTCAAAACAGTCTTTGATTATAGAGTAATAAGAATCATCTCCATACTCAAAATTTCTGAACAAAGAGAATGCTATCAAATCAGCAATTTGAATTGCACGCGATATTGACGAATCCAAAAACAGAGGCACTTCTGCAAAATTGTTCAGCTTTTCATTCAGCTTGTTGCCAAGAGTTTGGTAAACTTTTGACCAATTTTGATATTGATTTTCCATTTTACTTTTATCAAAAATCGCAAGACCTCTTGCCGATTCGTCATGTTTCAAGAATTTGCGTTTAAGATATTTGTCAAATCGGATTGTAAGCTGAGAAAATAATTCTTCTTCAACGTCTTCAACAGTATTATCAATAACTGCACCGAACAAAATAAATTGACGTGGATAGTTGTCTTTTATGTAGTTCAAAGTTTCATTCAGAATTGCTTCTCGTTTGTCTTTTGTGAAACCTCTCCAAACTCCTTTTCCGCTTCTTATTGGACTTGCGTGCAACTCTAAATCAGCTCGTCCTGTATGTTTCAGCATAATCTCATCAACAGCTTTTTGAATCCAAAATGTCTGATTTTCAAATGTCGAAAACCCCGCAAGAACGCTGTATTTTACATTCGGGTCAGAGGAAACTCCAGAATCATCTGCATACAAAAGATACATAAAAACCTCGAAAAGACAAAAAAAGAGAGCCAAGCGAGAAACCTCGACGCACTACAAAAAGGCAGCACTCTTGACCCTTGCCTATAAGGTATAAGCAAACACTTCAGAATGTCAATATGTAACTAACTGAAAAAACTGCCACAAAAATATTTTAGAAAAACTGCGATGCATAATGCGCCGAAAAAAACACGCCGCGGTTGCGTTGCGGCGTATTGGGTGCGAGTTGGTAAAAAATGCCTACTCCGTTTTTGAGAACTGTACGCGGACTAATTTTCCGCCCTCGCCTAGCGGAAGGTTCATCGAAAAGCTGCCTGTTTCAAAACAAAGTTTTTGCAGGCAGCTTTTTCGTTATTTTGCGTCGGCAGGTGCTTCTTCTTTCTTGTTTTCCCAGTCGATTCCGAGGATACGCGCAGCTTTTATGGCGTTCGCGTTCCTGTTTTTTGAGTTCGGGTCGGCTTTGTCGGCAAGGCTTTGAACGCTCGGGGTGATTGACGCGTAACGGGCCTTTGCGTAGATATCAAGCCCGGTTCCCTGCGTGGAAACGTCCTTGCTCGCAATGTACTGCTTGCAGATTTCCTCGTATTCGCTCCGACCGTATTTTGCGAATTCCTTGCCGAGCGCATAGCGGAGCGGCTTTCGCCTGTCGTCGCCCAAGACTTCAGCCGCAAGGGCGAGGATTTCGCTTGTTCCTGCATGGTTGAATTCAAGCAGTGCCGTCGCGATTTTTGCTTTCGTGTCGTCGCCGACTTTTTTCGTTGCGGTAATCTGCGAGACGAGGAATTCATTTCCCTCGGCTGTGTTCATCTCGGCGATGACAGGATAGCAGGCTTTTTTCACGGACGCGTCAGGGTCGTTCTTTGAGCGGTAGACGAGATACGGAACGGCGGTCGAGAGCTGCATTTTCTTTACGGCGGCGATTGCCTCAAGGCGGACTTTCGCGTGGTTGTCCTTCAACGCTTGGATTATCGTCTTCTCAACTTCGCTGCCGGAAAAATTCGAAAGACCTTTCACAACGTAAGTGCGGAGATTCGGGTCTCTATCCTCAAATAAATCCGTGAGAACTGAAATTCCGTCATCTTTCTTCGAGGCATCGTTTGCGGCAATCTGTCCGATTGCTTCCGAAGCGTACATTCTGATGAATGTGTTCTCGTCCTCGTTCTGCGCCATTTCCACGAGTTTGTCATAGGTCTCGGAAGCATGGAGAGAGCCGAGCGTTTTCACGAGCGTCTGCTTCTGCGCGAGCGACAAATCGTTGTTCTCGAAATATTCGGTGAGGTACATCGCCTCGTCGCTACCGCCGATTTTTCCGAGTGCCTTGAGCGCGCTCTCATAATACTTCTCGTTGTCGCCCTCAAGGATATTCTCCACGGCTGGAATTGCGGCGGATGTTTTCAGGTCGCCCACATACGCGAACGCCATGTTCACAGTGTCGAGGGACTCGTCGTAGGGGTCGTTCAGAATCATAATCGCATAGTCCTCAAGGCAAGGGTCTTCAAGTGTCTTGAAAAAATTCATGACCTGAACTTTCACGGCAGGGCTTTTCGATTCTTCGTACAAATCGTAAGCCTCGTTGACGAAGCGGACATCCTTCTTTTCGTCCATCGTTTTCAGAAGGTCGAGGATTTCGTCCTCAAGTCCGTACTTCAATATATCCGCGTTCTTTTTTCGTCCCTCGGGGTCGGTGTTGTCGAGGTCGGCGATTTTTGACGCGTCGCCCGCATTCGGTCTTTTCGAAGAAGGAACGTCGCTTTCGCCAGCCTTTGAATATGCCGACTTCTCTTTTTTCGGCTCACCGTCGTCGGAATCCTGCGAAAAAACATTCGCCTGCGAAAAAAACAAGAACATTGAAAACAAGAAAAGAATCTTTTTCATTTGCGCCTCTCTCATTGAACGTCTGCATTAAATTATATTTCCCGCATGATATCTTTTCAGAAATTCAGTCCGATAAGTCTCGAATCTGTCCTCGTCAATCGCAATCCTGATTTCTTTCATCATGTTGTGGAGGAAATAGAGATTGTGGTAGCTTGCCAGCGTGCAGCTCAGAATCTCCTGCTCCTTGAAAAGATGCCGAAGGTATGCACGCGAATAAGTTCTGCAAACTTTGCAATCACACTCTTTATCTATCGGAGAAAAATCGCGCTCAAAACGCTTTTGTTTTATGGAAAGATTTCCGTCGTGCGTAAAATAGCTTCCGTTCCTTGCATTCCGTGTCGGAAGAACGCAGTCGAACATATCGATTCCGGAATGGACGGCATCGAGAATGTAGTCGGGAGTTCCGATTCCCATGACGTACTTCGCCTTTTCTTTCGGAAGATGCTGAACCGTGTACTCAAGCATCGAAGCGAACACTTCTGGCGGCTCGCCGACGCTCAAGCCTCCGATCGCAATCGCAGGCATATCAAGGTTCGTGACGAACTCTGCGGAGCGTCTGCGCAAATCCTCATAGAAATTTCCCTGAACAATCGGAAGAAGGAGACCTTTATAGCCAGCTTCCCTTTTCTTCAGCCACTCTTCCTTTGCCCTCGCCGCCCAGTTCTCCGTCACATCGAGCGCGTGAACTGCCTCGTCTTTCGGAATGTCCCAGCCGGTGCAGACATCGAGAACCATCTGAATGTCCGAATTGAACTGAGACTGAACGTCAACGACTTTTTCCGGCGTAAAAAGATGGCGAGAACCGTCGATGTTGCTCTGGAATTCAGCACCCTTCATCGAAATCTTCCTGAGCTTTGAAAGACTCCACACCTGAAAGCCGCCCGAGTCCGTCAAGAAATTTTTCTTCCACTGCGAAAATCCGTGGAGGCCGCCAGCTTCTTCGATTATGTCGCTTCCCGGACGCAGATAGAGATGATAAGTGTTCGCAAGGATAATCTCGAAACCGATTTCCTCCAAATCGTCCTTCGTAAGTGCCTTCACTGTCGCATTCGTTCCGACCGGCATGAAAACAGGTGTCTGAACGTCTCCGTGCGGAAGGTGAAGAGTTCCGCGTCGGGCTTTTCCGTCCGCGCTTTCGTGGTGGATGTCAAAAATTTTTTCAATCATAGAAAATTCTCCTTAGAAACTTAGAAAATAGAAAAAAATCAAGTTCGCGCATAGCGCAGGACGACGACTGCTATGGCGACAAAAAGAAAGACTGGAAACCATGCGCCCATGAACGGCGAAATCGCGCCGAATTTTGCAAGAAGCATGGTAATCATCTGCGTTATATAGAACAAAACTGAAGCCGAAATGCACGAGGCAAGGCTTATTAGCATGACGTTCTTCCGCGACTTTCCGCTCAAACCAATAGAAAGGAAGACGACGATGAACACGATGAACGGAAACGCGAATTTCTTGTGGTAAAGGCTCAGCGCCTCCGAAAAAGGAAGACCCGCGCGCTGCAAATGCTCGATGTAGACTTTCGCGTCGCTTGAGCTGACAGTCTCGACGCTCACGACGTTTTTCCTGAAAGTCGCAGGCGGCTCAACAAGACGTGCGATTATGTCGGAATCGACACCGCCAATGTCAAGCTCGGAATTCTCGTTCAGAGTGTACTGCAGCGAATTCGAAAGGAACCAGTGTCCGTCATTCTCGTCCCAGCCGGCAGAATCAGCGCGGACAATGCAGCGGAAACTTTTGTCGTCGTTACGAACCACAATGAAAAGCGCGAAAAGCTTCTGCGCCTCGTCATCGTAAAAATCAGCCTTGTAGACGATATTCCCGTTCTCGCCGATTACGACGATATTGTTGTTGTTGTCGTTCTTCTCCTTGTTCAGGACGGACTGCTGCATTTCGGTTTTCTTCGCGTATGTCGGAACTACAACATTGTCGTCAAAAAAGAAAAGCCCGATGCTCAGGAAAAATGCGAAAATCAGAAGCGGAAAAGTGAACCGAACAAGCGAGATTCCAGATGCGAAAATCGCCACAAGCTCGTTGCTCGCATACAAATCGCTTAATGAATACGAGACGGCAAAGAGAATCGCAATCGGTGTCGCGTACCAGACAGTCTTCGGGACGTACAAAAGCATGATGTGAAGGACAGCCAGCCCCGAAACGCCGTTCGAAATATAGTTCCACAAATTCATCATCAAATCCACAAGGACGATGACGAACGAGAAAAATGCGAGCGCGCCGATAAAAAGAGGAATGACTTTTCTGAAAAGATATTCGATGAGTTTCATTCTGACTTCGCTATCTCCTCAAAAGCTTTATGAAAAAGAGAATTCCCATGAAGCCGATAAGAAAATCTGGCAGCCACATCGTTATGACACCGTGGCTTCCGCTCCTTGAAGAGAAAATCTGACCGACAATGCTGATTGCCCAATAAAGCACCGAAATGAACAGCCCGAAAATCAGCCCGATTGTCTGACCATTGTGCTTTCCGAACAGAAGCGCGAGCGGAAGAGCAAGAATCGCGAAGAAGAACGAGCCGAACGGCATGGAAAATTTCTTGTTGAATTCGAGCTTGTGCTGGTTCATCGATTTTTTCGTCACGTTCTCATCGTTTTCCATCGTCTTTATCTTTTTGTACAAATCGTAAGAAGTCATCTCGCGCGGGCTTGTCTTCCTGTTCACGTTGCCGAGCGAGGACTCGAAGATGTTCATCTCCATGTCCTCCGAAATCATGAAGTCGAAAGTCTTTTTCTCGTTCGTGTCGAAGAACATCACGGAAGAATTGTTCATTATGAGCTTCATAAGAACGCCCGATTCCTTCGCCTTTTTCACCACGGATTTGTCCGAAACTATGATTCTCGGCTTTCCGTCCGAGTCGGTGTCGAAGAAAATCAGGTCGCTCACATCGTCTCCGTCAACCTGCCCTATCACGAGCGTCTTGTCGCTCGTCCTCTTAACTGAATTCGACTCAAGCTCAACGGCAGGATTCGACGTTAGGATTGTGCGGTAGAGCCTGTTGTACTTGAGAGTTCCGAGCGGCAGAAGATAATCGTTCACGAAAAACGACGCTATCGAAATCAATATTCCGAGCATGATGACAGGAATCAGGATGATTTTGTAGCCGAGCCCCGACGCGCGGAGAATCAGAACCTCGTTGTCAGTGGCAAGGCGGCCGAGGCACATCAGGAACCCGACGAGCGTGGCGAACGGTGCCGACTGCGCGATGACCATCGGAAGCGAATAAGTTATGAGCCTCATCACGTCCATAATCGGAACGTGTTTTTTCAGGATGTTCTCCGCGACAAGAAGAATCTGGTTCACAAAGAAAATCATGAAGAAAAAAAGAAACGCGATGAAGAAATAAAGGAAAAGCTCCTTGAAAAGATAGCGGACGATTACATGACGGTTCACGCCGGGAATTCCGCCGTTCCTCTCGTCTTTCTCCTGCATGAAGAATTTCGTTTTCTCGGAGAGTTTCTTGAATCCGAGTTTTGAAAGGACGAACGCAAAAAAAGCGAATATGTAATTCAGAAGATTGAATTTCTGAATCTCCTGAACGAGAGCCTTAAAAAACGAGTTGATGTATGCGTGCGCGGAACTCAGCCGCCAGACATGCTTGTAATAAAGGTAAAGGGCATGGACATGGCGGTTGAAAACTTCAAGACGAGAATTCTTGTATTTTTGATTGATTTTTGATTTCAGATTCTCAAAAAATTTCATTTCTGAAAATTATTTTCCGGTAGAACCGAACCCACCAGAACCGCGTTCAGTTTCATCAAGAAAATCCACGCTGACAAATTTCCCCACAGTGACAGGGGCAACAACGAGCTGCGCGATTCTCTCGCCGTTTTTCACGACAAAATCCTCGCTCCCGAAGTTTATCAGAATCACCTTCACCTCGCCCCTGTAATCCGAATCGATTGTTCCCGGCGTGTTCAGAACGGTGACTCCGTTTTTAGAAGCCAATCCAGAGCGAGGGCGCACCTGAATCTCAAAGCCCTCAGGAATAGAAAAAGAAAGCCCGGTCGGAATCATCGCCCGCATTCCGCTCTTTATGATTACATCCTCAGGCAAAAAAGCGCAGACATCACAACCGGCAGCACCCGCAGTCTTGTATTCAGGGATTTTCGCGCCGTCTTGCGCCAAACATTTTATTTCAACAGTATTCATAGCAGAAAATTATAGCGGAAAAATAAAGCGTAAAATAGTGGGAATGAAATATGGAAAAGACAACTAAAAAGACATCGCTCGTCACGCATCAGCTCTCGCCTATCTGGTCGCCGGAAAGCACCGTGCTTATTCTCGGCACAATGCCGTCCCCAGCAAGCAGGCAGCTCGGCTTTTACTATATGCACCCGCAAAACAGGTTCTGGAAAGTCCTTCCAAAAGTCTTCGGCGAGACGCTTTCTCTTCCGAACAATGACGCGGACACAGAATCCGCAATCACCGAGCGGAAAGATTTTCTTTTACGCCACAACATCGCACTTTGGGATGTCCTCGCAAGCTGCCAGATTGAAGGCGCCGCCGATTCTTCGATAAAAAAAGAAGTTCCGAACGACTTTTCCGAGATTTTAGCGAATTCAAAAATCCGCAATGTCTTTTTCACAGGAAAAACTGCGGCGGCTCTCTGGAAAAAGCACTGCGATTCTTACGAAAAGCAATTCGACCTTACCTGCACATGCCTTCCAAGCACAAGCCCCGCAAACGCAAAGTTCACGCTGGAAAATTTGATTGAGGAATACAAAATTGTGAGGAATTTCGAACAAGTTTGAAAATCTATTTCCAGCTTTTCCAAGTTTCCTCTGCAATTCCGACAGTAGCATCAGTCTTACCGTTTCTGCAGACAGGCAGTTTCAAAAGTTTTGCCTGGTTCTCAAAAAGCTTCTGCTCTTTCTCGCTGTCGTCAAGATACGCAATCGACGCATAATCCTTGGAGTTCTTGTCAGTCATCGCCTCAATCGCGCTAGCACGTCCGCCTTCCTTTTTGGCAATCGCGCCCACGACCGAGCTGAACTCCCCTTCGCTCATCTCCTTTTCCTTCAAATCGACGAACTGAAAATCAATCCGCCTCTCCTTGAAAAATCTCTGCGCGCTTTTTGTATCAAAAGATTTGTTAGTTCCGAAAATCTGAATCATGTTTTATTCGCTCCTGAAATTTTGTTTGTTGAAACCATTATGAAACCATAATATATTCAAACGCAACAGAAAACAGGAGGCTTAAAAATGAGCGGACTTTTTAAAACATACTGGAACAATGGTGTTCAGCATGGATTATCACAGGGGATTTCCCAAGGACGAGCAGAAGTCATCAACTTAAAGGCTAAATTATTGCTCGGTTCTGATTTCCCCTTCCGATTTCTCTGCTAGAAGCGGAAGGGATTTTTTAAGCGCATTTTCGAAAGAGTATGCGACTGTTTTCTGGGAGATTTTTGTTTGATGAGAAAAGACAGTCCTATCGCTTTTGGAAGTGATTTTCAAATCGAGGCTTGGATAAACACAAAAAGGATATAAATGAACAAAATTCTGATTTTTATTCACCATATCCTTCTGTGTCTAAGTAAATAATCAGGCTATACTGATAAAAGATAATTAAAAGCTTACAACGACAGATGTCGGTCAGACCTTTTCTAGAGTTAGCTATCGCACATTTACAATTCCTAACGCTAAAGAAAATAAATTTTATTCATTTATGATACTGGAAATGCCGAAGAAAAAAGATTGATAAAAAAGCAGATTGTTTCAGCCTTTGCAAATTCCACTAAGGCTATTCAGGATAAGTTTACAGAACAGATTGCTGAGTATCAAAGACAGCTGGAGGAAAAGAATCCGAAGAAGCAGATTAAGAGAAAGGATATTGGGTGGGAGAGATAAATCCTGATTGATTTTTTTGTCTGTACATTCCCATAATGCAAAAAATGCTAACTCGTGAAGGAAACAGGCTGGGTTCCCGACTGGGAGTAAGCGAAACGCTTAGAATCCTTTGCCCCTGGGGTTAGCTTTTTTTATTTCCCTAATCGCTTTTTCGATTTTCAACAGCCCGTTTCACTCTGCTGTACCTCCGAGCAACGCCCAGCCATTGCATCCCTGCCAACATTCTGTTGGATTGACCAGACGTTTCATTTCTAGACTTGGCCCAACGTTTCGCCGTTGGAACACGACCAAGCTACTTGGATTCCTTGCCCTCATCTACAAATTTTAACAAAAGTATGCTATAATCCTAGATTAGGATATGTCAGACAACGAGCAAACTACTAGCCAGCAATTATTTAATCATCTCTATGAAGGCTGTAATATTTTACGAGGCCCAATAAATCAGGATGAGTTTAAAAGTTATATAACACCGATTCTTTTCTTTAAACGTATTTCAGATGTCTATGATGAAGAAACTGTACAGGCATTAAAAGAAACTGAAGGTGATGAAGAACTTGCTTCATTACCAGAATATCATAGTTTTGTAATTCCGGAAGGTTGTCATTGGAATGATGTTAGGGAAAAGTCTGAAAATGTTGGCAAAGCTATTGTTGATGCTATGACTGGCATTGAGCAGAATAATCCTGATACTCTTTCTGGTGTATTTAGTAGTTTTGATGATGCTAACTGGACTGATAAAACTAAGCTTGATGATGCTAGACTAAAAAATCTTGTAGAGCATTTTTCTAAAATAAAGGTAGGAAACAATAATTATTCTGCTGATGTAATGGGAGATGCTTACGAGTTTCTTATCAAAAAGTTTGCGGACCTTTCTAAGAAAAATGCTGGTGAATTCTATACTCCTCGTTCTATTGTAAAACTGCTTGTTATGCTGATGGATCCAAAGCCTGGGGAAACTGTTTATGACCCAGCTTGTGGAAC
This sequence comes from Treponema sp., assembly GCA_017525605.1. Classification (GTDB taxonomy): domain Bacteria; phylum Spirochaetota; class Spirochaetia; order Treponematales; family Treponemataceae; genus Treponema_D. The sequence goes on along the minus strand of JAFXSM010000027.1, from coordinate 11,682 downwards.
TGGTGGTATGCTCATTGAGGCTATTCATCATATCAATAACAATAAACAAACTTATGGAAAAATTTTTGGACAGGAAAACAATCTTTCTACATCTGCAATCGCAAGAATGAATCTTTTCTTACATGGAGCAAGGGATTTTACTATTGGCCAGGCTGATACTCTTAGAACTCCATTGTTTATTGAAAATAACAAATTAAAGACTTTTAATTGTGTAATTGCAAATCCTCCATTTTCTCTTGAGAACTGGGGAGCAGAAGTTTTCTTAAATGACCGATATGGAAGAAATCTTTGGGGATGCCCAAGTGATAGTAATGGAGACTTTGCCTGGCTTCAGCACATGGTTGCATCCATGAATAAAGAAAACGGAAGATGTGCTGTTGTCCTTCCTCAAGGAGTTCTTTTTAGAAGCACTGGAAAAGAAGGTGAAATCCGTAAAGCTCTCATAGAAAGTGATAAGCTTGAATGTGTAATTACTCTCGTTGGCGGTGTATTTTATTCTACTGGTGTTTCTGCCTGTATTCTTCTTTTGAATAATAATAAAGACCATACTCACAAAGGAAGAATCTGCCTTATCAATGCAGAAAGTATTTATACACCAATGCGTGCTCAAAACATAATGACTGAAGAAAACATTCAGGAAGTTTTTGAACTGTATAAAAAATATGAAGATGTAATTGAAAAAGTAAAAGTTGTAAACCTTGATGAAATCAGGCAAAAAGATTATTCGCTTAGCGTTAGCAATTACATTGAAAAAAAGCCTGAAGAAGCAATAGATGTTGAAAAAGTGAAAAAGGAATATTTTGAAGCTGTAAAAGAAGTTCAAGAGAACGAAGAAAAAATGAAGAAACTTTTGATTGAGGGAGGATTTATTAATGGCTAAGAAAACAAATAGAATTCCCCTTGATGAACTTGAAAAATATCTCTGGCATTCTGCAGTATTACTTAGAACTAAGATTGATGCTGGCGCTTACAAACAATATATTTTTCCTCTTTTATTCTTTAAGCGTTTGAGTGATGTTTATGATGAAGAAACTTCAATGGCTTTGGAAGAAACTGATGGAGATGCAGAACTTGCGGGTCTTCCTGAATATCATAACTTTATGATACCAAAAGGATATCATTGGAATGATGTCCGCACAAAATCTGAAAATATCGGTAAAGCTTTAGTTGAGGCTTTTAAAGCAATAGAAAATGCAAACTCTGAAAAGCTTGAAGGTATTTTTGGTGATGCTGCCTGGACCAATAAAAACAGATTGCCTGACAGACTATTAAAAGATTTGATTGAACATTTTTCTAGTAAAACTCTAAGTCTTGAAAACTGCCCGGAAGATGAACTTGGTCAGGGATACGAATATCTTATAAAACAGTTCGCAGATGATTCAGGCCATACTGCACAGGAATTTTATACAAACAGAACTGTTGTTCATTTGATGACAGAAATCTTAAAGCCACAAAGCGGGGAATCAATTTATGACCCAACTTGTGGTAGTGCCGGAATGCTTATTAGTTCTATTGCATATTTGCAGCAGAATAAAAAAGAATGGCGAAACGTAAAATTATATGGTCAGGAAATAAATGCTCTTTCTGCTTCTATTGGAAAGATGAATCTATTTTTGCATGGCATTAAAGATTTTGAAATTATTAATGATGACACATTGAAAAGTCCGGCATTCTTGGAAAACAATCAGCTTAAAAAGTTTGATATTTGTTTGGCTAATCCTCCTTACTCTATTAAGCAATGGGATAGAAGCGCGTTTGAAAGTGATCGTTACGGAAGAAACTTTTTAGGTACTCCTCCACAGGGAAGAGCCGACTATGCTTTTATTCAGCATATTCTTAAAAGCTTAAAAGATGATACAGGACGATGTGCTGTCCTTTTACCTCATGGAATATTGTTCCGTGATGAAGAAAAAACTATTCGTGAAGAACTTATAAAAAGTGATTTGATTGATTGTGTAATTGGACTTGCTGCAAATCTTTTTTATAACTCACCGATGGAAGCTTGTATTTTGATTTGTAAGAAGAACAAGGAAGTTTCTAAACGTGGACAGATTCTTTTTATAAATGCAGTAAACGAAGCAACAAGAAAAAATGCAGAAAGTTATCTTGAAGACGGACATATTTCTAAAATAGCAAATGCTTATAACGCTTACAAAGATGATGAGCATTTTGCAAAAGTTGTAACTATTGAAGATGTAAAGAAAAATAACTTTAGTCTTTCAATACCTCTTTATGTAAAACCGGAAGAAATAACTACAGTTCCAGATGATAAAACTTTGAAGGAATGTTTTACAGATTGGAAAGAAGCATCTGTAAAAATGAATGATTGTTTGACAGAACTCCAGACACTTATTTAGGATACAAGAATGGCAGAATATAGATTTGACGATATTGCAATTAATAGCACCGAAAAAAAGAAACCTGTTGAATCAGATAAAGAACATTATTTAGGACTAGAGCATCTTGATTCAGGAACATTTAAAGTAAGTAGATTCGGTTCAGAAGTTGCCCCAATTGGTGATAAACTCATAATGAAAAAAGGCGATGTGCTTTTTGGAAAACGACGAGCTTATCAAAAGAAAGTTGCAATTGCTCCATTTGATGGAATTTTTTCTGCCCATGGAATGGTATTACGTCCAAAAGAAGATGTTATTGATAAAGACTTCTTTCCACTTTTTATTGCGTCTGATTATTTTCTTGATGCAGCAATTAAAATTTCTGTAGGTTCGCTTTCTCCAACTATCAATTGGCGTGACTTAAAAGAATTGAAATTCAATTTGCCGGAATTAGATGAACAAAAGAAACTTGCAGAAGTTCTTTGGCAGATTGTTGACACTATGGAAAGCTACAAGAAATTGTTGGCCAAGACTGATGAAATGGTTAAAGCTAAATATGCCGAAACGATGATTCTAAAATAAAAAAAGAAAAATTAAATACCATCTGTAATTTTGTTAGTGGCGGAACCCCTGATACAAAACATCCAGAATACTACGGGGGAGATATCCCATGGATAAGCACTGTTGCACTCGGACCAAATTATATTGATAAAACATCAGCTAAAGATTTTCTTACTGAATTAGGTGTAAATAAAAGTGCTACTCACCTTATAAAAAAGGGAACTCTGTTGTTTGGAAATCGTGTAGGAGTTGGAAAAACATCTATTACTAATTGTGATATGTGTACTAATCAAGATATTCTAGCATTAACAGATATCGATGAAACTAGGATTAATAATCTATATCTTAAAATAGTTCTTGATATGCAAAGGGAATATTTTGAAAGTCAAAAGAGAGGAGCAACAATAAAAGGTATACCTATTGATATTTTAGGAAATGTTTTTATACCAATTCCATCATTACAAATTCAAAATCAATTTGCTGATTTCGTTCAAAAATCCGAAGAATCTAAATTAGCAATTCAAGCCTCGTTAGATTCGCTTTCTGCAGTGTATAAAAAAATAATTGCAGAAAATCTGGGAGGAAAATAATGATAGATATATCTCAATACTTTGGCGAAACCTCCGAATACGATAAAAAAGCCATGCTCGAAACAAAAAGACCAAAAAGCTGGTGCAAGACCGTCAGTGCGTTCGCAAATTCTTTTGGCGGCAAGCTGATTTTTGGAATTGCGGACGATGATTCCGTACCCGGTTTGGAAGATGCAAAAAAAGCTGCCGAGGAAATCAGCGAGATTGTAAAAATGCACCTTAATCCTATTCCTGAGTTCAATCTTTCATTTCACACAATAAATGACACAATAAATGACACAATAAATGACACAATAAAACTGAATGAGAATGAATCGGAAGTTCTTGAACTGATAAAGCAGAATGTTTCAATAACAAGAGAAATACTTGCCTCTAGCACAGGATTATCAGAAAGCACGGTTTCTCGCATTCTGAAGAAATTGCAGCAATCTGGTATTTTAATCCGTGACGGAAGCAAAAAGAACGGAAAATGGATAATAGAGGAGTAAGCTTTATGTTTAACGAAGACAATACCATAGAACAAATGATGATAACAAAACTCCAACAGAATTGGTGGCACTATGTATCAGCTGAGGAACTTCCAAGAGCTCAGAATGAAGTGCTTGTTGAATCTATGGTAAAAGCTGCTCTTATCCGCTTGAATCCAGAAATTGCAGAAGAACCAAGCCGTGCCGACCAAGTAATTTATAAACTACGTACATTAATCAATACCACAAAAGAACATAACCTAGTAAGCCAGAATGAAAAGTTCAAAAAACTTATTTTTGAAGAAAACTCTTTCCCCTTTGGTAAAGACGGAAGAATGACTCCAATCCGCTTCTTCGGCACTATGACAGAAGAAGAACTTGCCAAAAATGAATATGTTGTAACAAATCAGTGGGTTTACCCAATGGAAAAAGGCGGAAAACGCTTTGATATTGTACTTTTGGTAAACGGCTTTCCGCTGGTAATTGGAGAACTAAAAACACCTGTTCGCGATGCAATTACATGGCTTGATGGAGCACAGGATATTCAAGATTATGAAAAATCTGTTCCCCAGATGTTCTGCACCAACGTATTTAATTTTGCTTCTGAAGGAAAGACTTTCCGTTATGGTGCTATTAATGCTCCGCTTAGTAAATGGGGCCCATGGCATACAGCAACACATAAAACAGAAGGAACATTAAAAGATGTTGAGATTGATGTAACTGATATGCTTACACCTGAACACATCATGGATATTTTCCAGTTCTTCTCATTGTTTGCAACTGATAAAAAGAAACGTCTTTATAAGATTGTTTGTCGTTACCAGCAATTTGAAGGTGCAAATCTTATCATTGAACGTGTAAAAGCAGGCTATCCAAAGAAAGGACTTATTTGGCATTTCCAGGGGTCAGGAAAATCTTTGCTCATGATTTTTGCAGCTCAGAAACTTAGAATGATTCCTGAATTGAAGAATCCAACAGTTGTAGTAGTTGATGACCGAATAAGTCTTGAAACTCAAATTACCGGAGATTTTAATGCAGCTGATATTCCTAACTTGGATAGTGCTGGAACAAAAGAAGAATTGATAAACTTTTTCAAGAGTGATTTGAGAAAGATTCTTATTACAACTATTTTCCGTTTTGGTGATGTTACAGAAACTCTCAATACTCGTGACAATATTATCGTTATGGTTGATGAGGCACACAGAACTCAGGAAGGCGACCTGGGTGAAAAGATGAGGCTAGCACTTCCTAATGCATTTTTCTTTGGTTTAACAGGAACACCAATTAACCGTCTGGATAAAAATACTTTCCGTACATTTGGTGCTATTGAAGATAAAAGCGGATACATGAGTAAATATTCATTCAGTGATTCCATCCGCGATAATGCAACATTGCCATTGAATTTTGAACCTGTTCCGGTAGAACTTCATGTTGATAAAGATAAGATTGATGCAGAGTTTGAAGAGCTCACAAAAGAGCTTACTGAAAAAGAAAAGGCAGAGCTTTCTCGCCGTGTAAACATGAAAGCAATCATGTATGACCAGGAACGTATTCATAAAGTTTGTGTACATATAGAAAAGCATTTTAGAACTAAGATTAAGCCGAATGGATTTAAGGGAATGGTTGTTGTTTATGACCGTGAGTGCTGTTTGAAGTATAAGCAAGAACTTGATATTTTAATGGGTCCACAAGCAACAACTATCATTATGGATACTAATAATGATAAAGCTGACAGATACAAAACTTACCGTCGCGACCGTGACCAAGAAGCCGCTGTGCTTGATGAGTTCCGAGATCCGAATAATCCATTGCAGTTGATTATTGTTACTGCAAAACTCCTTACAGGATTTGATGCACCTAACTTGCAGGTAATGTATCTTGATAAGCCATTAAAAGACCATACTTTACTTCAGGCCATTTGTCGTGTAAACAGAGTTTCTGATGTAAGTAAAACTCATGGTCTTGTTGTGGATTACATTGGTATTTTTGATAATGTTGCAAAGGCATTGAACTTTGATGATAAGTCTATGCGCCAAGTTATTACAAATATTGAAGGCGTAAAAGCTGAGCTTCCAAATCTTGTAAATAAATGTTTGCAATATTTCTTAGGTGTAGACCGTACTGTAGATGGATTTGAAGTTTTACAGGCTGCTCAGGAAGCAATTCCTACTGATGAATTAAAAGATAAGTTTGCAGCAGATTACAGAGTATTGGCACGAGCTTGGGAAGCATTATCACCAGATCCTTGTTTGAATCAGTTCAAAAAAGATTATATCTGGCTTTCTTATGTTTATGAATCTGTAAAGCCAGTTGATAATTCGGGTGCATTGATTTGGGCTGCACTTGGTCCAAAGACTATGGAACTTGTTCATGATAATTTGACTGTGGATAAAGCAAAAGAAGCCACAGACGAAGACATAATTGAGCTGAATCCTGAGTTGGTTGATTACTTTATCAGCAATCCTGATATAACGAACGGAAAAATCAAAAAACTTGAAATCGATTTGATTGCAAAAATCCGAAAATACACTGACGATCCAAAATTTGTAAAACTTGGTGAAAAGCTAGAAGAACTAAAAAATCAGCACGAACAGCAGCTTATCACTAGTATTGAGTTCCTGAAGGCATTGCTCCAAATGGCAAAAGAAGCAGTCGTTGCAGAAAAACAGTATGTCCCGGAGAATGAAATCGATAAAGGCAAAGCTGTTTTGACAGAGCTTTTTGAAGGTGTAAAAAATGCAAAAACTCCGGTTGTCGTAGAGCGCATTGTCGAGGATATTGATAACATCGTAAAAATCGTTCGTTTTGACGGTTGGCAGAATACAACAACAGGCCAGAAGGAAGTGAGAAAATCACTCAGAAGCATCGTTTGGATTAAGTATAAGATTAAGGATAACGATGTTTTTGAGAAGGCTTATAGTTATGTAGAGCAGTATTATTAATAAAGAGGTAAAAAATGTTTACAGAAGAAGAAAAAGCAAATTTTGGAAAAGTAACTGAATCATTAAAAAAATATCGAAGAGCAGAACTCTCTGAAGAAAATGGAAGAAACTTAATTCAAGAATTATATGTAGATTTATTGCCTGATAATCAAATTCTAAATATATGTAAAAATCCGAATACAACATATTTAATTGGAAGAAAAGGAACGGGAAAATCTACAATTTTTCAAAAATTGGAAGATGATATAAAAAAAGATAATAGTAAAATTACCTGCTATATTGATGTAAAAACATTATTTGAAAGTACTCAGTCAGAATATATTAATGATACAAAGCTTGAGAATAATATTCCAAAAGAAATAATCAGTAAATATTTGTTACAAAGGGCATTTATAAAAGACGTATTACAAATAATTGTTCAATCTGTTGATGAAAAATACAATTTATTTGAAAGAATCTTTCAAAGTTTTAAAAATAATGAACTAAAAAATAAAATAAACACCTTATTACAAAAAGTAGATAATAATGAATGCCTAGAGAAGATTGAAATTCCAGTTTTAAGCGATGTCCAGACCAAAATTTCAAATGATATTGAAAAAGAATCTGAATCTAATACTTCCGGTAATATTAGCAGTAATTTTTCAGCCACACCTTCAGTTAATAGCTCTCTTTTATCTAGTGATTCAATGAGACAAAGAACTGCAGATATGTGGTGTCAAGAATTTGGTAGCATTTTTGTTCAAATATTTAAGATAAAAGATTATTTGTCTGAATTGAAAGAAATACTTTTAATATTACAAATACGTCATTTATATGTTTTGTTAGATGATTTCTCTGAATTAGAACAAGATGCTCTAAAAACTTTCGTTGATACTATCTTAGCACCATTGAATAACTGGTCCGAAGAGTTTATTAAATTCAAAATTGCATGTTATCCAAACAGAATCTATTATGGAAATATTGACCCTACAAAAATTGATAAAATAAACCTAGATTTCTATAATTTATATTCGACCATTGATCGTGAAAAAATGGAAGAAAAAGCAATTGATTTTACAAAGCGGTTATTGCAAAATAGGTTTCATTTCTTCTGCCATAAGGAGCCAAGTTTCTATTTTGATACAGACTTAGCATCAATCGATAATTATTACGAACTACTATTTCAAGTATCTATGAATGTCCCAAGGTGTTTGGGATATATTCTATTTTATTGTCATCAAAATACAATTTCTTATAATAAAAAAATAACAAAAAAAGATATTGAAGGAGCAGCCCAGCGTTATTATCAAAATCAACTCGAAGTTTTTTTTGATAATAAAACTCACTCACTTTGTACTTTTGAAGAAAAGTTATCAGTAATTCAACAGAAGACTCTGCTTGAAATAATTATAAAACGTATGAAAGAAATACGTCAAAAAATTATAAAGGGAGAATATAAAGGAAAAAGTTATCAAGAAAATAAAACAAATCCATTTACTAGCCATTTTTATTGTTTTCCTGAATTAGAAAATCTTATTTCAACTCTGGAATTAAATTTTTTTATAACAAAATATAATGAAATGAGTGATAGAGATGGGAAAAATGTTGATATTTATGCAATCAATTATGGACTTATAATGAAATCAAATCTACGATGGGGAAAGCCAATTGAGCATAGAAAATATTTCATTGAGCGACCTTTTAATTTTAATCAAACTATTGAAGATTTTTTGAAACAATCAAAAAACTTTGAATGTACAAATAATAATTGCAAGAAGAAATTTCCATATGAAATGAAGCCTATGCTTGAATTTACTTATATGAAATGTCCTGATTGCCATAGTCCTGTTATAATGGTAACTATAGCAGATTTGTTCAAACAAGAAATTGAAAATATTAAAAATCCAGATAATTTACCAGATATAGAATATCAAATATTGTCAACTCTTTTTAATTCATATCAAAAAGGTTGTAATGTTAAAGATCTTATTGAGGAATTAGACTTATCTAAGCAGCTAATAGGCGTAAGGGCGAAAAACCTTGAAGAGCTAGGTTTAGTAACTCGAACTTGGAGTGAAAATGGAAGATTTATTAAAATTACAGATAAGGCAATAGATCAATATTTTGATAGGACAAATTAACTATGATTTGCATAAAACTTTTCTTCCAGCCTCCGGGATTTTTGAGGGGTGTCCCGGAGAGCGGTTTTAGTGTTTCTTTAGACAAAAATTGAACAAAAAACACTAGACCATTTCTTTTTGGCAAAACCCGACGCCTGAAAGCTTTTATGCAGAACTTTTATACAGAATTCGATAAAAATCTGAATTTAACTGAAAAATACTGTGACTTTTAACGAAATTTGTGTTATTATCTTCTATATAAATGAGACAGTATGTGGTTATCTGAGACACTTAGGCGTCCCCTTATAACCCGGAGGCCGCAGGTTCGAGTCCTGCCCCCGCTATCTAAAAGGTTTGTTTAGATGAACAGGCCTTTTTCGTTATTTAAGAAGTTCAACGGTTATTATTATGTACAATTCTTACTAGCCGATGGATCCTATTCACAAAACAAATCTACTGGTACAAAAGACCGCAAAGAAGCAGAAACCATTGCTATGAGATGGGCTGTCCTTGGCGATATACCAGAACGTATCAATTCAAAAGCAGAGAAAGCAAAATCTCAATCTGTAGACAGAATCAGTTTGTTTAATTCAGACTGGAAGCCTTTTTCATTATTGAGCCGATAAAATCACTTGTTTCATCAAAATGAGCCGATAAACTTGATTTTTGAGCCGATAAATCTTATCATTTTCGTATACTTGAGCCGATAAATAAGAAAACCCGTTCTGAAACTTCAGATTCTGAACGGGTTACACTAAAAGGTGATGTTCAAAACCGCGATATTTAAGCGGGTTTGAACTCAACGACATGTTTACATGTCAAATATGTGAGGCGAAATATGGAATACATCCTTAATAAAAAGAATATCCCTATTCTCAGATATGCAGAAAACAAGGGCTATATTGAAGTTCTACAGGTTTATAACAAGGAACACCTGCCGGTTGCTCTGTTTCTGAATGGAAAACCTTCTGCAGACAATCTTTATGTCCTGAATGAAAAAATGGAGCAGTTTCTGGATAACCGCCTTATTCCTTCTACCCGACCTCATTTTAAGGAAGCTCTGGAAGAACTTGAAATACCTTCAAACTATGAACTTGCAAAAAAGAGCTGGTTCTTAAGTCTTTCTGATCAATACTGGATTTGTCCTATTGAACTTAAAGATAAACTCTTTTGGGAAGATATTAACTTCTTTACCAACGAGTATGATCCGGCAATCGGACTACGCCTTACAAGTAATTCAAAAAGCCTGAATAGAAATTCTTGTTTCTACTCCCCTGATAATGTAACAAACGGTGAACTTTCAAAGCGCTGGTTCAAAAAGGATGGAATCAATTATCTTGAAAAAGCGGGGACCGGAACAGAACAGCAGGAGCCTTTAAATGAAGTCCTTGCCTCTGAAATTTGCAGACGCCTCAATATTGCTTATGTGCCTTATTATCTTACAATTCGTGATGATAAATACTTTTGTTACTGCCCGGATATGATTGATGAATCAACTGAACTGGTTCCAATGGATGCTGTTTATCAGGATTTGCATTTGATTGATGGAAAATTCTACGACTATGAAGAACTTATAAAACGCTGCAATGAAATGAAGATTCCCAATGCGGAGGCGGATTTATTAAAAATCATTCTTGTTGATTACATCATGGCTAACATTGACCGCCATTCCTATAATATCAGATTTATAAGGGATTCAAATACACTCCAGTGGAAAGGAGTTGCTCCGGTTTATGACACAGGAAAATCCATGTTCCTGAATCTTCTTGATTTTGAAATGAATATGATTTCTTCAGGTCAGATTGGAGCAAAACCTTTTTACGAGACACAGTCAGAGCAGATAAGCAAACTCCCTGTTTCAAAAATTGCTTCCACAATCAATCTTGAAAATCTTGATGGAATTGACGACTGGTATGCTGATTTCCTAAAACCGCTAAAACGACTTTCAGAAGAAAAAAAGACCGCTCTGGTAAAGAAGCTTCGTGAAAGAATCGAAGAAACAAAATCAATTCTTGCATCGTATAAAACAGAAGCACCTTGCCCGAAAGAAAAAGTATCGAATGCAGACCTGGTTTATGCAGCGTTAAAACGAAATCCAAAACAGACTAAGGAAGATGTTTCTAAAGCTACTGGCCTTTCAAGAGCAACTATTACTCGCACTTACAGCGAACTTGAAAAACAGGGAAAGATTCAGCGCGTTGGTTCAAATAAGACGGGGTATTGGGAAGTTAAATAATAGCAGCAGTTCAACAGTTCTCCATTGTTTAATTCTTTTTCAAGAGGCTTTCAGTTTGTTTAATTCAGACTGGAAGCCTTTTTCATTTAACTCCAAAGCACTTAGAATCTATCTTCAAAAGTTGTGAAACGCTTTTCAAATCTCTTCTAAAAATCCACTTTCCAAAAACATTTAAACGCAAATCTGCGTAATAGAAAAATCTGTAAGAATCTGCTACAAAAAAATCAAAATGCCGTTCTATGGCGCAATTACCAGGTATAATTGAGCAAATAAAGGAAGATGCTGAAAAGTGATTAGAATTAAAATAAAAGTTTAATATTTTTTTTCTTCAATTTGCTGACAGAACTTTACCAGATTTTTCCCCGATTCCTCTTAATCTCACTTCTAATTTTCTTCAACTTTAGTTTGCGTTCCTTGCTGGCACGAGTCGGCTTTGTTTTAATACGCTTTT
>JAFXSM010000026.1 GCA_017525605.1 Treponema sp. | reverse complement strand
CGAATCAAAAACGACGGTGGAAGTTCCTGACGATTTCGAGCCGAGCATATTCGAGAGGAAATACGTGTCGTACAGGCAGAAGTCAAAGACGACGACAATCGCGGACACAATTCCGCCATACGTCCAGAACCCGAGAGGAATCGCGCTCGCATGTGCAGTCGAGGGAAACGGATACTTAAAAAGAAAGATTTCGCTGAAAACGGAAATGCGGCCAGACGGGAAATTCGCAATCGACTCTTTCGCGAAGAATGCATGGTCGAAATGGGCGAAAACCGTCAGCGAAATGCTGAAAATCGACAAGAAAGATGTTTTCCTTTCGCCGACAATCGAAACTTCAAAGGAGAACGATTGGCCGGACACTCTGAGCGACAACGTGAGCGTGAAGACGGAGCTTCTGAAAAAATGCTGCAGCCTGACGCTCGAAGGAAATTCCAAGCCGGAATCATTTGTTTCTGATTTGGAAGGATATGACGAGAGAAAAAAATTCTACTCATCAACGCTCGCTGCCTGTGTCATGGAAGTCGATGTTGACCCGTGCAACATGGACGTGAGCATCCGAAAAATGAACGTCGCAATCGACTGCGGAAAAATAGAGGACACAGACGGCATGACGAACACTGTCCTGCTCGAAATCCAGAAAATCATCTCTCAGCTTGAAAGCGACGGGACGATAAAGTGCGGAGAAATCGAAGTCAGGTTTGCGGACGAGAAAAACGCCCCGGCATCCAGAGCGCGGGAGATAAATCACATAATGTATTCCGTTGTTCCTGCGGCATTCACGTCCGCGCTCTCGCTCGCGCTTGCACATACGGTGGAAAATCTGCCGACAACAAAAGAAGGACTCTACAATGCGTGTAAAATTCAACCTCAATGACGATGTGGTGACATTCGACGGAGACCCGAACGAAAAACTCATCACGCTGCTACGAAAAATCGGGAAGACTTCCACAAAAATCGGCTGCGAAAAAGGACAATGCGGATTCTGCAACGTCCTCCTCGACGGAAAGAACGTCTCAAGCTGCAGAATACCGGTCGGAATGCTCAGCGAAAAGAACAAAATCACGACATGGGAAGGCCTTCTGAAAAGCGACAACGAAAGATACATCTCGGAAGGATTCAGAAAGGCGAACATCCACCTCTGCGCATACTGCAAATCGTCAAAAGTGCTTCTCGCTCACGAGCTTCTTGAAAGGGGATTCACGCCGGAAGAACTTGAGGATTTCACGGAGAGATTCTCATGCACCTGCACGGAAAAAAGCGTTTTCATACGGGGCATAAAATTCGCATACGGTTTCAAGAAGAAAGCCGAGATGATGCAAGGAAAAAAGAACAGGGACGATGAGAGATTCTTTGACGAGCCGCGCATTTTTGAGACGAAGAACGTGTCGAAACTGCTGAAGAGCGTCGGGAAAACGGAAGGTGTCCAGTTCATCGGAGGCTGCACTGCAATCGACTATCTTCCTGAAAAATTCGTCCGCATGAGGGATGTAACCGACCTGAAAAGATTCAACAAGTGGGACAGCTATTTTTCAATCGGGCCGGAACTCACGCTTTCTGAGCTTGAAGACCTCGGAAAAAAACTTCCGCCGCTCATGCTCCAGGCGATAAAGACGATTGCGAACAGGACAATCAGGAACATGGCGACGCTCGCCGGAAACATCTTTTCGGAGACGAACGGAACGAAGCACACTCTCTACGCGCCGCTCCTTGCGCTCGACACAAAGCTTGAATTCTCGACTGCGAAAAGCGAAATCAGGACGGAGACAAAATCAGTCCCGCTCTCAAAAATCGGCGACTTCGACATGGAAAAATGGGTGTTCACCAGCCTGAAAGTCCCGAACGAAGAATGGGACGTGGAAATCTTCAAGAGAATCGGGCCTGACAATGTGATAACGGAAGAATCGGCCTCGTATGCGTTTCTCGTCCAGGCGAAGGGAAACAACATCGCGGCGATAAAAATAGCGTTCGCGGGGAAAGTCGTATTCCGAAGCACGGAATTCGAGAACCAGCTTATCGGACTCAAACTCCCGCTTTCGGAAACGGCCGTGGCTGAAAAAATTGCGTTTGCAGAAAAAATCTTCGATTATTCATGCGTCACGCAAAAGAAAGAAGTCTCGCCGTTCGTCAAATCCCAGTTTCTGAACCTCCTGAGATTCTCGCTGGAACGGCTCGCCTAAAACCAGTTTTTCGCAAGGTTCAGAATCAGAATCCAGGCGAACACTGAGCAGACAATCGCCTTCGCTCCTGTTCCGAGGAGGAACCCGACAAACGCACCGAGAGCGGCATGGAAAGCCCTATTGAAATCTTTCGGGTCGTGGATTATCTCGAACAGGAGCGCACCGACAAACGGGCAGATGATTACGCCGAGAATCGGAATCGGAAGGAGAATGCCGGCGATAAGACCGACAGTCGCGCCGAGGCTTCCCATCTTGGAGCCGCCGCTTTTGCTCGTCATCATCGGCGGAAAAACGTAATCTGCGATTGTGACGGCTATCATCAATACGGCAGTGATTATTAGCGTCGAAAGATGAAGCGAGCTGCTTTTTGAGATGAACGCGACGAAAAGGCCTGCCCATGAAATCGGAGGACCGGGAAGAACCGGCAGAAACGAGCCGACAAGCCCGATTGCAATCAGGACGAACGCCACAATAAGCCAGATGACAGAAATTGTTACAGACATTTTTCCCCCCTTTCTTTTTTATTCGATTTTGTTTCTGTCCTAAAAAAAATCACTTTATCAGCATCGCATCCCCGTAACTGAAAAAGCGGTATTTGTTCTCGACAGCCTTTGAATATGCATTGAGAATGTTCTCGCGACCGGCAAATGCGCTGACGAGCATTATGAGCGTGCTTTCAGGCGTGTGGAAATTCGTGAACATCATGTCAACGCATTTGAATTTGTAGCCCGGGTACATGAATATGTGAGTTGAGGAGCTTCCGCCCTTGACGAATCCGTTTTCGTCGCTCGCGGATTCAAGCGTCCGGACAGAAGTCGTTCCGACAGCCAGAATCGGCCTGCCTTCTTTCTTTGCCCTGTTGATTTTCTCGGCAACATCGAACGGAATCGTGTAAATCTCCTCGTGCATCTTGTGCTCTTCGATATTCTCCGTGCGAACCGGAAGAAAAGTTCCGAGACCGACATGAAGCGTCACGAACGCGCGCTCGATTCCCTTTTCGTCCAGCCGCCTGAACATCTCCTCGGTGAAATGCAAGCCTGCAGTCGGGCAAGCCGAACTTCCGACTTCCTTTGCGTACACGGTCTGATAACGCTCGGAATCAGTGTCGTCGTCCTCGCGCCTGATGTACGGCGGAAGCGGAATGTGACCGTTCCGAGAAAACCAGTCGTTGTCAAGCGGGCAATCGAATTTTATCGTCCTGAATTCGGAGCCGACATCATTCTCGTGCTCGATGATTTCGCCGACAGAACCGTCATTGAACCTATATTTCGTTCCGACCTTTACTTTTTTCGCGCCCTTGACCATCGTGTGCCAGATTTTCAAGTCAGGCGACATCTGCAAAAGGAACATGAATTCCTGCTCCCTGCCGCCCTGCCCTTTCTCGTTCGCTTCTTTTATTCCGTAACATCGGGAGCGGCGGACTTTTGAGTTGTTGAAAATCATCAGGGCATTGCTCGGAATCAAATCGGGCAAATCTTTCATCTCAAAATGCTTGACTTCGCCAGTCGATTTTTCAAGGAGCATCAGCTTGTCTTCACCACGTACACCGGAAGGTTTCTGAGCTATGAGCTCTTCCGGCAAATCAAAATAAAAATCACTAAGCTTCATATTTTTCTCTATTTAAATTCTACAAACTCTATTAAATTCTAAAAATCAATCAAATAATGCCGGGTCGAAATTTCCGCCGAATCCGCGCAAATCTTTCGGAAGCGGTTTCGGAAGACCCAAGTGCTCATACGCCTTCAAAGTCACAACGCGTCCTCTCGGAGTTCGCTGCAAAAGACCGCACTGAATAAGATAAGGCTCATAATAATCTTCCAAAGTGTCAGGGGACTCGCCGAGCGAAATCGCGAGCGTCTCGCAGCCGACCGGGCCTCCGCCGAATTTTTCGATTATCGCCTTGAGGACTTCCCTGTCGAAATTCTCAAGCCCGAGGCTGTCAATCTGGAGTTTTTTCAAACCGCCCCCGACGATTTCCTTCGTTATTCGGCCGTTCCCGTAAACCTGCGCGAAATCTCTCATGCGGCGGACGAGCCTGTTCGTGACGCGAGGAGTTCCACGCGAGCACGAAGCCATCAAAAGAGCGGCATCATCGTCGATTTCGCAGCCGAGAAGGGATGCCGAGCGTTTTATGATGAGAGAGAGCTCTTCCGTCGTGTAAAAGTTGAACCGCTGGATGATTCCGAAACGAGTCTGGAGCGGCTTTGAAACCATGCCGGCTTTCGTAGTCGCGCCCACAAGCGTGAAATGCGGAATCGGGATTCTGACAGTCCTTGCGGCCGCTCCCTGCCCGATAACCCAGTCAAGCTCGAAATCTTCCATGACGATGTAGAGCATTTCCTCGATTACAGGCTTGAGGCGATGTATTTCGTCGATGAAGAAAACTGTCCCGGGCGTAATCGTCGAGAGGATTCCTGCCAAATCTTTCGGTTTGTCGAGAGCGGGTGCGGATGTGACTTTGAAATCCGCGCCAAGCTCATTCGCGGTCACTTCCGCAAGCGTGGTTTTTCCGAGTCCCGGAGGTCCAATCAAGAAAAGATGGTCGAGCGGCTCTTTTCTCTCTTTCGCCGCATTTATGAAGACAGACAGATTCGCCTTTATGTCCTCCTGACCCAAAAATTCATTCAGGAATTTAGGGCGGAGACTCACTTCCTGCACATCGTCATCAGAAGCGACTTCCGCCCTGACAATCTGCGACTGGCTTTGAAGCATCGCAGCCTCTTTCAAATCATCTTCTGCCGTATCGGTAAATTTAATTGCCATTTGTGTTTCCTACTGCGCAAATTCCAAAATAGCGCGTTTGAAAATTGTATCTTCTTTTTCCTTCTGCGTCAGATTCTTGCTTTCAAAAGTTGACTTAAGCTCGCCAACGATTTTTGAGACGTTAGCCTCAACTTGCCTCCTGTCATATCCCATTCCGACGAGAGCTTCGACGACATCGGCGAATTCGCTTGATTTCGTAACGGTGCGGACTACAGACTCCGAATCGTCGAGAGTGAGTTTTCCTTTGAGAGCAAGGAGCATTTTTTGCGCGGTCTTTTTTCCAAGCCCTGGGATTTTTTCGAGCATGGAAAGATTTCCGTCATCGAGCGCAGAGACAAGCTGCTCGCGCGCAATCGAGCTCATAATCTTCACCGCGCTTCTCGGTCCGATTCCGTCAACTTTGTTCAAATCGAAGAACAAATCGCGGTCCTGGCTTGTGGCGAACCCGAAAAGGGTCATTGCGGAATCGGTGTGCTGCATCCAGACGAAAACTTTTGCTTTTTCGCCGACAGACGGGAATTTGTCGAGGGCGGTGTCTGGCACGACGATTTCCCATTCGATTCCGTTCGTGTCCAAAAATATTTTCTGCGGAAATTTACCGGTAAGAATACCTGTCAAAGAATTAAACATACAGTCATTTTATCAGAAACAATGCCGATAAGCATTATATCATGCTAGAAACTGTGATTATCCCGCACGGGAACGAATTCAAAAAACTGAGAACTCTTCAAACTGAAATCTGCATTGCGGAACACGCCATTCCGTTTTTTCCGCTCGTCATCAGATTCGACAAAACGATTCCTGAAAATGTGAAATTCAGCTCCTGTATAGTAGAAGAAATCGAATCTGAAAACGGTGAAATATTCCTGAACGCGAAAACCGAAATCGAAAACGACAATGGACAAAGTGAAATTCATGGCGGAAAAATGAAAATCGCGACGAAGCGGAATGAAAATTCGGAGAACGAAGCTGACGATTCTGAAAATATTCAGACTGCCGTAAAAAAATTCGGCTCCGCTTTTCCGATTGAATTTCCTGTTTTCAAAATCGCAAAAATCGAGCTGGGCGAAACGACAAACGACGACGGGGAATTTGCAGCCGAATGGAAAATTTTCTGGGAAAAGTGGCAGAAAAGAACGCTGAATCACGGCAAACGCTAGCATTGGAAAAAGACGGCCAACCGATTTATACTTATAGAATGTTTTTTAAGGATGCATTATCAAAAATATGCGAGGTTCTCGGTTTCTACAAAAATCCGCCGTATGTCGAGGAGCATTTAAGGGAAGTCGATGTGCGAAGCGCGCGCAATCTGGCGACGGTCGTGATGTCAATCGAAATCTGGATGCTCATACGGTATGTCGTAAAATATCATTCGCTTGTAACGTCTATTTCGAATTTTCTTGAGCACACTTGGGGATATTGGGCACTTCTCACAGCGGCAACGCTTTTGTTCATCTATTCGCGCCTCTATCTTTCAGGAAAACTCAAAACATTGAAAAAATTCTCAAGGCTTTTCATCTTTTTGTATTTCGGTCTCGGGGTCTATTTCGGAATCTACACTTCGCTTTTCGACGTTCTGAAAGGAAGGATGATAACGTGCTTTCTGACGATGATTCTTCTTTCGACCGTGATAATAATCTGGCGGCCGTTCTTTTCGCTTCTGATTACGGCATTCACTTCGATTCTCTTCGTCCATCTCGTCAACAACCACCTGCACGTCCTGAAGGGAAACGCATGGTACATGAACGAGGCGGAGCTGATAAACTACGCCACATTCATGATTGCGCTTGCGATGACAGCCGTGAACATGTACTCGCAGCGTCACAGGGATGCGGTAAAGTCATACGAGCTGCAGAAGGCGCACGAGCACGAGATTGAGCTGATGAAAAAAGAGCAGGAGCATTTGGGCGAGCTTTTCGCGCAGACGGCAGCGGCACTTGCGAGCGCAATCGACGCAAAGGACGCTTACACGCACGGGCATTCGACAAGGGTCGCGGAATATTCGAGGAAAATCGCAAAGAGAGCCGGAAAAAACGAAATTGAAACGAGGGAGATTTATTTTTCAGCACTCCTGCACGACGTTGGAAAAATCGGGGTGAGCAGCGCGATAATCAACAAAAACGGAAAACTGACCGACGAGGAATTCGAAAAAATCAAGAACCATCCGATTCTAGGCTGGGAAATCCTCTCGAAAATCACGCATTCGCCGAACTTGAGCGTCGGAGCGCATTATCATCACGAAAAATACGACGGATGCGGCTACCCGGAAAAACTTTCAGGCGAGAAAATTCCCGACATCGCACGCATAATCGCAGTCGCGGACGCATACGACGCAATGACGAGCAAACGAAGCTACCGCGACATCCTCCCGCAACCGACAGTGCGGAGCGAAATCGAAAAAGGACTCGGAAAACAGTTCGACCCGAAATACGCGAAAATCATGCTGGATATGATTGATGAAGATAAAGAATATAAAATGAAAGAATAAAAAAGTTAATGAAAGAAATTAAAAAGACTTAATCTGCGTACTTCTTAAAATTCTCGGCCTGCTCAAACACTTCCCGATACACTTCATATCGCGGAACGGGCGGGTATCCATTATCATCAAGCAGCATCATCAAATCGCATTCCATCTCCGCAGTTATGTCAATCCGCTGATCCCAGTCAGTATATTTAGTCTTATCATCAACAAGAGCTTTTACTTTCTTTGCCAGGTCTTTCATCTTGTCATCAGGATATTGATTTTCAAAATGGAATTTCTGAGCGCAACTTACAAGAATGTCATAGAATGCTTTTTCTTCAAAGCTGATTCCAAGTTCTTTAAAGTGTTCTTTATCTTTCTGAATATCCCTAAGCAATTCGTTTAACTGCTTGGTAACTTCATCAAGAACTTGAACAGTAAAATCATCAAGGTGGCGGTTGTTGTATTCTTCAACAAGTTTTTTCATACGCTCGCTGAATTCCATAGCTTTTATTTTGTTTGTCCGCTTGTAATCAGCAATTACCTGTTGCAACAATTGCTGTAAGATTTTGATTTTTGTATTTGGAAGTTGAATTGCATTAATCTTTTCAAGATATTCTGGTGAAAAAATGTCAAAGTTCACGTTCTTTCCAACCTGGAACAGTTCTTCAACGCCGTCGGCTTTTATTGCTTCGTTTATCAGCTGAGCAACATGATAATTCATTGTTGTAATATCAGGAGCGTCACCTTTTGTAAGCTTGAACAAAATTGAACGAATCGCAATGTAGAAGTTGATTTTATCTTTATCACTCTTTGTAATATTTTCGCTGGAAGAACAAAGATTAAATGCCTTCTTCATTCTGCGGACAGCATCCATAAAACGCTTTTCTAATTCTTCGCTTGCCTGAACAAACTCAACAGCCTTATTCAAACATTCAAGCTGCTTAAGCGGGCTTCCATTATAATAATCAGAAGAATCAAACTCATTGAACATTGCATCCAGAACACTGATCTGGTCTTTTACAATTGTAACAGCTTTATCTGTATCTTCAAACTCTTCGTTGTCATCGCCGGTATATTTTTTAAGAGCTTCATTCATTGCCCGTTTGATTCCGATATAATCTACAATCAATCCGCGGTCTTTACCTTTGTAAGTTCTGTTTACACGGCTTATTGTTTGAATCAATGTATGTTTCTGCAGTGGCTTGTAGATGTAGATTGTATCAAGAGAAGGAACATCAAAGCCTGTAATCCACATATCAACTACAATTGCAATCTTAAAGTTTGATTCAATTTTCTTAAACTGGCGGTCCAGTTCTCTCCTGTATTCATGATTTCCGAGAAGTTCAAATAGTCCTTTAGTGTCCTTAGCTTTATTCTCGGTCATTACCATTTTGATTTTTTCGATTGGCTTATAATCTTTATCACCGCAGTCTTTCTTCTCATTCCACTCAGGACGAAGCTCTACAATTTTCTGCCAGAGCTTATAAGCAATCTCGCGGTTGGAGCAGACAAACATTGCTTTACCTTCAACAGTAGCGCCTTCACGAACACGAGTTTCATAGTGATTAATAAAGTCCTGAGCAACTTCTGCAACTACATCATCATCGCCTATAATTGCATCAAGGTTAGCAACTGCCTTTTTACTTGCGGCAATCTGTTCTTCACTTGCTCCTTCATTCTCACACTGAGAATAATACTCTTCAATCTCGCGGACTTTCTTCTGGTCAAGAATTACCTTAGCGGCACGGCCTTCATAAACAAGATTTACAGTAATTCCATCAGCAACAGATTCTTTCATTGTGTAGGATTCAACAACATCACCAAAGACCTGAGCCATTTCATCAATTGGAGTTCCAGTAAAGCCGACATAAGTTGCATTAGGAAGTGAATCATGCAGATATTTTGCAAAGCCGTACTTATGTTCAACGCCGTTATCTGTAATTACAGTTTTTTCTTCAAGGTTATTCTGACTGCGGTGAGCTTCATCACTTATGCAGATAATATTTGAACGCTCAGAAAGAAGCTTTATATCTTCACAGAATTTTTGAATTGTAGTAAGGAATACACCGCCACTTTTTCTGTCTTCAAGTTTTTCTTTCAAAAGAGCACGACTTTCAATACATTCTATATTTTCATCGCCAATATAGTTTTTACTTTCAACAAAGATTTTGCTAAGCTGAGCATCCAAGTCTGTTCGGTCTGTAATTACAACAATAGTCGGACTGTTCAACTCGCGCGATTTCATCAAAAGTCTGCTCAAGAAAACCATGGTATAACTTTTACCGCAGCCTGTAGCGCCAAAGTAAATACCGCCCTTACCATTTCCGTTTGGGCGGATTGCAGAGCCTATACTTTTATACAAAGATTCAGCGGCAAAGAACTGAGGATAACGGCAGACAATTTTTGTTTCCTTATCGCTGGAATCAGGAAAGTAAACAAAGTCTTTTATAACTTTTACAAGCCTGTCTTTACGGAAAAGTCCTTTTACCATTGTGATAAGAGAAGAGATTCCATCAACTTCCTTGTCTGTGCTTTCAACCTTGCGCCAGGCATAAAAATATTCGTAAGGGCTAAAGAGCGAACCAATCTTATTATTCACTCCGTCGCTGATTACAACAAAAGCATTGTATTTAAAAAGTTCCGGTATATCGCGGCGGTAGCGGATTGTTAGCTGCTTATAAGCATCTTCAATCGTTGTGTTTTCTTTGATAGCCGACTTAAACTCAAGGACAACAAGCGGAAGGCCGTTTACATAAACAATGCCATCTGGAATACGAAGCTGCTCCCTTCCTTGAATTTCAACCTGATTTACAATTTCAAAAAAGTTTCGTTCAGGCTCTTCAAAATCAATAAGCTGAATAAAAAGGTCTTTCTGAGTCTTGTCTTCCCGGCGGAAAGTAAAGCCGTTGCAGATTAAATCCAGCATCCGTTTGTTTGCATCGTAATCAGAACCGCTTATGTTTTTTAGCTGAGTAATAATGGAAGAGATTTCACTTTCAGTCAGAAAATCCGCCGCATATCGATGGCGCAAAAATGTCGCAAGCAATTCAGGCAAGAGAACATCAGTCTTTTCACGGTGAATATCCTGTCCAGTCTGATGAGTATATCCTTCGTTTTCAAAGAGCTCCATTATCGAAAGTTCAAGACTGTGTTCGGTGAATTGCATTAACGCACCTCCGTTATAAAATCAGTATAATTCTCTTTCGTTATAACGCTAAAAGAAATTTCCGGGTATGCATTTGAAAAAGTCAGCGGACATTTTACATTGCTTTTTTTAGGATTGTATTTAAACTCGTAGGCAGAAAATTTTCCATCAAGTTCTTCTATAAAATCGATTTCCTGCTTTTGTGTCGTACGCCAGAAATAATACTTTGCTTTGCGATTATGAAATGCGTTGTTTTTCACCCTTTCACTTATCAAAAAATTTTCCCATAAACTTCCAATATCAGTTCTTAATTCACATGAAGAAAAATTGGAAATAACGGCATTCCGCACCCCATTGTCATAAAAATAAATTTTAATGCTCTTTTTAAGTTCATTACGCACATTTCGGCTGTAAGAATGAAGATGAAAAATCACATACGCTTTTTCAAGCAAATCTACATAACGCTGCACCGTCAGGCTGTCGATTCCAAGAAGATTTCCAAGTTCATTGAATGAAACTTCACTTCCCACTTGAAGTGCAAGCATTTGAACAAGTTTTTCGATTATTGCAGGTTTACGCACATCCTGAAACTCAAAAACATCTTTATACAAATAACTTGAAACGATATTAGAAAGGATTTCTTTTTCTTCACCAGGATTATTGACGACATCAGGATAAAAGCCATAAATCAGTCGGTTCTCAAGTTGTTTGATTTCTTCAAGAAGCGATAAATGAGAAACAAGCTCGTTTGTAGAGAAAGGAAAAAGATTGTACTCAAATTTGCGACCTGTGAGCGGTTCGTTTATCGTATTAGACAAATCTAGGGAAGACGAACCAGTTACGGCAAACTGCACGTCTGGAAAATTGTCATGCAGAATTTTAAGCACAAGCCCTATGTCCTTTACACGCTGAGCTTCGTCTATAACGATGAATTTAGACTTTCCCACAAGTGGCTTAAAACGAGAAACAGAATCCGCAGAAAGCCTCGAACGGATTTCTCCCTCATCGCAATTCCAATACTGCACGGAATTTTCTGAAGTAATCCCTGTAAGCATTGTCTTAAAAAGTGTAGTTTTTCCGACTTGCCGTGGTCCGATAAGAACAATAACTTTTCCCTTACCGAATTTTGAGATAATAACAGATTCTAAATCGCGTTTTATACCACTCATAGTATTAATATTATAATATTTTCTGAATATATTCAAGAAATATTATAACAATTTTCGATTATATTCGGAAATTGTTATAATTTTATGTCTTTTTATTCCGCAGCCTCTTTTAAAGACAGTGAATATTTTTCAGCCATCATGCGTAAAAGTCGAATCTGCATAAATAAAATCTGTTCACTCTCGTTCATAGGTTTTCCTCATAAATATTATACCACAGTTTTTTATATTCAGGAGGGGGAAGTCTCCCCCTGCGCTCGCACTTCGTTGCTCGCTACCCCTTCTAGCGGG
>JAFXSM010000025.1 GCA_017525605.1 Treponema sp. | reverse complement strand
AGTCTGCAAAATCAACATCGACTCTGACGGAAGGCTTGCAATGACTGCAAAGGTCAGAAGAGTGTTTGCTGAGCATCCAGAGGAATTCGACCCAAGAAAATACCTCGGACCAGCACGCGACGAACTGAAGAAGATGTATGCAAGAAAGAACATCGAAGTTCTCGGCTCAGCAGGACATCTCGACGACTAGTCATTGAACTTGTTCGGAAAATCAATTTCAGAACAAGCTGAATTGAAACAAAAAGAGCACTTCATACGGGTGGGAATGAAGTGCTCTTTTTTTGTCCGCAAATCTTAGTTTTACAGTTCCTAGTTTGCATTGTACTCGAGGAACATATCCTCAAGCGGTTTTCCAGGAATGGACATAGGAAGAATCATCTCGTCGATATCGACTTTTGCATCGACAATGCACGGCTTTTTTGACTCAAAGGCATTCTTGAACGCCTCGTCAAATTCCGCGTGATTGCTCGCACTGTAGTAACCTACGCCATACGCATCGGCGAGTTTTTTCCAGTCAGGTCCGAAATCGAGCGTCGTATGGCTGAAACGGTTCTCATAAAAGAGCTTCTGCCAAACACGGACGTTACCGAGAGTTCCGTTATTAACAAGAACGATTACCAAAGGAAGATTGTATCTTGCAATCGTCGAAAGTTCATTGCAGTTCATTCTGAACGAACCGTCGCCGGCAATATGAACGACGCGCGAATTCGGATTTCCGACCTGAATTCCCATCGCGGCACCAGTTCCGAAGCCCATCGTGCCAAGACCGCCGGAAGTCACAAAACGCTTTGGCTTCGAGAACGGATAGAACTGCGCAGTCCAAAGCTGATGCTGACCGACCTCGGTAGTCAAGAATGCATCGTCACCAGCATATTTATGAACAGTCTCAAGCATGAATTTCGGATTGATGGAATTTTTCGGGACATTCGAATATGTTGACGGAACTTCTTTTTTCCATTCGTCAATCTGAGAAAGCCATTCCTTGTGCTCCTTATTTTCGACAAGCGGCAAAAGGCGGGTCAGAATCGACTTGATGTCACCGACAAGGCAATCGTCAGCAGGAATATTCTTATTGATTTCAGCAGGGTCGATATCGATATGGAGGACAGTCGAATTTTCAGCGAATTTTTTCGGGTCGCCGATGACTCTGTCCGAGAACCTTGCGCCAAGAGCCAAGACGAGGTCTGAATTTATTATTCCGAAATTGGAAGCCTTTGTTCCGTGCATTCCGACCATCCAAGTGCAAAGGCGGTTATTAGCAGGGAAAACGTCACGCCCCATCATCGACTCGGCAACAGGAATGCTCGCTTTCTCTGCAAACTCAAGGAGAACTTCCTCCGCACCGGAAAGTTTCACGCCGCCGCCAGCATAAATAATCGGACGCTCGGACTTGTTTATGATTTCAGCGGCCTTTTTGATTTCATCGTCGCTCGGAACGGCGACTTTCATGACGCGCCTAATGCTTTCATGTTCCTTCAAAAGCTCGGCCGCGACAGAATCCTTGTCCTTCATCGGCTCGAATTCACAGACTTTCGCGGTCACATCCTTAGGAATGTCGATTAAAACAGGACCAGGACGGCCCGAGCGCGCAATGACGAACGCCTGCCGAATCGTATCAGCCAAATCCTCGACTTTCTTCACCATGAAATTGTGCTTCGTAATCGGCAAAGTGACGCCCGTTATGTCGATTTCCTGAAAAGTATCTTTTCCAAGAAGCGGAGTTCCGACATTGCAAGTGATTGCGACAATCGGAGAAGAATCCATATAGGCAGTCGCGATTCCCGTCACGAGGTTCGTAGCACCAGGTCCGGAAGTCGCCATGCAGACACCGACTTTTCCAGTAGACCTGGCATATCCGTCGGCAGCATGAGCCGCAGCCTGCTCGTGAGCCGTCAGAATGTGAGTGATTCTATCGGAATTCTTGTAGAGCGCATCATAAATATTGAGGATATTTCCGCCCGGATAACCGAAAACGGTGTCAACACCCTGCTCCACCAAGCACTCGATGACGATTTGAGAACCGTTGATTTTCATTTTTCCACCTTCAATTCAATATTTTACAGAGAGATTCACTCGCTGTTTTCAGTTTTCACAGAATAAACGAAAAGATAGAAAGATTAAAGTTAGACGGAAAGAATAGACATCGGAAAATAAAATCTGCTATACTTGAAAAATCATTTTACATGAATGTCATATCCAATTTTTGACATTAGGGGGAAATTTGGCAGATCCAAAAGGATTACGAATCAACGAACAGATTCGAGTAAGAGAGATCAGACTTATTGATGATGAAGGCGGACAGAATGGAATAATGTCCACGAGCGAAGCATTCAGGCTTGCAAAAGAGCGTGAACTTGACCTTGTAGAGGTCTCTCCGAACGCAAATCCACCAGTTTGTAAAATTCTAAACTATGGAAAATACAAGTTCGAGCAGGAGAAAAAGCTCCGTGACTCCCGCAAGAACCAAAAAGCTTTGAAAATCAAGGAAATCAGAATGCAACCAAAAATTGGTCCTGGAGACCTTGATACAAAAGCAAAGCACGTTCAGGAATTCTTGAACGAGGGCAACAAGGTGAAAGTCACAATCCGTTTCCACGGTCGTGAACTTGCACACACTGAACTCGGCCATGACGTACTGAACGAAGTATTAAAAAGGCTTACCGAGGGTAGCTATGTCGTGGAGAAGCCGGCCGCAATGGAAGGCAGATTCATGTCTATGACTATCAACGCAAAAGCCAAATAATCAAAAAGAGCTGAACGATACGGTCGTATCAGTTCGAGGAAAAGGAAAATGTCTAAGAACAAGATGAAGACAAAGAAAGCGTCTGCAAAGCGCTTCTCACTCACAGGAACTGGCAAAGTAAAGTACAAGAAAATGAACCTTCGCCATATTTTGACAAAGAAGTCACCAAAGAGAAAGATGCACCTCCGTGGAGCTGGAATTCTTTCAGAAGACTCTGCAGCAAGAATTCGCAAGCAGCAGCTTCCATATGGCTGATAAAACAACAGCCACGAGGATTTTTTACTGAATTATTTAGGAGAATAAAATGTCAAGAGCAATAGACGGAACAAAAAGAAACAACCGCCGTGCAAAGATTTTGAAGCTCGCAAAGGGTTTCACAGGCCGCCGCGGAACTAACTACAAAGCAGCAAAAGACGCTGTCGTAAAAGCACTCAGCCACTCATACGTTGATCGCCGCGACAAGAAAGGCGATTTCCGCCAGTTGTGGATCGCTCGTATCAACGCTGCTGTACGCGCTGAGGGGCTCACATACTCACGCTTCATCAACGGTGTTACAAAAGCAGGAATCACTTTGAACCGCAAGGCACTCTCAAACCTCGCAATCGAAGACCCAACAGCATTCAAGGCTGTTGTTGAAGCTGCAAAAAAAGCACTCAACGCATAAAAAAACAAAACATTTAAGGTAAAAAAATGATTTCACTCGATCAGATTCAGATTTTGGAACAAAAGATTGAAAGTGCTGTTGCAAAAATAGCACAGCTGACAGCAGAGAATGATGCTTTGCGTAGCAAATGCGCAGAGCTCACAAACGCACTTTCTGCGAAGACGGAGCAGCTTTCGGCTTTTCAGACAGATCAGAATAAGATTGAGTTGAGAATCAAAAAAGCCCTTGAGCAACTTGAAAACATTCCGGACACTTTGAACGGAAGTTTTCAGGTTGAACCAGAAGAAAAAACAATAGCGCAAGAATCTGCCGAAACTTCACAGCCAGATTCCTCATTGGCTGACAATTACGAAAACACCGAAGAAGTTTCGCACGATGAATACCAGTCTAGCGAAGCCGAAGCTGAAACATATGCTTATGAAACTTCAGAAGCGACAGATTCAGCTGAAAACAATACATACACCGAAGAGGCTTCTTCAGAAAACTACGAAAACGAGGATACAGTTTACAGCGGCAGCGAAGAAACGGAAGAAATGAGCGAAGAAGACAATTCGCATTCCGATTCAGAAATCGCAAAAGGCGAACAAGCCGTTGAAGAATCAGAGAATGCTGCTGGTCACAACGAAAATAACGAAAACACACTTTCAGAAAGAGACATTTCATTGATTTTCAGCCTGAGAGAAAGGGGCATGTCGGTAACTGACATCTCATCTGCATTGAGAAAGCCAGAGGCGGAAGTCGAAGCCGTGCTTGCAAAGCAAAAGACAGAGCAAGAAAATGACGGCGACACACAGTCGGACGCAAAACCTATTTTCGATATATTCTGAGAAATAAAGAGATAGGGATAGATAGAAAGTAAGCAATGGGGTCACTGCACATCGATATGCTTGGTACGTCATTTACTGTGCAAATGAAGCCAGATGACGATTACCTAAAAAGGCTGCTCAACTACTACAAGGATATAACAGTCAAAATCTCAAAAACGAGCCCTCTGAATCCGCATCAGGTTGCGATATTGGCGGGCATTATGATTTGTGATGAGTTATACAAAGAGAAATCCGAGTTGTCGATTGAGAAAACTGTTGTAGAGCAGGAGCGGCAGAAAAAAGCCGAAAGAGATGAGCTGGACTCAAAAATCGAAAAAATCCTTTCAGAGTCCATCGAAAAACTCGATACCGCCATCTTATAAAACGAACCGAACTATTAACAACGGAACAACCATGCTGAACTTGAAAATATGGATTGATGCAGATTCATGCCCTGCACTCCTACGGGAATTTGTCATAGAAAGTGCAAAGAAAAACAATATAGAAGCAGTTTTCGTGGCAAACGCAAAATTCTTCGATGAAACGGAGAATGTGCGGATAGTTGTCTGCAAACAAGAAAAAGACGAAGCCGACAACGTAATCTACGAACAAGCACAGAAAAACGACATAGTAATAACGCGAGACATCATTTTTGCGAAAAGGCTTGTCGAAAAGAAAATCACAGTCATAAACGACAGAGGAATCCTTTTTACGAAAGACAACATCGAAGACAGAATCATGGAAAGAAACTTGAGCCTGAATTTGTCAGAAATCGGTTTTGGCGGGAACAAAAAGAAGCAATACGGGCAACAAGAGCTTAAAAAGTTCAAAAGCACATTCGATTCAGAACTTCAAAAGCATATCGTTGCCGAAATTTACTCTGCAAGATAAATAATAGATTCCGAATCGAGTTCGGAATGACAAGATTTAATCTTCATTGCTTTCGTAGCGCAGATTCACCATGAGTATGCGCTCGCGTTCGGCAAGGAAACACATCACGAGTTCCGGGTCAAACTGAGTTCCTGACGAATTCTGTATTTCAAGGAACGCGTCATCAACAGACCACGCTTCTTTATAGCATCTTCTATGGCTCAGAGCGTCAAAGACATCCGCAATCGCAACGATTCGCGCAGAAAGCGGAATCTCATCACCTTTCAGCGGAATTCCCTTCTCGACAGGGCGACCAATTTCATACGAAAGATAATTGACATTCCCAGGGTATCCGTTTTCGCTGCCGTCCCACCATTCATGATGGCGAAGCGCGACATCCCTTGCCATCTCATCAAAATCGGACTCGACCTCGGCGAAGAGCTTTGCGCCAATCAATGTGTGCCCCTTCATCACGCCGCGCTCCTCGTCGGTGAACCGGCCGGGACCTGCTTTTTTCAAGATGACATCGGAGACACCGACTTTGCCGAAATCGTGGCACTTCGAAGCAATTCTGAGACAGTCGCGGAACCGCTTCAACTCTTCCGCAGGCACATCATGCTCTTTTGCCCAGCGGACATAGATGATGTCGGAGAATTCAGAAACGCGCTGAACATGGTGGAACGTCTCTTTCGGGTCACGGAATTCCGCCATCTGCTGCATCCTGATAATCATGCTGTTCGTGAGATAAGAATGTTCCAAAGCCTGAGCCGCACTGTACGCAAAATGCTTTACGCAGAGCACAGCATCATCATCGAACGGAATCGGATTTTTGCTGGAATCCTGCGCATTTATTATCTGCAAAACGCCAAGCGGCTTGTCGGTGCTGCTCACAAGAGGAATCGTCAGCATCGACTTCGTCCTGTATTGCATCTGCCTGTCGGTAGTGTCGTCAAAACTGTACGGCTTGTCCTTGCCGATATCGTAAGCATCCTCGATATTTATCAGCTCATTTGAAAAAATCGAATACCCGGAAATCGAAGTCTCCGCAATATTGAAAGCGAAATTCTTATATCCGTCCTGTTTTTTTGTCGCATTCTGAGCATATTTGATTCTGAGCTGCTTGTTCTTGAAAAATTCGCGCCTGCGGTCAGGGCTTTCCGAATACAATGTATGAGTCATCGAAGAAAGAGGCAACACACTTTCCGAGTTCAGTTTCAGAAAATTCCGAGGAGCAGCCTTATTCTCAACGACGTATATGGAACCTGCATCGGCATTCGTAATCCGCCTAGCCTCCGTGAGAATCTGCTGAAGGAGAACATCCGTATCCTTGATTTCGTTAATTCGACGCTCGCTTTCGAGTATCGACTGCAATTTTTCTTCCCTAGATGTCATAATTTGCTATTTTAAAATAAATAACTGAAATAGTCCATTTTCAAAAATCGTTTGGATTGGAGTTTTTAGAGTTTCAGACCTCTTCGCCGCCACATTTTTTTATCAGGCAGAAATAGAGAGGGCCGGCACCGTTCTGCAAATCGGGAAGGACGTGCGCGCCGAATTCCGTTTTCTCGTAATCGGGAAGATTTGAATCGCAAAACGCAGATGCATCGGAAGCTATCTCTGGCGGAAGAACTTTTGCGTCGCCGAATTTCTTGAGCAGCTTAGCGACAACGCCGTCATTTTCCTCGTGAGCAAGCGCACACGTCGAATAGAGAAGATAGCCGCCATTTTTGAGCATTCTGTACGCGGAAGAAAGAAGCGACCATTGGGCAACGGCAAGAGTACGGACTCTCGAAGGCGACCATTCGGAAAGATATTTCGGGTCGGAAAGGACATGACGCTCGGACGAACACGGCGCGTCGAGAAGGATTCTGTCGAAATGAAGCTCGTTTTCTTTTGAGAGGCACATTTTCGCGCCGTCCTTGCAGATGACTTCGACGCGGGAACGGATGGACTCAGGAAGGCACGAGTCGCACGAACGAACCAGGCGGAGCTTTCGCTCAGGAGAACGCTCATTCGAAAGAAGAGCCGCATCTTCGTCCATGCATGAAGCGAGGACGATTGACTTTCCGCCGGGAGCCGCGCACAAATCAAGGATTTTTTTCGCACCGGCAAGCGGAAGCGACACTGCACAGCGGATGCTTCCCGAATCAAGAAAATACGGCTCAGCTTCGCCGACTTTATACTCGCGCGAATCTGCTTTTTCAAGAAGAGCATTTCTCAATTTCTCCCAACGATCTCCGTAAATTTCACGATAATACGCGTCGAATCCAGCTTCCCCGACGAGCTTTTTAGATTTTTCCTTCTGTTTCATAATTTTCCCCAAAAACTATTCGTAAAGCTTCATTCCTTCTTTTTTTGCATTGGCGAATGATTCCGAGTCAAATTCAGCGATATTCGGAACTGAAACCGAAAAAGTGCCGTCGGAACTCTCATCGAGCGAGAGAAGCCCCATCTTTATTTTGAATTCGATTACACGGCGGACGGAATCATTTATTTTTTCGAGAAGCCCTGAATTTTTCTTTGACTCGTCGATTAAAATTTTTGCGACGGAACCGAATTTTTTCTCGGAAAGCATGATGACATTCACGCCCGACTCGATTGCCTGAACGACAGCTTTCTCCGGCGGATATCCGTTCTTCGAAAGTGCGCCCATGAAAATGTCATCGGAAAGAATAAGCCCGTCGAACGAAAGTTTTTTCCTGACGACATCGGAAATCCAGAATTTCGAAAGGCACGCAGGAACGCGCTCATTCTTAAGCTCGTCAGTTTCTGTGTCAAAAGTGACAATCGCATGGCTCATAAGGACAGCTGAACTTTTCGGAAGCAGCGTCCTGAACGGCTCGATGTACGAATCGAACTCAGCCGAATTCACGCGGATTTCAGGAAGCCCGGAATGTGGGTCAACATTCGAATTTCCGGGGAAATGCTTGAGGACGGACGCGACGGAATTTCCTTCAAAACCTTTGATTTCCGCTTCTCCATAAGACAAAGTTTTTTCGAGAGAGCCGAAAGTCCTGGTTCCGAGGAAATCGGAATTCGACGGATTCTCAACTTCGACGACAGGGGCAAGATTCATGCTGATTCCGAGTTTTCGCATCTGAACTGCCTGCGACGAATAAAGTTTCTCCGCATTTTCAGAAGTGAAACGATCGGCGACTTTTTTCTGCGACCAAAGAACGCTCGTCACGCCACGAAGCCTGTTCACGTCGCCGCCTTCCTGATCGATTGCAATATACGGCGGAACATTTGAATTTTCCGAATAAAAATCCGCAATCGATTTCGTGAAAGAAAAAATCTTCTCCGGCTCGGAAGCGATGTTGTAAGAAAAGAGAAGGCAGCCGCCAGGAACAAGGCTTTTTCCGTCGTCAAAAGTTTCAACAGGAGCATACGAAGAATTTCCTTCGATGTTCACAAGAAAAAGCTGGGAAATCTTCACGCTGTCGGAAAGAGAATCAATGTAAGACTGTACGGCAGAATTTCTGCGCTCTTCCCTCGCCTTTTTTTCCGCAAGGATTCTCTCCTCCTCTTTTTTCCGTTCAATCTGAATAAGTTCTTCTTCCGTGGGTTCTGCGCTCTATTTTTTGCAGGACGAGAAAAAAAACGAAAAAACGAACGAAAAAGCAAAAATCGAAAATGTCAAACATAAAAGTCTTTTTGAAAGCATAGTTTTGAAAGTATACTCACTTACATGAGAAAAATCACAATCATAACAGGCGCAAATTCAGGTCTCGGATTCGAATTTGCGCGACAGCTGCACAAACTTCAAAAAAACATCGCGGAAAGCGAAAATAACGCGGAATTCTGGCTCATTGCGCGGAATGGGGAAAAACTCGAAGAATCGAAGAAGAAGATAACCGGAGAAAACGGCGAAAACGAAAAATGCCCGATAAAACTTTTTCCGCTCGACATTTCAGGAAAAGAAGGAATCGAAAGATTCAGGAATCTTCTAAAAACTGAAGAATCGAACGGAGAATTCACAATCGAAATGCTCATAAACAACGCGGGATTCGGAACTTACGGTGAATTCAGCGACACGCCTCTCGAAAAAGAAATCGACATGATTGAGCTGAACTGCACTGCCCTAACCGGGATTTGCGGACTTGCATTGCGTTTTTTAAAGAAAGGCTCAACAATCATCAATGTTGCCTCTCTAGCAGCATTCCTTCCGCTCGGGAATTTCGCCGTTTATGCGGCAACAAAATCCTACGTTCTTAGTTTCTCAGTCGCGCTCGCAGCCGAGCTGAAAGACAAGGGAATAACTGTCACCGCGCTCTGCCCTGGCTCGGTCAGCACGAATTTCGCGAACGTGGCATCGAACGGGGAACGCAAGGAAGTCCTGCACGGACGAAGCCCGGTGAAAGTCGTGGCGCACTGCATAAAAAAAGCCCGGAAAGGCGACAAAATCGTCCTCTGGGCATTCAAGTGGAAAATCACTGCGTTCATGAGCCGCTTCGTCGGAAGGTACATGGGCGCAAGATACACGTTCCTGCACCAAAAACGACCTTACCGGCACGAATCATAATCTTCAATTCATATAATCAACAATGAACCTCGCTACGGCAGCATCGATTGTCGGCTCAAGAAGATTGACAAGTTCATCTTTGTCGTAGCGCAGGTTCTTTATCGGAATCGTAGACGAAGAGCGGATTTCGTAATTCTTCTCGACAACTGCATTTCCTCGCTCGTCCTTCACCTCGACTTTCATCATGATATATCCGCCGACCTCGCCGTTCCATTTCGTGCCCTTCACAAGCTCCTTCCTAAAATCGAATTCGAAAAGCATCAGGCTCTTCGCGCCGATTTCACGCATCAGAAGCCTTGAATTTTTCGAGCCGATAGTCGTCAAATCCTTGTATCCGTCAGCAGAGACAGTCGAAACAAGAAGATTGTAGAAACTGGCGTGCATATCCTCGTACTGCTGTGAATTCACGACCTTTTCCTTGTCGATGACCTCAACACCTGCAATATCCTGAAGACCGAATCTGATTGCATCGTCGGCATAATCGATTCTGTTCTCGCATGAAGAAAATTCAATGTTTCCGCGCCCGACAAGCCTGTTCACCGAAGTCGAGAGAACGCTGTTCGCGTCGTCAGTGTCCTCGTCGCTGGAGTCGTACCACGGGACAGATTTGTTTCCGATTACGGAAATCACGGCGACAGGACCGCAATCAGATATTGAAAAAGTCGATGCGCATGAAAAAAGCAAAGAAGAGAGAGCGACAGACAACATGCTCCCGAAAAAAAAACTGGAAAATATTCTTTTCATTTTTTTAGATATCCTTTTTTATTTTGTATAGATAGAAATTGAATTTTTAATTGTCAGATTCCGAGCGCGAATTTCTCACATTCGGCGGCATTCGCTTCAAGCCCGACAGAGCGGAAAATCGATGCGGCCCAACGCGCATTTTTTCTCGCGTTTTTCTTGTCCTCGTTGGTGACGTTCCCTTTCATGAGGATTTTCGCGACGGCAAAATAATCGGATGCAATCGCCGAAGAATTCTCGGAGTCCCTGTCGAATTTGAGGGCGTTTTCCATTGCAGAAATCGCCTCGGATTTTTTTCCGCCAAGTGAATGGGCGCGAGCAACTCCGTACCAGTCAGTGCCGATTTCAAAAAGATATCGGTTTTTCGTGTGAAGAGTTGCGGCCTTCGTGTAATATTCGGCAGCCAAATCGTACTTTTGTGAGCGGATACAAACATCGCCGAACGCCCTGTACGAGTGCGCAAGGTAATACGGTTCTTTTTGCAGAGCCTTTTCCGCATTTTTCAGATAGTTTTCGTAAATCATAAAATTCGTCTTTCCGCGTGCAAGTTCTATGTTCACCTCGCAGATGGAGCAGACTGCAGAAAGCACAGGATTCCTTGACGAACGCTCCGCAAAATACTTTGCCTCGGTGAGGATTTCTTCCGCGGAAAGCG
The DNA here is from genome assembly GCA_017525605.1 of Treponema sp. GTDB lineage: Bacteria > Spirochaetota > Spirochaetia > Treponematales > Treponemataceae > Treponema_D. The sequence continues at coordinate 31,155 of JAFXSM010000025.1, read as the reverse complement.
AATCGATGAAAGAAGCGGCCGAACTGTCAGCAGCGTCCATCGTTCCCGTCACGATTTTGTAGGAGATTCCAGAAAGCGCAATCCTGCAAAGCAAATCAGGGTCGTCAACTGAAAAAGCAATATTGTATGCCTGTGAAAAATGAAGTTTTGCAAGCTCATAATTCCCGGATGCAAATTCGTTGTTCGCGTTTTCGTATCTGACATCAGCTGAATTTGCCGTGGTTGTGACTTTCATGGCACGTTCAGGGGTCGAAGAACATGAAAAGAAAGCAACTGATGACGCAAAAAGTAACATGCATTCAAAAAGGCGGAATCTATTTTTCAAAACATGGCAATCAAGCTGAATTTTCATTTTTTACTCCATTCGATTTTAGAAATCCGATTTTTCAGAATCCCGATTTTAAAAATCAGAGCTTCTTATATTCACTGTGGCAGAATTCTCGTTCGACCTGTCAGGAATGCCGCCCCTGATAAGAGGATTGTTGTTAAGGCCTGTCATCAAATCCTCAAGCTGAAGAAGAAGCGTGTTGACCTGAACGAGCATCTCGCCGACCTCCGGCGAAGCCTTGCCCGTGATGTCGTTCACGTCGCTCAGAATCGGAGAAATGCTTCCGAGGATTTCGTTTATCTGACCGGAGATTTCTTTTCCGAGAAGCTTCGGGACTGCACCTTCAGGGCTGTTCACCATGTTGTTGAGAGAAGCGAGCGTTTCCGTGAGGTTCTTCGTGATGTCCTTGCCGAGAAGGTTCGGAACTGCGCCGTTCTCCGTGTCGGACAAAATCGAAGTAAGTTCGTTGAGATTCGCGATGATTTCCGTGAACGGAGACTCGCCGCTGCCTTCAAGCGCATTGTTGAGGTTGGTGAGAAGCTCGTGAACGTCGTCGAGTATGTTCGAAACTTTCCCGAGGAGAACCGAAATCGAATCGGACGAGTCGCGCATCTTCACGAGACCGTCGGCAATGAATTTTTTCCCGGGAATGCTGTCGGTGCGGAAGATTTCCCTGCCTGACGGAATCGTCTCGTCTCCCGTGCCGGAGTAAAGGGTGAACGAAGAGCCAAGCCCAATCGGAGAAACGCTAAGCTCCACGACAGAAAATTCCTTGACGTATTCGAAATATTCTTCCAGGACGTAATAATCGACTTTCACGAATTCGCCAACGAGGTTCACCGACTCGACTTTTCCGATTGAGAATCCCTTGTACGTCAAATCCATGCCGGCCGCAATCCCGGAGCCTGAATCGAAAACCGTGAAATAATAATTCTTCTTCGCGAACCAATTCTTGTTCACGCCGATTGCAAAAATCAAAACCATGAGGGCAGCAAGTGCAAGAAGCGAAAAGAAACCAACAATTTGGTCAGCGTACTTTATTTTAAATTTCATAATTATCAAATCCTTTCAAAAATCCATTATCGACATCGTAAATCACGCTGCGCCCGCTTCCGCCGAGAGAAATCATCGTATCGACGAAATTCTGCTTGTGGCTGACGTACGCGACAGTGTTTCCCTTGCGGATGAAATCCGCAATCAGCGACACAATCCTGTCGGAATTCTGAATGTCCAGCGACTCCGTGCATTCGTCAAGGAAAAGCACATCAGGATTATTGATGAAAGCCCTCGCAAATGCAACAAGCTTTTTCTCGCCCATCGAAAGGTCAACAGGACGAAGCGACAAACTTCGGGTGTAGCCGACGAGGGCGCAGACATTGTTTATGATTTCCATGCGCTCCTCCTCCGACATCGACTGGTTGTGGGTCTGGAGCGGCAGATTCAGATTCTGGGCGATAGTCTGATTCTCCCAAAGAGCTGAATCCTGAAATACGAACGAGCAGCGTTTCCGAAACTTTTTGTTCTCGCCCCTCGACATCAGGCGGATATTCCTTCCGTCGAAAAGGACTTTGCCGGCGGTCGGGACAAGTATTCCGGAGATGATTTTCAGCAGAGTGGATTTTCCGCTGCCGGATTTTCCAAGCAGGCCGACGACCTGCCCTTGCTCAATCTCCATGCTGACACCTTTTATGATTTTTTGCGTCCTCGAAGAAAATTCCACGTTATCAAGCAGAAAAAGACTCATCTATTGCAACCGCCTCCAGAAAGTTCACATAAGCATAGGAATCAGAATTATGATTACATCCGCAATGATTATTCCGACGAACGACTTGCTGACAGCCTGAATGCCGGCGACCGGGATCTCGGTTGAGGAACGCTCGACGTTGAATCCATAATACGTCGCAGTTATTGAAATAATCATACCAAAGACGATGCTTTTCAGAATCGATGTCAGAATCATCAGGACAGAACAGTTTTTCAGCAATTCCGAGAAATATCCTGCAGCAATGGTCGGATTCACGAACATGGCGGCAATATAAGGTCCCAGAATTCCGCAAAGCGAAAAATAAAGGCAAAGAAAGAAAACTGAAAGCGTAACGCCAAGAAAACGCGGCGCGACAAGATAATCGACAGGGTCAACGCCGACGGAAATGTAGCTCTCAACCTGATGCGAAGTCACCATTCCGCCAAGCTCGGTCGCAATCGCAGTCGAAGAGCGGGCCGTGACGACGAACGCAACGAGCACGGGCCCAAGCTCACGCACGACGACGACAATCAGAATCTGATAAATCATTGAGGCTTGCCCAAGCGAGAGAAGCAGGTCGTAGCCGACAAGAAAAATCGCTGAGCCGAGCGCGACAGAAAGAAACACGACGATTGGAAGAGCTTCGATGAACGTGAAGAGAAGCTGCATTATGAGGATTTTCCTTGCGGCCTTCTCCGTGTTTATGAAAGCGAACGTGGACTGAAAAATCCGCCCGATGTAGCCGAGAACGTAAGGAACTGAAGAAAAATAGCTCCTGACGAACGCACCGATACTCGTGACAAATTTTCCAGGCAAAGTATTTTTTGAAAGTCTCTCGAACAGATTCTCCCAGAAACCAATCATCCTAAAAACCCCGACTCAAACTACAGATTCAAACTGCGGTTTCAAGAACAGCTAGAGTATCGCTTTCGCCAGTTCTCTCTTCTGCAGTAAGCGGACGGACAATCCTGACGGAAATTTCGCTTCCGGCTTTCGGAATGTCCGTAGAACCAGCAGGGAAAACCAGTTGGCAATGCAGAAAGTTCTCTGTCACGGCGTGGACGACGACATTCCCGGAAAGCATGATTCCGCGGGCAATGTTCGCCCTGTGAATAGTCTCGCAAACTGCACGCACGCTTTTTCCGACGAACGACTCGATATATGCCGTCTTGGATTTTCTGTTGAATTCCTCAAGCTGCTTTATTCTAGTATCGGTAATATTGTTCGGAATCATCGGCCGCATTGAGTACGCCTCAGTTCCCGGACGCGCGCTGAACGGAAACGCATGGACAAACGTGAAGCCGCATTCAGCGAGCATTTTCATAGTAAGTGAAAAATCCTCGTCGCTTTCGCCAGGGAATCCGGCGATTATGTCGCAGGCGAGAAACGGGTTCGACTTTGCTTTTTTCAGAAGAGAGCACGCATTGTAGACAGTCTCAATCTTGTACGGACGCTTCATCCTTGAAAGGACGGCATCGCTTCCCGACTGCACGGAAATATGGAAATGCGGGCGCACGCGCGGATTAGCAACGAGAGACGCAAGTTTCTCATCGACGATTTCTGGATAAAGGCTCGATATTCTTATTCCGATTGAATTCGTTCTTGCAAGGATGATTTCAAGAAGCCCCGCAAAATTGACGAACGATTCGTTTCCGTTTTCGTCAGTCCATTTTCCGCGGTACTGAGCGATGTTCACGGTCGTTATGACAACCTCGCGCTGACCGGAAGCTTCAAGCGAGATGATTCTGTCGAGAACCGAATTCGCGTCGAGGGACACGGATTTTCCGCGGGCAAGACGGATCCTGCAATATGTGCAGACACAGTTGCAGCCGTCCTGTATTTTCAGAGAAGAGCGCGAGTGATTCAGGAAAGTGTCGGTCGAGAGCCTGAACGGTTCGGTTATCTCGTTGAACTTCGAGGAAGACCTTTTTTCGTCGAAGAACGACTGCAATGCATTCTTAAGCCCAACGCCATCGATTCCCGACGAATTCTTGATGAACGAAGGAACATCGGCAAGCGCGCCTTTGTTCTGACCGCCAAGAACGGCAATCCGCCCGTCCATCGCAAGCAAATCGTCCTGATTCAGCTGCGCGTAGCAGCCGGTGACGATTACGACCGACGAAGGGAATTTCGAAAGGAGAAGGCGGATTATGCGCCTTGCTTTCTGCTCGGCCTTTGCCGTCACTGTGCAAGTGTTCACGACGCACGCGATAACGGAATCGTCGGAAGCATCGGCGGCTGTCATCGGCTCCATAGTGACGGAAAAACCAGCGTCAACGAAAGCACGCGCCGCACCTTCGCTTTCGACCTGGTTGAGCTTGCAGCCGAGAGTCTCAAAATGGATTTTATCTTTCAGCATTTCTTATTTATGTTTCTGTTTTTTGAAAAAGCGTTGCAAAAAAGCACTAGTTCAGTTTTGCAGTGACGCGCTCTTTTCCGCGCAAAGATTCTACGAACGTGTGGTCAAGCTCAAGCGACTTGTTGTAAGCGACGAGCGCGGACTCATACGCGCCGGCCATTTCGCGGGCATAGCCGCAGCGCGACCACCATGAAGCGTATTTCGTCGGCTCAACATGAACTGCCATCGAGAAAGCAATGTCGGCATGCTGATATTTTGCCTGCCTGATGTAAATTTCTCCGATGTAGAAATACGCAAAACCGATGTCGCGCGAGCTCTGAGGCGCATTCGCAAGGTACAGCTGGAAATATTCAAGCGCACCGTTGTTCTTTCCCTGATAGTATTTCGCCTCGGCAAGGATTTCGATAAGGCGTGTGTCAGTGGAGTTGAGGTTTCTTCCCTCGATTGCCTTTGCCTCAGCCTTCGCGTATTCCTTTTTTCCGACAAGGCTCCAGCAGAGAACCACATAAGAGTTGATGTTCTTCGGGTTGGCAAGAAGCTCCTGCTCGCAAATCTCAACCGACTCCGCATATTTTCCGGCACGGTAAAGAGCAAGAGCGTCAGGCTTCTGAGCAAAAACTGCGGAAGCCGCAACAGAAGAAGAGAGAACCAATGACAAAATTATCTTTTTGAATTCAATTTTCATTTTCTAATCCCAAAAATAAAATAAAACGATGCAAATAAAAAAGCACAAAATCTGAATTTAATTCGACTGAGGAATGGTCATCGTGCAGCGGCCGGAGAATTTTGAGCCTGGCTCAAGCACGACCTGCTCGGAAGTAACGTCACCGACAACGCAGCCGGAAGAAGAGACCCGGACGATTCTTTCCGCGACGATGTTTCCCTCGACCCTGCCCTTCACAAGGACGCGGCTTGCGGAAATATCCGCCGTGACAACTGCACCGGAATCAACTACAAGGTCGTTCGTCGCAGAAATCTTTCCGGTCACAGTTCCGCGAATCATGAATGGCTTTGTGAATTTTATATTGCCCTTGAACTTGATGTCGTCAGCAAGGATTGTATCAAAATCATCATCTTCAAGGTCTACGATATCTGTATCTTTTGTTTCAAACATAGAAAATAATTTATCTGTAAAAGCCCGTTGAGGTCAATCTGTCAATCTATAGAACAAAAGCCATTCAATGCTGGTTGTAAAAATTTGTGATAAATATGCTAGAATGAAAGAATGATTGCCTACATTGCAAAATTTTTGAAAGCGTTAAACGCGAACACCAATCCGGGAGAAATCGCGCACGGAGCCGCCTGCGGTTTTCTTCTCGGATTAATGCCGAAGGACAACCTGCTCTGGTGGGTTGTGTTCATATTTGTATTTTTCGTCAGGATAAACAAGCCCGCATATTTCATCGTACTCGCGCTCGGAACGCTGATTGCGCCTGCGTTCGACAATTTGTTCGACCAAATCGGAAATGCGGTGCTTACAAAGGAAAGCCTTTACGCTTTCTACGGCTTCCTTGAGGAAATCCCGTTCGTAGCGTTCACGAAATTCAACAACACGGTCGTCATGGGCTCTCTAATCTCGGGGCTGATTCTATACGCGCCGGTGTATTTTCTCGCAAGACTGTTCATCAGCCTTTGGAGAAAGCACGCCGTGATGATTCTAAGAAATTCGAAAATCATCAAGGTAATCGGAAAAGTGCCTGTAATCTCAAAAATCGTGTCGATTGCCGGAGACAAAATATGAGCGAAAAAGAAATCAACGAAACAAAAGAAATTTCCGAATCTGAAAAAAGCGAAAAAACTGAAGGAAAAATCAAAGGAAAAATCATCGAGGAGAAATCCGAAAAACAAAGCGAAAACAGAAACGTAATCGCAGAAACCGACGAAAAAGATACAAAAAAGAAAATCCCAGCAAAAAAACTTCCGGGTCTTTTCAGGAAAAAATACACGAAGGAAAAATTCGAAAAGAAAATCCTGAAAAAGATTTACATCGAATCGGACTCAAAACTCGTGGAATCGATTTTTACAGAGACGAGCACGATAAAAGGCAAAGATTATCTCTTCGTGAACCTTGAGAAAGAGCTTGGCAAAGCCGATTTCGCCCAGCTGAAAGAAATCGCGAAAGCAATCAATGCGAACAAATTCCGCGTGAAGCTCGTCCCGCTTTTTGCAGTAATCGCGTTCGTCGCCGCACTTGTAATCGTGGTCACGACGTTCAAAAACCCGATTGCGAAAAAAATCATCAAATCGTCGTGCGAAAGCATTTTCGAAGCTAAAACTGACATCCGCGCCGTTGACGTTCAGCTGCTCGGAATATCGATAAGAGTTAGCGGGCTTGCAATCGGCGACAAAGACTCGAAAGAATACGGCTACAAGAAAAATCTCTTCGAAGCCGAAAAAATCACGGTTGACATGAATTTCACGCAGGCATTGCGGGGAAAAGCGATAATAAACGACATTTCCGCGGAAGGAATGAAATTCGGCACGGACAGGACGACGAGCTGCTACATTCCGCCAAAAGAAAAAAAGTCGGCGACAGAAAGCAAATTCGAAAAGGAACTCAAATCAAGGTCAAACAAGGCGATTGAGGATTTGAAGGCGCAGGCTGCAGAAATCGCGGGAGGAAGCAGCGTTGACGAAATCGTCAGCAACATCGAGTCGCAGCTGAAAACGCCGGCCGCGGCAAAGAAAGCGCAGGAGGACGTCCAGAACCTCGTCGCGAAATGGCAGGCAAAGCCGGAAGAACTGAAAACGCAGGTCGAGACATTCTCGGAAAGCGTGAAGGACTTGCAGAACCTCGACGTGAAATCGATTAAGGCGGCGAGCGACATCGAGAAAGTGAAAATCGCGAAAGAGTACATTGAAAAAATCAACAGCTCGATAAAACAGGGCGACGAGCTGAAAAAATCATTTGAAAAAACAGCAAGCGAAGTAAAAGCCGACGTGAAATCGACTGACGAGCTTGCAAGAACGGTCGCGGAAGCTGTGAAATCCGACAAAGATTTGGCAGTTTCGCTCGTCGAGCATGTGACCGACACGGTGAAAAATTCAGGGCAGATTCTCAACACAGCATTCAACACGGTCGGCTACGACATGCTCGGAAAATATTATCCGTATGTGCAGAAAGGAATCGCATACGCAGTCCAAATGAAGAAAGAATCGGACGCATCTTCCGCGACAAAAGAAAAGACCGAGAAAAAACCGGAGAAAAAAGAGTCGGTATCGAGAATGAAAGGAACGACGATTTACCACTCAAGGCAGTACCCGGGGCTTTGGATAAAGAACGTCTCGGCATCGGGATACACAGAGAACGACGGAAGCAAAGGCTTTTCGGGCGCGATAAAAAACATCACGAGCAACCAGAACATGATTGGTTCCCCGACGACGGCAGAGGCGAAATTCGATGTCGGGGAGACGAACCACAAAGGAAAACTGACACTCGACGTGAGAAAATCATCTTCCGCGGATTTGATTTCTGTGAGCTACAAAGGAAGCGGATTCAGCGCGAAAGTTGACGGGACGAAAATCTCATCAGCATCGGGAATCCCGTCGATTGACGGAAAAGCGACGTTGACGCTCGAAGGAAGCGCGGGCGGAGACGGATTCAGCGCGAACGGAAAAGTCGAGATGAACCCGGTCACGCTCACATCGGACGGATTCAGCAACGAGCTTGTCACGAAATATTACACGACGGCACTCGAGACGATAAAGGACATCAGCGTCGGCTACAAAATGTCGTACAGGGACGCGTCAGGTCTTTCGATGGACATTTCGGGGAACTTCATGGAAAGATTCGCGGAGGCATTCAGGGCGGCATTCATGAGCGCGCTCGGGGACGCAAAGGAAGCCGCAATCGCAAAAGTCAACGAGAAAATCAACAGCGCGAGCGGAGAGGTCACCGAAAAAATCAAGTCGTTCGCGGGAATCGAAGGCGAAATCGACATCCAGAACGTGAACCTGGACACCGTGAGAAATTCGCTTGAGGCAAAGAAGGCAGAGCTTGAGAACATCGCAAAAGGAAAAGTTGACGAGGCAAAGGAAAAAGCGAACGAAAAAGCTCAGGAAGCAACCAACAAAGCGAAGGACAAGGCAACCGAAAAAACGAAGGAGGCAACCTCAAACGCAACGAACGCCCTCAAGGGCAAGCTTCTCAAAAACAAAAAATAGGAGCTGACGATAAGAAAAACGGAAAACGTCAAAAAAAACGGCACTTAATTCGCATTTTTTGCGTTTTCTTGCGTTTTTTTGTCATATCTTGAAAAAATTGTATTTTATCAGTTAAAATTGATAATCTGTATTAAAAAGAATCTATATTTTATAGGAGTTCCAAATGTCTGGACACAATAAATGGTCAACCATTAAACACGCAAAGGGCGCAGCTGATGCAAAGAGAGGCGCACTCTTCACAAAACTCATCAAAGAGATTTCTATCGCAGCTTCGATGGGTGGTGGCGACCCTAACGCAAACCCACGCCTCCGCGCGGCAATCGTAAAGGCTCGTGCAGCTTCAATGCCAAAGGACAACATCGAGCGCGGTATCAAGAAGGGAACAGGTGAGCTTGGTGGCGGAACTTACGAGGAATTGACTTACGAAGGATACGCAGCAGGCGGTGTAGCAGTTCTCGTAGAAGTTCTTACAGACAACCACAACAGAGCAGCCGCAAACGTCCGCAACATCTTCAACAAGAACGGCGGAAACCTCGGTACGACAGGTTCAGTATCACGCTCATTCGAGAGAAAGGGCGTCATCGAATTTGACGGCGAGAAGCTTTCGGAAGAGGAAGTCATGGAAGCTGCAATCGAGGCCGGTGCAGAGGACGTCGTTTCAGAGGACGGAGTCATCACTGTAACAACAGCTCCGAACGACTTCACGACTGTCGTCGAGGCATTGGAAAAGAAGCAGAAGCCAGAGGACGACAAGAAGAAGAAGGACGACGAGGAAGACCCTTGGAAGCCGCTTTCAGCAGAAGTCGCCATGGTTCCGATGATGTACACTGACGTTGACATGGAAACAGCTGCAAAAGTCCAGAAGCTCCTGGACAAGCTCGAAGAGGACGACGACGTTCAGAACGTTTGGTCTACAGTAAACTACCCAGACGGATTTGAGGGCTGAGTTTTTAAAAAACATCCTGTTTTTTAAAAACTCGACACAACTTTGCAAGTTGTGTCATCTCAGTTTCGGCTTACATCCGTGTAAGCCGGTTGGTTGTTCAACTGTTCAAATCAATTTATTGAACGAATACAAACGAACACTGAAGCACAGATTTTCGGTTTGAAGGTCTGTGTTTTTTGTTTTTAAAACTTTATGGAAAAAAGACGCATTTTGGGAATCGACCCGGGGTACGCGAACACGGGTTTTGGCATCATCGATGTTCTCGACGGAAAAATCAGGCTGGTCGGATATGGCGTAATCGAGACAGACAACGCGATGGAGCACGGGAAACGGCTTCTTGAAATTTACAACGGAATGGAACTCGTCATCGAAAAATACAAGCCGGACGAATCAGCAATGGAAGAGCTGTTCTTCGGCAAAAATGCGTCGAGCGCGATGAATGTTTCGGAAGCGAAAGGCGTTATAACGATGACGCTGGAAAAGAATTCGGTTCCGCTCTCGATGTACAAGCCAAACGCGATAAAATCTTCCGTGACTGGAACCCAGAGCGCGGACAAAGAAACTGTCGAGCAATACGTGCAGATTCTACTGTCACTCAAGGAACGGCCGAAGCCAGACCATGCGGCGGACGCGCTTGCGGCGGCGATAACGCACATTCACTCGCGCGGGCTTTGATATTTTCCGCCAGATTCCGAAAATCTAATCATGGAAATCATAGCAGAAATTGGAACTTCGCACGGCGGAGATTTGGAAAAAGCGAAAAAGCTTATAGACACGGCAATCGATTCAGGTGCCGATTGGGTGAAATTTCAGTGGGTGTACGCGGACGAAATCCTGCATCCGAACACGGGATACGTGAAGCTCCCGACAGGAAACATCAGGCTTTACGACAGATTCAAGGAGCTGGAAGTCGAGCCGTCATTTTTTGAAGAATGCGCAAGGTACACGCACGAAAAAGGCGCGAAATTCACATGCTCACCGTTCGGCCTAAAAAGCCTTGAGGAGCTGATGAAAATCAATCCTGACGCAATAAAAATCGCTTCCCCGGAGCTGAACCACATTCCGCTTCTGAAGAAACTTTCTGAAATACGCAGCGAACAGAAAAATGCAGGAAAAATTCCGATAAAGACGATAATCTCATCCGGCGTGTCAAAACTTTCTGACATCGAAAACGCGATTTCGATTCTCGGAACGGAAAATGTCACCCTTCTCCACTGCATAACTTTCTATCCGGCACCGGAGGAAGAATACAACATAAAAGTGATTCCGAACCTCTCGAAAATATTCGGAGTCGACGCGGGAATATCCGACCACTCGCTAGACCCGGTTCTTGTTCCGAGCCTTGCGGCAGCCGTCGGCGCAAAGATGATTGAAAAGCACATAACGCTTTCGAAAGAGACGGACGGACTTGACGACCCGGTAGCTCTCACGGGCGAGCAGTTCGCGCTCATGCACCACTGCATAAGACAATGCGAGGCAGTTTTCAGGCAATACGGAGAAAATTCATTCGGCTACATAACGCGGCAACTGAAAGAAGAATACGGCGAGCGCGTCGAAAAAGCCTTGGGAAGCGGCATAAAGCGGCTTGCGGCATCGGAAGAAGCGAATTACGGACGGACGAACAGGAGCCTGCACTTCATGCGCGACATGAAAAAGGGCGAAAAAATATCGGAAGACGATATCAGAGTCCTGAGAACGGAGAAAGTGCTTCTTCCAGGTCTTGAGCCGAAATTCTTGGACGACATAGTCGGAGCCGTCATGGCACGAGATGCGGAAGACGGCAAGGGAGTCGAGTGGAAAGACGTAATCAGTTTCTAATTTTCGGCTGAAAGCATTTTCTCTTTTTCGTCGATTTTTCGCTGCAAGAATTCCATTAAAGAAACGGATTTTTCATCTTCGGTGTCGCTGAAGATGATTTTTCTGTTCACAGGGCTCAGCAAAACCAAAAGCAGGTTCTGCGCGGACTCGCTCACCTGCTCGTAAATATTCGAGTCGAGACCGTCCATCGTTTCTATCTTTTTGTGGAATTCGTTCACGCACCACTCGGCGTAATCGGACGCAGCCTGCAAGTCTTTTTTCTCCATCGAGAAATATTTTTCGACAAGAGTTCCGTCGGCAGAGAAAAATGAATTTATGACTTCCGCATACTGCTTGTTGTCCTGAACGCCGAGCATTCCCGTAAAAATCGGCTTGACACCCGAAATTACGAGCTGCCCGGCATCATCCTCGTATGCTTTCAGCTCCTTTATGTTGATTCCGTACTTCGCTGTCAAATCGTGCGTCAGAATTATCAGGTAGTTTTTCCCGACGCTCGCATACTGCGTCCTCGTCTTCCCCTGATTCTCAAAAAGCTTCTGAGTGCCAATCCATGTGTCCTTCACCTCAGTCTGATGAAGCGAAGTTTTCAGAAGATTCAGCTCCATTATCTGCTCAAGATTCTGAATCGAAAGCTGTGCATGGCGGAGAAATGCGATTTCGTTCTGCAAGCTCACATTTTTCTCTTTTTCAACAGCAAGTTCCTGTTTCAAAACAGAAGTCGATTCATCATCTAGTTTGAAAATCTCCGTGAAAAAATTCCGCCCGAACAAAACTACAGGAATCATTAAAACGCAGCAGACAGTCGTCGTTATGAAAGTCTTTGCGCGGAAAATCAGGAATACGATTACTGAAACGAAAATCGCCACGAACGCGCCGTTTCCCAAAAGCCGCCAAATATTGAACGAATCCATGATTGTCATTTTTCGCCAGAATCCGAGTCGCTCGGGGAAGTTTTGTAGCTTTCGTAATTCAAGCCGCTGTCATCGGTCGTGTATGTTTTTTTCGAGCACGAAACGGAAACAAAAAGAAAAGCGCAGACCGCAAAAAACAAAAACTTTTTCATATAAAACCTCTTTTTCGGAAAATCAAATTTTAGTACGTCTAAAAAATTATACAAGAAAATGATACACTTGTTTTCATTATGGCAGATATTATTCAACCAAGAGTCCTAAAGGGATTCAGAGACATTCTTCCGGCATCAGAAATTGAAAGAGTCGGTCTTCAGGAAAAAATCACGAAAGTTTACCGTTCATTCGGATTCGTACCAATCGACACTCCTGTCCTTGAATATTCTGAAATTTTGCTCAGAAAATCGAACGGCGAGACAGAAAAGCAGGTATTCAGATTCGAGGACAACGGAAAGCGCGACGTTGCTATGAGATTCGACTTGACAGTTCCGTTCGCAAGATTCACTGCGGAACACGAAAGCGAATTGTATTTTCCGTTCAAACGCTACCACATCGCGAAAGTTTGGCGCGGAGAGAAACCGCAGGCAGGCCGATACAGGGAATTCATGCAGTGCGACATCGACACTGTCGGCTCAGACAGCGCATCAGCTGATTTCGAAATCTTAAGCGTAATGAAAGCCGCCCTCAACGAAATCGGAGTCACGAACATCACGATTCACGTCAACCACAGGGGAATTTTCAACAGATTCCTCTCAAAAATCGGAGTCGCGGAAAAATCGGAGGACATCCTCCGCGCGGTTGACAAGCTTGCGAAAGTCGGCGAAGAAGAAGTCAGAAAAGAGCTTGTTGAATTCACCTCATCGGAAGAAAATGCGGACAAAATCCTCAAATACATCAAAGGCGGAAAGGATTTCGACGACACGCTCGACACACTCGAAGAAATGGCGGGCGGAGAGGCGGAAGACTCAAAGCGCATGAGAGAAATCAGGCAGATGATGAAAGCCGCAGGAATAGAATCGACATACGTCCTAGACCCGTCGATAACACGCGGACTCGATTATTACACGGGCGTAGTCTACGAGACATTCCTGAACGACTGCCCGGAAATCGGCTCTGTCTGCTCAGGCGGACGCTACGACAACCTTGCGGGACTTTACACAAAGACGAAGCTTCCTGGAGTAGGAGCATCAATCGGCCTTGACAGGCTCATCGCAGGACTTGAAAAGCTTGGAAAGACGACAAAAAGAGGAAGCTATCTCGACGCTGAAATCTACTGCATGGACAAATCGCTTGCGATTCACTACCAGGGCGTTGCGGCAAAGCTCCGCGCGAACGGAATCGCAGTCGAAGTTTTCCCGGACGCGAAGAAAATCGGTCAGCAGTACGCAGTGACGGACGCTAAGGGCGTGAAATGGGGAATCCTCATCGGCACGAACGAAGCGGAAAAGAATGTCCTCACGCTCAAGAAACTTGAGACACGCGAGCAGTTCACCGATTTGACAGTTGAGCAGGCGTGCGAAAAAATCCTTAGCGAGAAAAACTAATTGCTATTTTAACCTATTGAAACTATTCGCTTTTAATGGCGTTTTCGGCTCGCATTTTGTTGAGGTAGACGTTCACTGAAGAAGCAGGAACCCAGCCGTATTCAAATGCGAGCCATTTTTCGTATTTTTCGGACTCGCCGTCAACGATTTTCACGGTCTTTTCCCCGACGATTTTCTCAAGCATGTTTTTTCGGAGATTTTTCACTACTTTCGAGTCATACGAAGGATTCTCGCGGCAAGCCACATAAGGGACATTCACGACAGCCCACTGAAATTCAATGTCCAGCGCCTCAAGGTCAGCCTTGTTGAATTCGATTTTCTCGTTTCCCCTGCATGAAAAAATAAACGTCGACGAGGCGGCAAAGAACAAAATCAAAAAAGTTTTCAAATTTTTCATAAAAAGATTTTCCAGCAAACAAAAATCAGTCGGGGATAGAATCGGCAAGGTATTTCGCGACCTGCGCATAGATGAGCATATCCGAATCGACGAAATTCAGAGTCGGAATCTCGGCAAGCTCAGCCCAGCGGTATTCAGTGTGCTCGGTGAGGACATATTTTTTCTCGATGCCGTCATGCGGAACGTCGATGAGATACGCGTGGAGGATGCGGTCAATTCCGTTGTGCTTGAAAGTCGCCTCCGCAATCTGCTTTTCCACGCGGACAGTCACTCCAAATTCTTCCTCGAATTCACGGACGACGGCAGATTCCTCGCTCTCGCCCTCCTCGACTTTTCCGCCAGGGAATTCCCATCTTCCGCCCATCTGACCGGTCGGATTTCTATGCGCAATCAGGACTTTCTTATCATTGAATGCAATACAGGCAATTGATATTTTCATTTTCATTCTGCTCCAGACTTTTTGATATATTCAATCTTACCACATTCACAGACATTCAGAAATGACCGGCGGCAGTTCGGAGAGCGAATTTATTATTCTCCATGCAGATTTCCGCATCTCGTCGTCGGGAAGAATCTGGTCGGGAACCATCACGCACTTGATGCCGGCGGCAACTGCGGCACGCACTCCGTTCGGGCTGTCCTCAACGGCAACGCACTCGGACGGGGAAAGAGAAAGAGACTCGACCGATTTCAGATAAATGTCCGGCGCGGGTTTTGAGTGCTCAACTTTGTCGCCAGTCGTAATCGTCTCAAAATAACCGATGATTCCAGCATTTTTAAGCTGCCTTGAAACGCTTTCGAACCTTGTGGAAGAAGCAACAGCAATCCGAAGATTTCTTGATTTCAGGAAGTCAAGGCATTCGACGACAGACGGCATGAGTTTCAGCCCGACTTCATTTTCCACGACGTGAAAAAGCTCGCTCGTCCTTTCATAGAATTTTTTCGGCTCGACCTTTCCGTTGCAGTACGGCTCAAGCACGGTCATCGTGTCGTTCGTGTTCTGTCCGACGCATTTCGTGAACGCGTCCTGAATATTTTCAATTCCGTACTCGCCAGCGGCACGGCTCCAGCAAATTTTACAAACAGATTCGGTGTCAAGAAGAACACCGTCCATATCGAAGATTACAGCTTTCATTCAATGGATTTTAGGTCAAATGCATTTTTTTTGAAAGTGCAAAAAAAAAAACGGGGAACTTCATCGAAGACGAACTTCCCCGTTCAAATAAGTGACGCGATGTCTAACTATCAGACAGCCTCGCGAACGTCAGCGACAGCGTTGCGCTGCTTTACGAACGTCCTGAAACCTTCGACGGCAAGAATCACAGCGAGAACTCCCATTGCTGCCGCAAAGATGAGCTGGAACCAGTTGCCCCAGAAGAACGCGTTAGGCTTTCCTGCAACCATCGCAGAAACCTTTCCGAACACCGTAATAACGAGCTGCGAAAGTGTCGCAAGGAGCATGAAGCACATCGGAATGAAGAACATCTTGTTGTTCTTTCCGACAGAGCCGAGCCATGCAGCGACGGCAAGAAGCGCGATTCCGGCGAGGAGCTGGTTTGCAGAACCGAACAAAGCCCAGATTGCAGAGAGCGAAAGTCCGCCGAGAATACAGCCGACGACGACCATGAAGACAGTGCCGACGAGCGGATTTGCAAGAGTCTTGCGCAACGGCGAAGAAGCATCCTTCCAAGTTTTTTCGTTTTCTGAGAGGAAAAGCTCCGAGAACATGAAGCGGCTGAGGCGCGTTGCCGAGTCGAGCGAAGTGAGCGCGAAAACAGAAACTGCAAGAGTCAAAAGTGCCTTTACGGAATTGTAGAACGAGCTGTTCTCTTCGCTGAACATCACTGCGATTCCAGAACCGAACGCATTTGCAGGAGAGCCTTTGAATGCGAGAAGCCCGCTTTCCGGGTCAGTCACGATGAATTTCGAAGAAATCACGCCGACAGCGATGAGGGAGATGATTCCGAGCGCGCTTTCGATGAGCATCGAGCCGTAGCCGATTGCCTTCGCGCTTTTCTCGTTGTCGAGCTGCTTTGACGAAGTTCCAGAAGCGATGAGCGAATGGAAGCCAGAGCAGGCACCGCAAGCGACAGTGATGAACAATGTCGGGAAGATGAATCCGCTCTTCTGCTTCCAGCCTGTGAATGCAGGAAGAGAGAATTCGATTCCGCGTGAAGAGCCGAACAATGCGGAGAACACGATTCCGGCAACAGCGACGAACATCATCGCATAAAGAAGGAATGACGAAAGATAATCGCGCGGCTGGAGCATAATCCAGACAGGAATGAGCGAAGCTACCGCAATGTAAAGACCAATCAAGACAATCCATGTGACGCGGTTGAGCGCGAGACCGACATGAAGACCCAATATGATGATTCCGACGATTGCGACAATTCCGACGATAGTTGCAGGAAGAGTCTTCACGCCGAATCTGTTCGTAGCGATTCCGTACAAAACGGCAAGAACGATAAAGAGGAACGAAATCATTGCAGTCGTCTGGTTTCCTGTAGGGTTCAGGACGAAACCGATTCTTCCTGCAGCAATATCCACAGCGGAAGTCAGGAACGTTGCAGCGACGACGTTGACGAATGAAGCGATGACAAGGATAAGGACTAGCAGCGCAAAGATGATGAAGAGCTTCTTTGAAGTCTTTCCCATTGTCGATTTGATGATTTCGCCGACAGACTTTCCGCCGTTTCTTACGGAAGCGAAGAGCGAACCGAAATCCTGCAATCCACCGAAGAAGATACCGCCGATGACACACCACAGGAAGACAGGCACCCATCCGAAAACAGCCGCCTGAATAGGACCGTTGATAGGGCCTGCTCCGGCGATTGAAGAAAAGTGATGTCCCATCAAAACTGCAGGTTTCGCAGGAACGTAATCGACACCGTCAGTATTTGCAACGGACGGAGTTTTCTTTGCAGGGTCGATACCCCACTGTTTTGCCAGGTAGCTTCCGTAGAAGACGTAGCCACACAAGAGCAAAACGACAGCAGCAATTATTATAAATAAGGCTGTCATTCGTTTCCTCCTTATAAGGAATGATAAAATATTAAAACACCGGAATTTTCATCCCGACGCTTCATACATTTTTGCGGAAAGAAGAATCAGATGACTGCTTCAATCGTTTTTTTCAAATCTTTTCCGAGACGGTTGTATGCAATTTTCTTCGAGGACGTTTCAAGCGCGATTACCCGGAAATTGCTCCAGCCTTTGAACGTGAGCATATACGATTTCGAATGGCTGATTTTTCGGATTCGGCGGAAAGCGTCATCATCGATTCTGTCGCAGACAATCACGAGCGTAACGTCAGTGTTTCTGTGACCGAAATGCGGCACAACACGCGACAATCCCGTTTCCCATGATTTTGATTCGATTTTTGCAAGCTCGTCCGCATTCAAATTTTCAGCAGCATAAAAAAAGACATGCTCGGACGAGTCTGACTCAGAAATTTTCGCAGATTTTATAAGGAAGTACTGTTCTGTATGCGAATTGAATTCAGCCTCGGCAAAGAAAGGCTCTGTGACCGTATCGTCAGCGGCAACCGCATCTTCAATTTTTTCGGCATCAGAACTAGAAGAATCGAACTTTTTCTTTATAGAATAATATCGCTCAAAAGATTTCAGGATTTTTGAGACAATTTCGTAACTTTTCATAATCAAAAGTATTTTAATAATTTCAGCTATTAATACTCAAGATTCAACGCAAAGTTTTAGGAGAAAAACATGGAAAATTTTTCAGAAGTTCCGCTCGAAAAAGCGTATGAGATGCTCTCAGGAGCAAAAGCAGTGCTCGTCTGCACAAAGGGCAAGAACTACAACGTAACGCCATACGGCTGGTTCACGACATACGACTACGAGCCTGTCACAAAAGTTCTTTTTTCTTCCGACCCGACACATCAGGCAGCACTGAACATACACAAAACATCGGAATTCGCAATCTGCATTCCGAAAGACGAAAACGACCCGATAATAATGCAGACAGGCTCAGTTTCGTCACCCGATGCCGATAAATTCAGCCAATTCGGAATAAAAGGCGAAAAGGCAAGCAAAATCGACGTGCAAGTCCTTCCTGAAAATTCAAAAGGAATAATCGAATTCAAGCTCGTAAAAGTGATTAAAGAAAGCACCGTCGAACTTTTCCTCGGGGAAGCGGTCGCGGCATACAAGGCAAAATAAAAAAAATACAAAATGCTGGAAACAAGCTTTCGGCGGGAACCTGACCTACGCTTGTTTCCAGCATTGCTTTGTAAAACTCAATGTTTCATCAAATTATACTTTGAATTTTCCGACTTCTTTTGCAACGGTGTGGATGCTTTCGCCGGTGCGTTGTGTCAGCGCATTGACCTGCTGAATCGAATTGTTCAGCTCGCCGATTCCGTTTGAAATCTCGCTCATCGCAACGCTAATTTGGTTGGTGACTGTGGAAACTTTTCCCATCTCTTCGAGAATCATGTTGCTTCCGCTTGCCATAGCACTTGCGCTGGAACGAACGTCGCTTGTGATATCGTTGATTTGGTTCATCGCATCGATAACCTGCTTACTTCCGGCACTCTGCTCGTCCATCGCGCTCTTGATGACGCTCTCCTGCCTTGCAACAGTCTTCGTATGCTCGAAGATAACGTCGAAGTGCTTCTGCGTCTCTTCCGCGCCGTCACTCATCTCGACAATCATCTCGCGGAGTCCCTTCATAACGTCGCTGATTTTCTTACCCTGCATATTCGAATCTTCCGCAAGCTTCCTGATTTCGTCAGCGACGACCGCAAATCCGGCACCTGCACTACCCGCATGGGCAGCCTCGATCGCCGCGTTCATAGCAAGCATGTTCGTCTGGCTCGCGATATTTCTGATGATAGAAGAAGTCTCAATCAATGCAGCGGAATCGTCCGCAATCTTGTTCGTCAAATCAACAGATTTTTTGACAGCCGCAAGTCCGTTCTCCGCAGACTCCGAAAGAAGGCGCACATTTTCCTCGTTCTTTTCAAGGATTTCCGAGACAGAATTGATGTTCGCAACCATCTCCTCGACAGAAGAAGACGACTGCGAAACGCTCTCCGCCTGAATCTGAATGTTCTCGCTCAAACGCTCGATGTTGCTTGCGATATCCTTGATAGCCGAGTTTGTCTGCTCAACGCCCGTCTTCTGGTTCTCGACCTGGGAGCCGATGGAGTTGATATTCTCGTTAATCTGCTCGATTGCCGACGCGCTCGAATTCATGTTCGCGCTGAGCAATTCGGACTCGGACTGCATGCTCTTCGTCTGACCGATGATAGAAGCCATCGAAGTCGCGATTTTCTTGATTGTGAGGTTGAAATATCCCGCGAGAAGACCAAGCTCGTCGTTCGTTGAAATCGGAATCTCGACCGTGAGGTCTCCGTCGCCCTTCGAAATGTTCTTGAGGATATCCGTGACATAGAAGAGCGTCCTCGTAATCGTGTGCGCAAGAAGAATGGCAACGACGACGGAAAGAATGAAACTGACGACGACAAGAATTACGACGAGGCGAAGAATCTCATTCGTTGAAGCCGCGATAAGCGACTGCGGAATGAAAATCGCGTAGTCGATGCTATACATGTCGTTCTCGGACGGCAGAACGCGGATTTCAGTAGGAACATCAACCCTGTCGCCGATTGTGACGTTCTCCTCGAAAATTCCGTATGCGCCCTGAATGTAGTTCTCAAGCGCATGAACACCGAGCTGGTTCACGCTCATGAAGTTGACGTTCACGTCAAACGGGTTGAGGATGACGTTCGCGTTCGAGTCAATCATGACGAAGCCGATGTCGCCCATTGACGTTTGGTCGCCGAAAAGCGAAACGAACGTGCTTATGTCGATTTCGACGAAAGCAACTCCGAGAAGCTCTCCGTTCTCGTCGCAAACAGTCTGCGAGCCGGAAAAAACGATGTGCCCGTCAGACTTCTGATAGACCGGCGAAAAATATGGCTCGCCGTCGCAGTCAACCGCAGAGTCATAGCAGTAGTCCGCATCATCGAGCGAGAATGACTCCTCAGGATAACAGACAACCTCCTGGTCGTCGTAAATAACGCCGGCAGAAACGAGCTGAGGATTCGCCGTGATAATCTTCGTGGCAAGACCACGAACTGAATCCCTATCCTCATCACCAGTGTTCGAAAGGATATTGATGATTTTTCCAATGCCGTCAAGATACGAAAAAACTGTCTGATCCATGAGATGCATGGTATTCGAAAGACGATCCGTGAACTGTGACTCGTTGACCGCCTTGACGCGGACGTAAACCGCACCGCCAAAAATACACAGAAGCGCGATTGTCATTATCGTAATTCCGATAACGATTCTTACGGCAATAGAATGAAGCTTTGAATATTCTTTTTTCTCAGCCATGTACTTTTCTCCATTACTTACTACAATTTTTTTTACAAATAAACATGATAACATACATCGGTAAATTTTAACAAATATTAAAAAATGCTTTTATCAGTTTTTTTTAAGAGAAATAATGTAATCTTTCGTTTTCTGTGTTAACATCATAAAAAACAAAAATCTTTTAAAATTAAGGAGACTTCAACATGAAAATTAAAAAGGCAATCACAAGCACATTCATTGCACTCGCGATTTCGTCTGCAACATTTGCTGACGAAGCTTATGACGTAATGAAAAAGTTCACGACATTGCCGGTACCGGGCTACTCAAAATCGGAGATGAACCTCGACGTAATCGAGAAGAACGGAAAGGTCGAGCATCAGGTGATGATGCAGTACGGAAACAGAAAGAACGGACTAGTAAACACAGTTTTCGAATTCAGGACATCCGCGACGAACAAGGGAACACGCGTTCTCCAGATGGAAAAGACTGCAAAGGACGACGACCGACTCATCTATCTTCCACAGCTCAAGACAACAAGACGTATCCCGACTTCCGACAGGTACAAGTCATTCGTAGGCTGCGAATTCACCTACAACGACATGTCAATCCGCGACATCGACCTTGACACACACAAGATGCTCAACGCAAACGAGTCCGTCACAATCAACGGCGGAACGAACGGCGGAAAATACGGAATGACGACGTACAACTGCTGGAAAATCGACTCGACACCGGCATCACCGAACGCAAAGAAGATGGTCGAGTACTCGCACAAAATCTCGTACATCGACAAGCAGACATATCTTCCTGTAAAAATGGAATATTTCGACAAGAAAGACCCGAACAAGCTCATCAAGATATACATCATCGAGAAAATCGAGCACGTAAAGGGAGCCAGCGGAAAGGACTACGTCCTCAGAAAGTCATGCCTCATCTCGAACGAAATCACGGGCAGAAAGACACGCGTATGGGTAAGCAACTTCGAATGGGACGCAAAGATTCCTGACACATACTTCACACAGAACTGGCTCACGACAGGAAAGACAAACTAACGATTTTAGTTTAATTTATAAACTGAATCTTTTATTAAAAGGAAATCACGGAAAACAGAGAAAAATCGCTCACAAATTCCGTGGTTTCCTTCAGCATTTTAAAAATTTTCATTAAAAACCAGGAGGATTCAAATGAAAATAACAGGAAAAGCATTGGGAGTCGCTTCTGCACTCCTTCTGATTGGTACTGGAAACTCTTTCGCACAGGAATTCGATGATTTCGGCGGCGGAGATGATTCATTCAGCGAATTTTCGGAGACGACAGAGCCTTCACTTACATGGGGCGGAGAAGCAGGCGCAAAAGGCCGCGTATGGATTCAGGGAGAGAACGGAAACGAAAGCGGATACACTTCTTTCTATGACATCTGCCACTCTCCGACAGAAGCCAACGCATATCTCAAGCTCGACATCAACTATGCCGGCTCAAACACGGATTTGAACGGAAGGCTCAAGTTCGACACAGCTACAATCAAGGACAATCCGGAAGACATCATCGACGAGCTTTCTGCACGCGGATATTTCGGAAACTGGCAGATTGAGGCAGGAAAAATCAAGACCGTTTGGGGCAAGGGCGACAAGCTCCACGTACTCGACAACTTCAACGCAAACGACTACACGGATTTCGTATTCCCTGACTACATCGACAGGAGAATCGGCGAGCCGATGCTCAAAATCTCGCACGCAAGCCCATTCTCAACAGACTCTCTCTCTGACCTGAAATTCGAAGCAATCTGGACTCCGATGATGACAGCCGACAGATTCGCAAGCGACGGTTTGCTCGTTCCGAATTCAATGAAGACTTTGACAGAGACTGTAACGGGCATCGTTATGCACAACACAGCTCTCGCATATAACAATAAAGATTTGGAAACAGTCGTACAGAATCTTCAGTTCTCTTCTGACGATTTGTACGAGGACGATATCAAGACTCTCAGATACGGACAGGCTGGTGCAAGATTCACTGGAACATTCTCTGGAATCGATTTTGGTGTAAGCTACTACTATGGTCACTATAAACAGCCAAGCGCAAACCTCGGAGCATATGTCGATTCTGTGAAGGCAGGAATCACAAATGCAACTACAAAGTATGTAACTGAAGGTCTTACAGAATATTCAGAAAACGGCTCTTCTGACTTTTGGACGGCTCATGGAGCTGCAATTACTCAAATTGTAACGGAGCGATATGGTACTGAAATCACTCAGAAGGTAATGACAAATTATGGTGCTGCTATCCAAAACGGAACAATCACACAAGAGCAAGCAACTATGCTCGTCGCAAAAGACTATATTCCAGACATAGCAAAAGAATACGCTGCAGCACACGCACAGGAATGGTATGAGGACGGAACAATCACTGTAACAGACACATACGCTCTTCCTTCACTCAACTACGACCAGTTGCAGGTATTCGGTCTTGAGGCAGCATTCGTTCTCTGGAAGTTCAACACTCGCTGGGAATTCGCTTACAACCTCACAGAAGACACTGCCGGAGACAATCCGTGGGTCAAAAACAACTCAATCGCTTGGGTTGCAGGTTTCGATATGGATCTTCCAATCCACAACTTCAACATCAACATTCAGGAGCAGGGAAAGTACATCCTCAACAACGACAAAATCGAGGACGGAGTTTATGCGGAATACGATGTTGACCACAACTCTGACGGAAAGTACACATCGAACCAGCTCGTCGTGAACATCAGCGACAAGTGGCTCAACGAGAAGCTCACGACAGAATGCACGACAATCTACGTTTTCGAGACAAAAGAATGGTGTGTTCAGCCGAAGATTGCATACAACGTAATCGACGGTCTCACATTCACTCTCTCAGGAGCTTACATCTACTCTGACAACGAGAACGGACAGTTCTACAACTTCACAGCATGGGACACTGTGAACCACAATGCAGGATTCGTCCAGCTCGCAGCTAAATATCAATTCTAGTTCGCTTCGTCCTTTTGAAAAAGGATAAAGCTAGTTGGCACGAACTATGCGGAACGTAGTTCCGCACTTTTAAAAGGCACTTCCAAAAGGAAGTGTCTTTTTTTTTGCTGTTATATTCAAAAAGTGAAGAAGAGATATTATCATATTGATTATAACAGAATTAAGTTCTATAATTTTTTCCATGAAACATGGATTTTTAAGAGTTGCTTGCGCAACACCTTCGACAATAGTAGCGGACTGCGAATCAAATGCAGCTGCGATAATAGAAAATGCAAAAGCCGCCTGCAAAAACAATGCGGAAATCGTCATTTTCCCGGAACTTTGCATAACTGGGTACACATGCTCAGACCTTTTCCTGCAGGACACGCTCAAAACTTCGGCTTTGGTTGCTCTTGAAAAAATCGCGGAAGAGACCAGTGGCCTGGATTCTCTTCTTGTCGTGGGGCTTCCGATTTCTGACGGAAAGGCAATTTACAACGCCGCCGCCGCAATCCACAAAGGAAAAATCATCGCCGTGATTCCGAAGTCGTTCATGCCGAATTACGCTGAATTCTACGAAAGGCGGCATTTCAAGCCGTTCGACAAAACAAAGTGCGCCAAAAAAACGATTTTTATCTCGGAGAAAAATCCAGAAGTCCCGTTCGGAACTGACATTCTGATTGCCGACTCGAAAAATCAGCTCGCAAAAATCGGATTTGAGCTTTGCGAGGATTTGTGGGTTCCGCTCTCCCCTTCAACAACTGCATCCCTGAACGGAGCGACAATCATCGCGAACCTTTCAGCGTCAAACGAAATAATCGGAAAAAGCGAATACAGAAAAATGCTCGTCGCGTCGCAGTCGGCAAAGACGGTCTCGGCGTACCTTTACGCGAACGCGGGAAACGGGGAAAGCACGACGGACGTTGTTTTCTCGGGGCACTCAATCATCGCGGAAAACGGCTCGGTGCTTTGCGAAAGCGCACTTTTCTCGAACGATACGATTTTCGCCGATGTCGATTTGGAGAGAATCGCGCACGAACGCACGCGAACATCGACATTCGCTGACTGCGCTGAAAAATACGCGGAGGAATTCAGGGAAATCAAAATCGATTTTGTAAAGGAAGAAAAAAACGAAAAAACTTCCCTACTTCGCAAAATCGCAAGAACGCCGTTCGTCCCGTCAGGAGAAAGCGAGCGCGCGGCAAGGTGCAAGGCAGTAATCGAACTGCAGTCGCAGGGGCTTGCAAAGCGTCTCAGGCACACCCATGCAAAATCGGCAGTAATCGGCTTGAGCGGCGGCTTGGATTCCACGCTCGCGCTCATCGTGACGGCACACGCATTCGACATTTGCGGCCTCCCACGAAAGAACATCATCTGCGTGACAATGCCGTGTTTCGGAACGACGGGAAGGACATACGGAAACGCCTGCGCCCTCGCAAAAGAAATCGGAACGGAACTTCGCGGAGTGCACATCGCCGTCGCAGTAATGCAGCATTTCAAGGACATCGGGCAGAACCCGGAAACGCATGACGTGACTTATGAAAACTGCCAGGCAAGGGAACGCACGCAAGTTCTGATGGACATCGCGAACAAAATGGGCGGACTCGTAATCGGAACGGGCGACTTGTCGGAGCAGGCACTCGGCTGGGCAACGTACAACGGCGACCACATGAGCATGTACGGCGTGAACGGCTCGATTCCGAAAACGCTCGTGCGCTACCTCGTGAAATGGGCGGCCGACGACGCAAAAGGAAAAGGTAACCTGACGGAAGTTCTCGAAGACATTCTGGACACGCCGGTCTCACCTGAGCTTTTGCCGCCATCGAAAGACGGAAAAAACATCACGCAGAAAACGGAAGAACTCGTCGGACCGTATGAGCTTCACGATTTCTTCTTGTATTACGTTTTGAGATTCGGCTTCTCTCCGAAAAAAATATTCTATCTCGC
The DNA here is from genome assembly GCA_017525605.1 of Treponema sp. Taxonomy (GTDB): domain Bacteria; phylum Spirochaetota; class Spirochaetia; order Treponematales; family Treponemataceae; genus Treponema_D. Next base: position 5,681 of record JAFXSM010000025.1, on the reverse strand, counting down.
GGAAAACGCATTCATCTTGCAAAACGGCAGCGAAGCGTACACACGCGAAACTATAAAGAAATGGCTCGTGTCGTTCTACAAAAGATTCTTCGCGCAGCAGTTCAAGAGAAGCTGCATGCCTGACGGAGCAAAAGTCGGTTCGGTCAATCTTTCGCCACGCGGCGACTGGAGAATGCCGAGCGACGCAAGCGGAAATCTCTGGATAAAGGAAGCAGAATCATGCTGAGCTACATTCACGCATACCACGCAGGAAACCACGCGGACATCCTCAAGCACATAACGATTAGCCTCATCATCGAGCAGATGAAAAACAAGGAAAAGCCGTTCACCGTCCTAGACACTCACGCAGGAAGCGGAATTTACGACATGAACGACGAGCGGCTTTTGAAGACAGGCGAATGCGAAATCGACTCGTTTCTTTCGTTTGTGGAAAACAATGCCGAAAAATGCCCTGATTTTCTTAAATCCTACATTTCAATCGTCAAAAAATACAGGGAAAGGAATATGTACCCAGGCTCGCCGCTCATCGAATCGGAGCTGATTAGAAAGCAGGACGTGCAGATTCTCTCGGAGCTTCACCCGGCCGCGATTGAGGAGCTTCGGAAAAATGCGGAAAATTTTCCGCACAAAGCAAAAATCCACAAGCGCGACGGATACGAAATGGCACTTTCGCTCACACCGCCCGAAACGAAACGAGGAATCTGCATAATCGACCCTTCGTTTGAGGACAAAGAAGATTTCTCGGAATGTGCGGAGACGATTGCGCGGATTCACAAAAAATGGAGCGGCGGAATAATCGCATTGTGGTACCCGCTCGTCAGCCATCGCGTAATGGAAATCTCGATGATGAAAGAGCGAATCTCGGCGGCGGTTGACGAATCCGAGCCGAAAATATTGGACATTCAGTTTGAAAAAAAGAATCCTGCCGAAATGACAGGACTCGCTTCGCTGTACGGAAGCGGAATGCTGATTGTCAACTTTCCGTACAAGCTCGATGAAAAAATGGAAGAAATCCTTCCGCTTCTGCAACACGCACTCGGCGGAGTGAATTTTTCGACCGCAAAAATGTAGCTGAAAAACGCTCCGCAGATGCATTTACAGATGCGTAATCTCGGCGGCTTTTTCTTTCACGACAGAGAAAAGTTTTTCTTTGTCGTTTTTGTTTGCTTCGATTATTCGGACAAAGACGGAGCCTGCAACGACGGCATCGACGGAACTTGCAAGGGCTTGTGACTGCTCTCCGTTTGAAATTCCGAATCCGCCGTAGATTTTGCTTCCGCCTTCCGAGACTTTATTCAAAAATGCGATTGTCGCATCGTCAATCGTGGTGTCAGTTCCCGTGATTCCGGTTCTGAGTGCCGCATAAATATACGGGAAACCGAAATGCGCCATTTTGTGAAGGCGTTCGCTGCTCATGCTCGGAGCCGCCACAGGAATGTTTATCATGCCGTTCTTCTTGCACGCTTCCGTGAGCCCCTCGTCAAAATCAAAAGGCAAATCGGGGATTATCATTCCTTTTACGCCGACTTCGGAAGCCTTCTTGCAGAAATTTTCGATTCCCGGAGTGTAGACAAGACTTCCGTAGCTCATTATGTAAATCGGGATGTTAGGGAATTCTTCATGGATTTTTGAGATGAACGAAAGACCGTCGGATGTCCTGTATTTTCTTGAAAGAACTTCGGTGCACGCGCCCTGAATTGCAGGGCCGTCTGCGCTAGGGTCAGAAAAAGGAAGCTGAATCTCAAGAATGTCTGCACCGCCTGCGACGAGGGCGCGTGCGGCTGTCAATGCAAGCTCGTCAGTCGGATAACCTGCCACGAGATGGCTCATAAGTTTTATTTTGCTCATTTTTTACCTCTGTTGAATGTACTGTTGAATGTACTGAATGGAGAGTGAAAATCACATCCGCTCACATCTTCTTTGCATCGTGAATGTCTTTGTTCGCTTCGAGGCGTTCAAGCTCCGCCACGAGGAACTGCTTCCATTCGTCCGGGCGGAAAACAGGGCACGTTATGAAGATATCCTTGTCGCCGCGACCTGACATATTGATGATAATCGCCTTGTCTTTCGGCAGTTTCGGTGCGAGTTTGATTGCCTCAGCCCCCGCGTGCGAGCTTTCCATCGCGAAAAGCACACCTTCGTTCTTCGCGAAAAATTTCATCGCGTCCAACGCTTCGCTGTCCAATGCGGAAGTGAACTCGATTCTGCCTGTTCTTCCTAGCGCGGCAAGCTGAGGCCCGATTCCGCAATAATCAAGGCCGGCAGAGATTGAGCGTGTCGGAAGTGCCTGACCGTCCTCGTCAAGAAGGAACCTTGACTTGTAGCCCTGCATGATTCCGTCACGGGAAGCATTTCCAGTCATTCTCGAAGCATTTTCGCCGACACCTGGTCCTATTCCGCCAGCTTCGACGGCGATGAGTCTCGGATTTTTCTCGTCGATGAACGGAGAAAAGAATCCGATTGAATTCGAGCCGCCACCGCAGCACGCAATCAGAGCCTCGACATCGAGATTCCTTTCAGCAGCCTGCTTTTTCACTTCTTTGCCAATTACAGACTGGAATTCGCGGACGATATCAGGAAAAGGTGCAGGCCCCAACGCAGAGCCGAGACAGTAATGCGTGGTGTCAGGATTTGCAGCCCAATCGCGCATAGCTTCGTTCACAGCGTCTTTCAAAGTTCGGCTACCAGACGTGACCGCCTTCACTTTTGCGCCATACAACTCCATTGTGGAAACATTCGGCTGCTGCCTGCGCACATCGACTTCGCCCATGTAAACCGTGCAGTCCAAGCCGAGCTTCGCGCACGCAGCCGCAGTCGCAACTCCATGCTGCCCCGCACCAGTCTCGGCGATGATTCGCTTTTTTCCCATGCGCTTTGCAAGAAGGCACTGCCCTATCGCGTTGTTGATTTTGTGCGCGCCGGTGTTCGCAAGTCCTTCAAGCTTTATGTAAATCTGTGCGCCGCCAAGGATTTCCGTGGCAGTTTTCGCATACAAAAGCGGAGTTTCCCGCCCGATGTAATCCCTCTGAATCGTTGAAAGCTCCTCAAGGAATGCAGAATCCTTCATGGCCTCGTTAAAAGCGACCTCAAGCTCGTCAAGCGGCCGTCTCAGCACTTCGGCGACATATTTTCCGCCGAATTCATTGAAAAATCCGTTGTTGGACTGCGACATATTCTTCTCCCGTATAAAAATTTTCGAACAACATAATTCTAGTGAATTGCTCATTTTGTTTCTATGCATAGAAACAAAAATTTTAAAAAACAGTTTCTATTTGTAATATTTAAGTATAAAATAAGAAAATTCTAATTCTATTTCGGAGAGTAAAAATGAAAAAATTTCTTAATGTAATGGCAGTTTCGCTGATTCTTGCAGCAACTTTTGTTTCAAAAGCATTCGCGGAGAGCACGTTCCACATCGGAGCATACGCGCCGTTTTCAAGCGTAACAACAGACGACGAATATCAGAACGAATTCAAAATTTCGGAATCAGGCTTGGGATTCACATTCGACTTCACGCACGTCGCAGAAAGCGGCTTCACGGTCGCACCGGAACTTTCAATCGGATATCTCAGTGCAAAATCAGACTGGATTCCGACACTCGCGGACAAAGTGATGGACGGCATGGACATCGAGTGGAGCGTCGGACTGGGCGGCTCATTCATCCACAACGAGAAGACGACTTTTTCATGGCTCGGAAAACTCGGCCACAGAATACAGTATTGCGATATAGCAGAAAATATTGGAACAGTTAACGAAATAAACGGCAGCTTATTCGTTTTGTGGTGGTCAGTCGGAACGGAATTCGCATACACGCATAGATTCACGGAGCGGCTCGGATTTTTCATCAATGTCGCATTCTTCTGCAACATCGGAGTAACGATATACGAAGCGGACGATGTGTCATCAAACACATACGACATGATGTCAGACGGAGTTGGAGCCGCACTGACAGTCCAGCCGAAGGCAGGAATCTCAATCACGCTGTAATATTCTCGGAGAGCCAAAAATGAAAAAGTTTTTTATGCTCGCAGCATTTTCGCTGATTCTTGCCGCAAATTTCGTTTCGGAAGCATCTGCCGAAAACATGTTCCACATTGGAGGATGCGTTCCGTTTTCCCATGCAAGAACAAGAGACAGTAATTTGTACAGAATCAACATCTCGGAATCCGGCGTTGGATTCTCATTCGACTTCACGCACGTTGCAGACTGCGGATTCACAATCGCACCGTGGATTACAGCAGGGCTTATCAGAGCAAAATCAGATTGGATTCCTTCACTAGCAGACACATACATGACAGGATTTGAGAATTCGATGGGAATCGGATTGGGCGGTTCGCCCATTCATAACGAAAAGAGAACATTGACAGTGCTCGGAAAAATCGGATTCAGGTCACAGGATTGCGACATAGAAAAAGACATCAGGACAAGCAAAGAAATACATGCGACATTGATTACATTTTGTTTTTCAATCGGAACTGAAATCATATACACGCAAAGATTCACGGAGCACATCGGAATGTTCTTCAGCACAGAATTCTACTTGGGTGCAGGGGAAATTCGCTACGAAGTGACAGACGCGGAAAACCAAACCTACAGAAGGAAATCCAGCGGGGGTGGAGTCCAATCGACATTCCAGCCGAGACTCGGACTCGCAGTCACGCTGTAAATTTCACATTGAATTCACGGAACAATCTTCATGTCGATTTGATATGAGATGTTCCGTTCTTCGCCCGTGTACGAGTAGCTGTACGAATATCCGCAGTTCTTCCAGCGGGCGCGGAGAACAGACGCAAATTTAGATGAATTTTTCATGTAGCTGACAATCGCGTTCGAAATGTTTTTGTCGCTCACGATAAATTTGATTGTGAACTGAGTTCCAGACGCGCTGTCAACGGCTTCTTTCAGAGTGTTCTCAAAATCAGTTATGCTCGACACGAATGACATTTTCGTGACTTCCTTCCTGTAAATCACGGCAGCCGAAGGATTCTGCAAATCTTTCTCAAGATTCGAAAGCTCCTTGTAAGTGTACGGCTCGCCTTGCGCAAGTGCTCCAAAATAAGAAACGTAGCTCATTTCACCGTTGCCGTCAGGATTCTCGTTTATGACGCGCCTTGAAGCCGGCTCAGGGGAATGGCTGTCGAGGGCGCACATTTCAGAATGCTTGAGGTTGAAATACGGCGGATAGAGGTGATTGTCGTCCCAAGTGACATCCATTTCGTAGCACTTTCCGTCGACTTTCAGAATGTTCCATGCGTGAGAATTGCTTTCGATGACTGCGCACGGAATCAGGAGCTGCTGCATATAATACTGGAACGCACGCGCATACCCCGCGCAGACCGTCTTGTACTCGGTGATTGCGCTCCACGCGCTCTGAAGCTTTCCGCCGTAGTTTCCCGAATTGTAAGAATCGTAATCGTATTCAATCGAAAGGCAGAGGAAATCGTGAATGTATTTGATTTTTTCCATGTCGGAATCGAGCAATGAAGCATAGAACACAAGCGGATTGCTCATATCGCAGAATTCGTCGTAATAGGACTGCGCCTGCGACAACGGAAAAATGTATGTGAATTCGATTTTCGTCACCGTGTTGTCGGAGTTGAACCAGTAGCGTGTGTTTCCGACCCACCAGAAAAGCTCAGGATTGTCATTCCGAACGGCAAGCAGAAGCGAGTGCAGATTTT
>JAFXSM010000003.1 GCA_017525605.1 Treponema sp. | reverse complement strand
TCGTCGTAGTCCCGATTCTCTGGGCAATGCTCAGAGGGACGAGGTTCGGAAGAAACCTCTACGCAGTCGGCGGCAACAGCGAGAGCGCGCTCATGCTCGGAATCAACGTAAAAAGGACACAGTTCCTTGCATACGTCCTTTGCGGCGTGCTTGCTGGAATCGCGGGATTCGTCTACCTCCTCCACACTGGAGCCGGCAACGCATCGAACGCGACCGGAGCTGAAATGCAGGCAATCGCGTCCTCAATCATCGGCGGAACGCTGCTTTCAGGCGGTGTGGGAAGCGTAATCGGAACATTGTTCGGCGTTATGTCGCTCAAGACAATCAACAACATCGTAGTCGCGTCGGGACTGCACGAACCGTACTGGCAGAGCATCACGACAGGACTCATGCTGTGTTTCTTCATCCTTCTCCAAAGCGTAATCCTCGCACAGAGAAAGAAGAAGCTCGGAACAATGGCGGCCTAAGCGAATTTCATAAGTCGAATATCGAGCTATTGCACATCGTAGTTGCAGAAACAAGCTCCCAGCGAGGTTCCACCCCTAAAACGGCAGTACCGCTTCGCGGTGGCTGAGTGTTTTAGGGGATGTAACCTCGCTTCCGCTTGTTTCTGCCATTAGTTGTAAAACTCGATGTTCAGCTTAATAAACTGCAATAAAGCTATGATTTATAAAAATCAGCTGACAAACGAAAAAATTTGAAACAGCAGATAAAACACAATCTTCAAATCATATTCTTTAAAAATGATATTGAAACCGAACATAATTCGGACGAATGAATCAAGTTCATGCACAAAAGCCGTATCAGACACCAGCAGGGCTTTTATTTGCTCGTCATATACGACGATTGCAGATTCATCAGAGAAATAAGAACTGAAAAAATCAGCATCGGATATATGACAAGCTTCTGACAATTTCTTTTTTATGCGGGCAAAATCATCCTGAAGAAACTTCACTGCAAGAGAGTCATTCTGATTTGAAAGATATTCTTGAATATCTTTCAACGCTTTTATCAAAACTGACGGATTTTTCTGATTCAGCAACTTCTCAATAACGACAGGATTCGAAAAATGAACACGAACATTTCTGTCAGAATATAAATAATGATTTGAAAGGTGATTTTTATTTGTCAAAGAGACATCTTCATTACCTTTAGAATCAAAAACTTTGTCCGTTTCTGAAAAAGTTTTGATTTTCATATTTCGACTGAAAGCAAGATTTCCGTCATAAAGATTCAGAGGACTTACCTTCTCTTGAAATGATACGCCAAAACCAAAATCAATATCTTCCTGAAGCTTTTTATGATTTTCTATTCTTTTTGACTCATCGATTTTGAACGGTCCATTTGGAACGCAATTATATTTTAGCTTCTGGATTTCCCGAACGAAATTGAGCAAATATACAATGCTCTGCTCACGGCTTTTGTGAAATCTGGAAAGACCAAACAAAAGATGAACAAGTGACTCCGTATCGTTAAAATCGACCGTGCATTTTTCAGCAAATTTCTCATCATCAAGAATAAAAACAAATAAATCAGAAAATAAATCCTTTACGAACTGCGTTTCCTGGATATTTCTTGACATGAACAGCTTGTAAAACCTTATATGAAATTGCTCCCGTTTTTCATCTTCGCCAAACTTTTGTTGACAACCGGAAAATAATTCCCAGACAGCAAAACAAAGCATCATCACAAGCAGTTTTTTTCGATTTTTATAATCCGTTCTTTCTTTCTCAAGCTTCTTCTCATCATTCTGACTGAATATTTCACTGCCAATAAAACGATTACTAGAAGAAATTGGAATTTCACTCTCAGCGCAAATTCGTACATACCGTTCAAATTCAGATTTGAATGATGACTGATTTCTCTGCACAAAAAATTCTTTCAAAAAAGAAGAATCAAGATACTTTGACATCTGAAAAAAGCAATAGGCAAAACTCGGATAGCTATCAATTTTTGCGCCTAAAATTTTCCATGCTGACTTGAATTTTTTTTCCGCATCTTCTTCGGCACATTTTTCAGGCAACTTGTCATATTCTTTCGAAAAACATATTTGAACAAATTCATCGAGTTCATCTTCAAATGAATCCTTAAAATATCGATGTATCCTGAACTGTTCATCAAGCTTCAAGCATGACAAAATCTGCTCATAAGACAGAAATCTATATTCCAGCTCCTTATTTTCCTTATCTGAAAATTCACAAGAAGGGATAGCACCTCTCGCAATGGCAGTAAAACACTTGCACTGAACGAATATTCTGTGCATAAGAGAGGAATTGATTATTTTAAAGAAGATATCTTCGTTGGAAACACACGCGCAATATGTCGCAAGATTCTTTATACATTCATCAGCAGTCGGCAAAAGATTTTTGTTGTCAAGGAAAAGCAAAATCTGATTCAAACAAAAAGGAAAATAATCATCACGACACTTTCCTTTTTCTATAAGTTGCACACATTTTTGTCCAAAGCTATTCAAAAATTTCGAATCAGTTTTTCTTTCAGCGGAAAAATACTCGATAAATTCCTTTTTAAGTTCTTCATTGAAAGAAAAATATTCCTTTATATGTTTCTTAATTTCATCTTCATATGATTTTCGCATCGATTCAAAAGCCTTAGGTTTCCATGCTTCCAAATCAATTGCACCGGATTCTAAATTTTGCCGTCGAGAGACTTCCCAAAATTTAAGATTCAGATTCTGAAACTGTCCATAAACATCTTCGCTGTTCAAATCAAACTCAATATCAGAACCTCTGTTTGAAGAATCCTGTAAAATTTTCTTCGAGAAGAAAATCCAATAATAAACAGAATAGAATACTATCTTTTGCAGAACTTTTTCTTCTTTTCTTGTTTTGTCTGAAAAAACAAGTTCGTCTTTATAGAAGTCAGACTCTGGATCATCTATCGGATTGGAAAAAGAGAAATTGACCAATTCGTATGGAATTTTTTTTATTGGTTCAGCTTTCTGCAAAAGAAAATCCGCTATCGTTATTTTCATATCGAAAATGCTACCCCCTTTTTACACCACCAGAAATTACTATGAGCAATTGTAGTATTCGATTGCGAATACTACAAATCCGAATAAAAATCACTTTCCAAACGTCGCGCAGATTTTTCTGTAGCGGATATAGTTGATTATGAAGCGGACGATTTCGTCTGTCATAACGGCAAAAAACACGCCCGCAATTCCGAAATTCAGCTTGTAAACGAAAAGGCACGCCATGCCGATTATGAATACCGTTCCGAAAATCTGCGTGAAGAACATCCATTGGGTGTCGCCGCTTCCTCGGATGCAGTTTCCGATAATCATGTTGCCGGACTTCGAAATCATGTTGAAGCCGATTATCAGAAGAAAAATGCTGGAGCTTTCGATAATCGCCTCGTCCTTCGTGAAAACCGACAAAATCTGATTCGGAAAAAAGTAGCCCGAAACAATCATGAATGCGATGACGACAAAACAAAGCGAATACGCGCACCGGAAAACGCTTTTGTAGCGGAAAAAATCCTGCTTTCCGGTCGCTTCGGAAGTCAGAGTCAATGCCGCGCTCCCGAGACTTCCGACAAAGACGACGGCGAGGACTTCAATTCCGAAAATTATCGAATAGATTCCCGCGGCAAGCTCATTAATCGAATTCAAAATCCTGATGAGAGCGAGGTTTCCGCAGTTCCAAAGAACGCCCTCAAGAGCCGTGTTGACACCGAGTTTTGCGGAATTGAGATAGCTTTTGAACCGAGAATTTCTGATCGTGCTGAAATTCGGACGGGTCGCAAGAGGACGCTTGAAAAACACATAAGTGAAATATACAGCCGCGATGAATTCAGCAAGCGTAGTTCCGAGTGCCGCACCTTTCACGCCGAGAACCGGGAAACCGAATTTGCCGAAAATCAGAACCCAGTCGAACAAAACATTCAGCCCCGAACGAATCAGGCTGTATGTCGCAAGCGGCTTCGTGTAATTCGATGTCTGGAAGATGACGATGAACGAAGAGCCGAATCCAGAGAGCAAGAACACAGGCGAATAGAACTGGGCATAATCCACGCACAAAGGGAGAAGATTTTCCGAAACGCCCATAATTTTGAACACGGGGCTTGAGAAAAAGCACCAGAAAATGAACAGCGCAAACGGAATGATATTGTTGTACTTGATGAGCGAACCTGCATAATCAGCAATATTCTTTCTGTTGTTAGCACCCACGCTCTGGCTAATCAGAATCGAAGCCCCAGTCCCGATCGAAAGGCAGAAGGACATCGTCGTCCACATCGGGAACGTGGCGTTGCCGAGAACGCTCATGTACAAACTGTCCGCGTGCCCCAGGAAAATCTTGTCGATGACCATCTGCAGCTGGTTTATGAGCTGGCTGAGAATCAGCGGAACAGAGATAAGAAGCAGCTGCCTAAAGCATGAACCGTATTTTGCTTTTATTTCTTCAAGATGCTGTGTTTTCATATAAACCTCGCAGTGTTCCATTGTATCAGACAAAAAGGGGGAACGCCATGAAAGGCATTCCCCCAGAACTGAGGTTTATCTAATTAGACCTGTTCTGAAACTGAAGTTTCCGAACAAAAAATTAGAAGCTGTATTTTGCGCCGGCATTGCTCGTTATGCTGCTCTTTGCCGATGATGTTGAGTCGAGCGAGTAAGAGTAGCTTACAGAGAACGGCTTTGACGAGCTTGTAGAGGACTTGCAGCCGCCCGATGAAGAATCGGAGTTTCCGCTTGAGTAGAGCGTGCCGTAAGAATCCTTGAAGCTGTATTTGATTCCGCTACCGAAAATGTTGTTCTCCGCGATGATGAGCGCGCCTGAGCGGACTCCCACTGCGTACTGCTGAGTATAAGTCGGGCTTGAGGCGTCGAAATAGTTGTTGAAAACGTGGAGCTTCGTGTTCCTGACCATCGGAAGCCTCTGACCGCAATTGTAGAAATAGTTGTGGTGGAGAGTGACCGTCCTAGTCGAATTCGAGCCGTCCGAATCGCTTGAGCCGATGAGCATCGTCTTGTCGTGATCCTGGAAGCGGCACCATGAAACTACGATATTCTTGATTGAGCCTTTCATGTCGCAAAGTCCGTCGTAAGTCTGCCATTTCTCGGAAGTCGAGCCGCCTGTCTTGACATAGCTCAATCCAAGCGTGTCCTTGAACGTGCAGTGGTCAATCCAGACATTGCTTGAAGAGCCCTGAATCACCACGCAGTCCCACTGCGCATTGTAGCCGTCGTCTGCCTCGTGGTGAGGGAACGGGTCGTAGGCATCCTGAATCGTGAGGTTCCTCAAGACGACGTTCGAGACGCTTGAGATGTTGAGCAGTCCGCCCTTCACTCCCGAAGAAGATGTCTTTCCGACAATCCACGTGTTCGACGCGACATTGACCTTAATCATGTTTCCGTACGCGCTGTTGCACGCCCAGAGATAGCTTCCGAGAGAAGACGAAGGAGAAGAAGAAGATTTGTCGTTTGTCGATGTAGAGCAGCCTTTTGCGTATGCGGTGACGAAATCGGAATATGAAGTGTACTTGCTTGAAGTCTGCTCCTTTACGATTGAGTTGAGCCCCGAAGTTGAGCCGCCAGCAGTCGAAGGCATATATCCGTCCGAGAGGTCGATCATTCCGTTGACGTAGATGATGTATCCTCCCTTCTTCGCGTAAGTGATGAAGTCAGAGCGCGTTGAGACTGTCACGGAGTTTGAAGGCTTCGTTACGCTTGCATATCCGACCGGTGTGTCGCTGATTGAAAGCGAGCCTGAAGAAGACGAAGTTGATGAAGATGATGATGAGCTTGATGAAGACGAGCTTGAGCCGAATCCGTTGTTGGAAGCGAGTGTGTCAACGTCCCATGTGCTTGAGTCTGCAACGAATGTTCCGCTCGTGGTGACTTTCCTGTTGAGGATTACGTTCCTGTTCGCGTACTCGGCAGACTTCACCGAGCTTGAAATCGTTCCGATTGAGCTGAGCTTTGAAGAGAACTTCGAAGCCACAGTCGAGTCGAGTTTCCATCCGATGTACTGCTGGTCGATTGTTCCCATTGCGGCGTTCTTTGCTGCGGAGCTTACCCATCCGCTACCTCCGAACGAGCATCCGACTACGGCACCCTGATTGTAGTAGTTCGAATTTGTTCCCCACGGATTTCTGAAAAGATAAGTTGAATTTCCGCTTGCGCTCGTGAGAGTGCAGTTGAGAAGGACAACGCCCTTTCCCATTGTGGAAGCGACAGTCGCGCGAGGTGCCATGACATACGCCTCGTGTGAAGCTGCCGCGCTGTCGTATACGGAAGCAATCGTGCATTCCTCGTAAAGGGCTACGATTCCGCTTGACTCCATCCAGATGAAATCCACGTCGCCTTCGACGTAGCACTTGTAGAACCAAGTCTTTCCCGTGGTTCTCATAGTGTCCTGATGGCCTTTGAAAGCGCAGTTGTACGCCGCGAGAGTTCCTGTCGAGTCGAATCCGAGAACTTCCGACTGGACATCAGACGAGCCGTAAGTCGCGCGGTCGTAGTTGCTCTGCAAAGTGAGGTTCTGCAAGACGATGTTGCAAGAGCCGCAAAGCTCCATCAGCTCGCGTCCTTTCTCGGTTGACATGTTCGTTCCGTGACCTTTTATCACTGTGTCGGAATACGAAGAAGTCGCGCCGCGGATTGTGATTGAAGCCGAGCCGTAGTAATAAAGATAATTCTCGTTGTAAGTTCCTGCCGGAATCACGATTGTGTAACTTCCCGAAGAGCCGACTGCGGCAAGCGCGCTCTTGATTGAGCTGTAAGTACCCGAGACGCTTGAGCCTTTGTAGAGCGTGATTGCGCTCACCGAGCTTGAGGAAGAAGAGCTAGATGAAGACGAGCTGGAAGATGAACTTGAAGAGCTTGACGAAGAAGATGATGAAGAAGAACTTGCGTCAGTCTTGATGTAGTAGATGTTGATTCCGGAGCCGAGTGACTCAAGATAGTAAGTGCCTGCGGAAGAAGCAGTGTATGTGTACTGCGCGATTGACGAAGAAGTCTCGGCCTTGCTCACGACGCTTCCCGTTGAATCTACGAGAGCAAGGTATCTTCCAGATGCGCCCGTCGCGAAAACCGTGATTGTTGCGGCATTTGCGGTCTCGAAGCTCACGCAGCGGTAGGAGCCGGCAACGCCTGCCCCGCCAAGACTGAGCGTCTTTGAGAATGTCTTTCCCGAAAGAGTCGCGGAACTTGACGAAACGGAAACGGTCTTTGCGCTTGTTGCGTAGACTGTGTAATTTCCGCTAGTGAAAGAAGAAGAGTAAGTTCCGCTTGTCACGTTGTCCGCATAGAATGAGGAGATACCAGAAATTGCGGCACGGTCATTCAATTCTTCTGAGCCGGCGGCGACATCAGAAGAATCAGATTCATTTTCGGCGATGTCGGAACAACCGGCGAAAACCAGCGAGGCAGCGGCAACGAGCGCGAAGGCTGCCCTCTTCAAGTAGACTTTTTTCATTTTTGTACCTCAAAGTTTTTAAATGAAACGACTTTTTTGAGACACTCTCGGATTTTTGTCGGGAAACCTCAAATATCTCCATTGCAATCTAGCCCCTAAAAATACAAAAGTCAAGCAAATTTGCACTTTTCCGTTATTTTACACATGGATTAATTGCATTTTTGTCACAAAAAAGTAACATACTTGGACAATTCCGACATATTTCACAACCCCCGCGCGTTTCTTTTTGCAGAATCGCTCAATCGGCATATACTTATCATTTCAATGAAAAAAACGGAGAAACAAAAAATGAGCGAGCAAGTCAGGAGAGGCTACTTTGACAGCGACGAGACAGATTTCAACGAAAAGAACCTTAATCGATTAAGAAAAGCACAAAAAGACTTTTTCTATGATTTCACGATGGCAAGCAGTGCTCAACTAAATACTCACAAGCACATCGTCATATAAATGGGAATAAAAGTAATATCCTCCTCTTGCGCCAGGTCTTTCGTGTATATGATAAATCGCTCATGCTTCTTTGGATTGTATTTCTCTACAAAATAGTCAAAGGACTCATGGTTCTTATAGCTGGACGACTTCACTTCTATCGGGCAGAGATGTCCGTTTTTTGCAATCAAAAAATCTATTTCATAGCGTTGTTCGGTTTTCTTTCCTTTTGGAGTGTAATAATACTCGTGGAAGAAAAGCTCATAACCTCTTGCCCTGAGCATCTGCGCAACCATGTTTTCAAAAATCATTCCAAGATTTGCTCCCAAATGCCATGTAACGATTTTCCTGTACAAATCTTCCTGTACTATGTTTGAAGTTCTTAAAATCTGCGTAACTAAAAGACCTGTATCACCCATGAAAAGCTTGAAGTTATCAGACTCGGCAAACAAATCAAGGGTAATCTGCGGGTTCGTTACATTCCGACAATAATTTCCAATCATTGACTGGGCGATACATTTCACAGAATAGACATAATTTCTGTAGCGGGCATTTTCATTTATACCAGAAAACTTGAACTTTGAATTATGATTTGAAAGCTGTTCAGGAATTGCCTTAAAGATTGCAGTCGTTTTTTCATTATTCTCATCATCATATTTTCCAAGGTCTTCTTCATAGAGACTGAGAATATTCCGCTTTACCATATCAATTTCCTGGTAAGTCTTTCCCTGAACGTAAGCATCTACGGCCTGCGGCATTCCTCCAACTGCAAAATAGGTTCGGAATGTTGTCATTATCTTTCTGTGAATTTTGTCGCCTAAAGGAATTCTTTTTTCAAAACAGTCTTTTATGAAAGGAGCAGTCACATTGTCTCCAGTCGCCCAAAGAAATTCTTCAAAATCCATCGGATACATTTTTCTTTTATCTTCTTCCGAAGGAATTACAATGTCCTGACTTTTCTTTTTAATGCTGATGAGAGAACCTGTCTCGATGTAATGGTAGCGGCCGTCTTTTACAAGATATTTGATTGCTTCTCGTGCCCGCGGAAACTTCTGCACCTCATCAAAGATGATGACAGAATTATTTGACTTTAGCCCCTTGCCTGCAAAAAGAAAAAGATTTCTGAAAAACACATCCATATTTCCGAGGTTCGCGAAATTGTCTTTTATGTCCTTGGATGCGTTTACAAAATCAATGAGAAGATAATCATCATATTCATTTTTTGCAAATTCTTCCGCAATGGTGGATTTCCCAACACGTCGTGCACCGTCAATCATAAGTGCAGAACTTCCGTTAGAAGTCTTCTTCCATTCCAGCATTTCATCATAAAATTTTCGCTTAAAAGGTATGCCTTTCATAAAATTACTTTATACCGAAAATAAAACATTTGAAAATGCAAAATTTCACGAAAATAAAACATTTATGGAAGTGAATTTTACCGAAAATAAAAAATCTTTAGAACTGTTCTCAAATACATTTTAAGGAACATCACGGCTTCGAGCAAAAACACGTTGATTTCTTCTATAAAAAGTAGGAATCGTCTGTGTTTTTTATGCGCAAATACTTCTTTTTGCAGAATCAGACATTCGTCATATAATTATCACTTCGGAATAAAAAAACGGGAGAAACAAAAAATGGAAGATGATGTTTTGACAATCGAAGACGGCGTTTTGACCAAGTGCAAAGAAGGCTTGGTGAACTTGGTTGTTCCCGACGGCGTGACGGGAATCCGAAACACGCTGCTAAAGGACACGAACTGCCGCGACACGCTTGAGTCGGTGGTAATCAGCGACAGCGTTACGGAAATGGAAAAAGAGACATTCATGGACTGCAACGCTCTAAAATCGGTGCATATCGGAAAAGGCTTGACGACAATCGAAGCATCTTCGTTCCTTAGATGCAAGGCTCTTGAGTCGGTGGTTATTCCTGAGGGCGTGACTGAAATCGGCGACATTGCGTTTAATGAATGCCAGTCGCTAAAGTCGGTCGAGATTCCTTCGAGCGTAAAGAAAATCGGATGGCACACGTTCTATGGTTGCAAGTCGCTTGAAGGCGTTGTTATTCCCGACAGCGTTACGGAATTGATAACAAGCGCGTTCGCGAACTGCACGTCTCTCAAATCTGTCTTGATTGGAAGCGGCGTTAAGGAACTCGGCTGGAGCGCGTTCGACAGGTGCACGTCGCTTGAGTCGGTGAACATTCCAGAGGGCGTGACGAAAATATGGAAGCAGGTGTTTTCTGAATGCACGTCGCTCAAGTCCGTCAAGATTCCTTCGACCGTAAAGGAAATCGGCGACGGTGCGTTTGAGGAATGCACGTCGCTTGAGTCCGTGGTTATTCCCGACGGCGTGGACTGCATAAAATACGGAGTGTTTTATGGCTGCACATCGCTCAAGTCAGTCGTGATTGGAAGCGGAGTGACTGAAATCGAAGAAAATGCGTTCCACGACTGCACGTCGCTTTGTGGAATCGAGTTCCGCGGGACTCTTTCAGAATGGGAAAATGAGGAAGGTCGGCAACATCTTTTGTTCGATGTGCCTGCGACGAGCGTGAAATGCTCTGACGGCGAATGGAAAAAAGGCTCCATTCTGGTGGAAAATGGACGTTTCCTTATTGCTTGCTTCGACAAAAACATAGAAAACCTCATCATTCCTGAAGGCGTGACTGAAATTACAAAAGACGTGTTCGAAAAACACAAGTCGCTCAAGTCCGTTGTCTTCCCTTCGACAATGCGCTATATAGGCAACAGTGCGTTCTACAAGTGCGAGTCGCTTGAAGGCGTGGTCTTTCCCGAGGGCTTATTGAAAATCTATAATATTGCGTTCAAGGGCTGCAAGTCCCTCAAATACATCGAAATTCCTTCGACGCTGAAAAAAATGTACAGAGGCGCATTCGACGACTGCGGCTCGGTCGAGAAAATCGTGTCGCGCTCGCCGCTGTTCCCGTTCAACGAGAAGACGCGAAAGCTCTACGACGCGACGAACAAAACGAAAAAGCCAGTCCTTGAGCTGCACGCGGCAAAAGAAAATGCAAAGGTTGCGAAAATCCAGCAGATTCAAAAGGTCAGCACGACGGCATTGTTTTCGCAGGCACTCAACGAAAAGGGAATTGAGAATTGTTCCGTGGAAATCGTAGATTCCGCAAAAACGACGAACACGATTCTTGTGTGCGCAAACGAAAACAACGTGGTTTTCAAAGTGCCGGTGAAAACGGAGAAATGGCTTGGCGAGCTTCCGAAAATAGTGGACGCGCTCACAGACGGGAAAAAAAGTTCCAATGAGATTTTCGACACGCTCATGGACACACCGCTCCAGCCCCTTGAAATCAACAACAAGCTTTCGGAAAAACTGAGCTTGAAGCCGAACAAAAACGGAAAAGTGCGCTTCTTCAGTCAGGAAACGCTGCCGAAACTCAGATTCAGCTCCGCCATAAAAGAGCTGGAGATTGTCGGCGTGAGCTGGGTGAGGGCGACCAATGAGGTGTTTTGGGAGGAAAAAGCTTCTCATGAAGTTGAAACGGTAATCATGTCAGACAGCGTGGCTTCAATCGGCGACTTTGCGTTCTCATCGTGCAAGAACCTCGTTTCAGTCTCGCTTCCTGACAGCGTGTGGAAAATCGGAAGCTATGCGTTCAGTTTCTGCGAATCCCTCAAATCCATAAAGATTCCATCTTCCGTGAGGACACTCGGTGAAAGTGCGTTTCAGTTCTGCACAGCTCTTACGGAAATCGAATTCGACGGAACGATAGAACAATGGAAAAGAATGGAAAAGAGGAAGGACTGGCATTTTAAAACACCCCTCAAAACCGTGAAATGCACGGACGGCGACGCGGAAATATAAGGAGGAAGAACAAATGAACGACACAGAAAATGATGTTCTGACAATCGAAGACGGCGTTGTGACCAAATGCAAAGAAGGCTTGGTGAATTTGGTTATCCCTGCTGGGATTAAGAGAATCGAACCCTTTACAATCAGGAATAGCTATAAGACGCTTGAATCCGTGGTTATTAACGAGTGGGCTCTAGGTTTGGGATTTTTTGGCTTCGAGTCGCTCAAGTCGGTGCAGTTCGGAAGAGGCGTGACGATGATTGGTTATCCCGCATTCAGCAAATGCACTGCTCTTGAGTCGATTAAAATCCCGGAAAGCGTTACGGAGATAGACTCAAGCGCGTTTGAAGACTGCACTGCCCTAAAGACTGTTGAGCTTCCTTCGAGCTTGTTGAAAATCGAGAATAAGATGTTCAAGGGCTGCACTGCTCTTGAGTCGATTAAAATCCCCGAGGGCGTTACGGTGATAGGAGAGAACGCGTTTGAAGGCTGCACGGCTCTCAAATCGGTTGAAATCCCTTCGACCGTGACAAAAATAGAATCCTATGCGTTTGCTGGCTGCACTGCCCTTGAAAGCATCGTTATCCCCGACAGCGTGGAGAGGATTTGCTATCAGGTGTTTTCTGACTGCAAGGCTCTCAAGTCGATTGTGATTGGAAGCGGAGTGGAAGATTTGGGGCAGTGGGGGTTCGATTATTGCACGTCGCTCAGCCAAATCGAGTTCCGCGGAACGGTGGCACAATGGGATAATATGGGCGGTCTTCATGATCTTCTTTGCGTTGCACCTGTGACGAGCGTGAAATGCTCGGACGGCGAGTGGAAAAAAGGCACTTTGATGGTGAAAAACGGAACGCTCATCGCGTGCGTAGACAAAAGCGCAACGAGCGTTACAGTTCCCGACACCGTGAAGGAAATACGTCGGTATGCGTTCGATAAGTGCGACTGTCTTGAGTCCGTGGTCATAAGCGAGGGCGTGGAGGAAATCGACGGCTATGCGTTCAATAATTGCAAGGCTCTCAAATACATCGAAATTCCTTCGACAATGAGGATTATTTACAAAGGTGCATTTTCTGGCTGCGGCTCTGTGGAGAAAATCGTGTCGCATTCCACGCTGTACCCGTTCAACGAGAAAACGGGAAAACTCTACGACGCAAGAAAAGCAAAGAAAGAGCCAATCCTTGAAGTGCAGGCGGATAAGGAAAAAGCGAAGCAGCTGAAAATCAAGAAAATTCAGAAAGTCAGCGCAACGTCCTTGTTCTCTGAGGCAATCAAAAAAAAGGGCATTGAGGATTACGCTGTGGAATCGTTCATTCCAACAAAAACAGTGAATATCATTTGGGTGAGAGTCAACGAGAACAACGTGATTTACAAAGTGAAAGCCAATGCTTTTGACTGGACCAGCGACGTTCCAAAAATCGTGGACGCGCTTTGTGACAAAGAAAAAAGCTCCCGTGAGATTTTCGATTCTCTTATGAAAGCAAAGCTCCAGCCTCTTGAAGTTTCAAAAAATCTTCCTCACGCTCTGACGCTGCGTCCGAGCAAAGACGGAAAAATCCGATTCTTCAGCCAAGGTCTTCTGAGGAAAATCTCTTTTCTCTACACCGCAAAAGAGCTGGAAATTGTGGGCGTGACGGAAATCGAAAAAAATGCTCTTAGTCATCGAGGTGCAGATTATCCGCTTGAAACTCTAATCATTGCCGACGGCGTGGAAAAAATCGGAGAGTCGGCATTCGGTTATTTAAATCACCTCGTTTCCGCATTGCTTCCCGAAAGCGTTACGGAAATCGGACAAACCGCCTTCCGTGGCTGCACTGCTTTTTCAGAAATCAATTTCCGAGGCACGCTCTCGCAATGGAACGCCATTGAGAAAGGCGAAATGTGGAACAAGAACGTTCCTGCAAAAGTCGTGCATTGTTCTGACGGCGAAACAGAAATATAAATATTTAGGAGAAAGTACAAATGAACAACACAGAAGACATCGAAAAAGCAAAGCTTGAGAAAATCAAGCAGGTTCAGCAGGTTACCGCAACGACAGTGTTCTCTGAGGCAATCAAGGAAAAGGGCATTGAGGATTTCTCAGTGGAAAGCGTCAAATCCACAAAAGCGGACACAATCCTTCTGGTGAATATCAACGGAAACAACGTGCTTTTGAAAGCGAGTGCGAACGCTAAGAAATGGACCAGCGATGTGCCAAAAATCGTGGACGCACTCGCTGACGAGACAAAAAGTTCGCTTGAGATTTTCGACGCTCTTATGAGCACGAAGCTCCCGCCTCTTGAAATCCCGATTCGGCTTGCAAAGGACATAACGCTCAAGCCAAACAAAAACGGCAAGGCTCGTTTCTTTACGCAAGGAATTATGAGGCCTATCAATTTCAAAACCGTCAAAGAGCTGGAGCTTGTGGGAATGACGGAAATCGAAGAAAATCGGAATTGGAAGCCGGGGTACAGCTATCTGCTCGAAAAGCTAATCATTGCCGACGGCGTTAAAAAAATCGGCAAAACTGCGTTCTCTTATTTCCGGAACCTCGTTTCCGCTACGATTCCTGACAGCGTGACGGAAGTCGGAGACGGCATATTCAAGTATTGCGAGGCGCTGAGTTCCGTGTCGCTTTCGAAAAACATTACGAAAATCGACGAAATGTTCCAGAGTTGCAAATCCCTGAAGCACATTGACATTCCCGACTCCGTTACCCAAATCGACAACGGGGCGTTCTTCTGGTGCGATTCCCTTGAGTCTGTGAAACTCCCCGAAGGCTTGACTGAAATCGGAATGCACTCGTTTGAGCACTGCATATCGCTAAAATCCATAAGGATTCCGAAGAACGTGGTGAAGATAAACCCTTGCGCATTTCAGGACAGTGAGAATCTTTCTTCAATCGAGTTCGACGGAACTGTGGAACAATGGAACAAAATGCCAAAGTGCCCGGACTGGGACGACAAAGTGCCAGCCAAAGTGGTGCATTGCACGGACGGAGACGCGGAGAAATAAAACACGCTTGTATGCTGAACGGCTTTCGTAAGAAAGCTTGTTTCAGCATCTGGTTGCTGAGCGAAGCCGAAGCATAGATTCCGAAAACTTGTTCGCCCATGACTTGAAAAATAGGAAAAATTACAACCAATGAGAAATTATGAAAAACATTTTTAGTGAAAATATACAACTCTATTCTTGCAAGAATATTTTGAAAACGCTAGTTTATGAAAATAAAAGTGCTTATTTTTGCATAAAACTGAATATTTGAGGAGTTTTTGAAAATATGGAACTTATTCGCGAGGATTATCTGAAACTTATTCGTCCGTATTACGATGTTGACCTTATAAAAGTTATAACTGGCGCTCGTCGTTCGGGAAAATCAGTTTTGATGGAAACTATAAAAGATGAGATTCTTTCGCGTGGCGGCAAAGGTTTTCACATTATCAGCATAAATTTTGAGGATTTGGATTATTCGTTTATTACCGACGCAAATGAGCTTCACGCGGAAATCAAAAGCCGCATCGTTGACGATGACAAATACTATATTTTCCTTGATGAGATTCAGCACATCGAGAATTTTGAAAAACTGCTTGCGTCGTTGCGCTCAAAATTCAATTGCTCCATTTTCGTGACTGGCAGCGATTCCACAATGCTTTCAGGCGAGCTTGCAACTCTTTTGACTGGGCGAACCGTTGAGTTTGAGATTTTTCCGTTCAGCTTTAAGGAATCCGTTGATTTTATGGCTCTGAACAAAATTGAATGTACACCGGACGAATTCATCAAAGATTACATCAAATGGGGCGGATTTCCACTGCGGTTCAGCTTTAGGGAAGAAAATTCAATAAAGAGATTTTTGGATAATTTGTACTCAAACATCATAAACCGCGACATCATCAAAAAATCGAGCAAAATCGACAGGCAGGCATTCAAGGACATTTCGCTTTACATAATGTCGAATGCGGGCAAAGAATTTTCTGCCGAGAACATCGCGCGTTATTATTCTCAGAAAAGCAAAAAATCTGTTAGCGCACGCACAATTTACAATTATCTTGAAAAACTTCAAAAAGCGTATCTTCTTCATTCGTGCAAAAAATACAACATTGTCGGAAAAACCGCGCTTGATACATCTGATAAGTTTTACGCAACAGACACAGGTCTTCGCACGCTGAACACGAACACAATAAATTACGAGGACACTTTTTTTCTGGAGAACATAATTTACAATGAGCTTTTGATTCAGGGCTTTTCGGTTTTTACCGGAAAAACGTATAAAGGCGAGATTGATTTTGTGGCAGTCAAAGATAACAAAAAATGCTTTATTCAAGTCGCATATCTTCTTGCGACCGAGGAAACGATAAAGCGGGAATTCGGTGCATACGACAAGATTACGGACGCTTCTCCGAAATATGTGCTTTCTTTGGACAGAATTGATTTGAGCCACGACGGAATCGAGCATCTGAACATTGTGGATTTTCTTTTGCACAAAGTCAGCCTTCATTTGTCGTAAACTGTTTGAAGGCGTTTCATTTTCGGAATGACACTAAATATAAGAAGAAAGAACAAATGGACGACACCGACATCGAAAAAGCAAAGATTGAGAAAATCAAGCAGGTTCAAAAAATCTGAAAAGCCGAGTTCTCTTATTTCGACCATCTCGTTTCAGTTTCTATTCCTGACAGCGTGACGGAAATCGAAGATGACATGTTCAAAAATTGCGAGTCGCTGCGTTCAGTGTCGCTTCCGAAAAGCCTGACGAAAATCAACGGAATGTTCTCCGGCTGCAAATTCCTGAAAAACGTGGATATTCCAGACACCGTTACAAAAATCGATTGCGGCGCGTTCTCCTACTGCGATTTCATTGAGTCGGTGAGAATCCCCGAATGCGTGACTGAAATAGGAATGCATTCGTTTGAGCACTGCATCTCGCTAAAATCCATACGGATTCCGAAAAACGAAACTTGCACTTTTCTACTGAAAACTTTTGAAAAATTCGTAAAAGTTTTCAGTAGAAATTCCCTGCTTCAAAAAATTCCTTCCAGCTCGTCGAGCATTGAAAGAATCTTCTGGCGGTTCGTGCCGTCGAAATGCTGTGCTTCTTTTGCAAGCGCGGTGAAAAAATCCTGCATCGAGGTCAATTTCTGCATCGGAACTTTTGACGGGCTGTACTCAATCAGGACGCTCCCCGTAAGTAGATTGTTCTCGATGTGGTTCACAGCATCGCATCTCTGCAGAATCGAGCGGGCTTTTTCGACCAAATCCGATTCCTTGAAAATCGGGGCACGAAGACGCACTCGCCCCGGAAAAAAACTTGTAATCATATTCACTCCTGACACAAAAGCGGCTGCATTGCCTTCACGCTGATTCCGACCGTCGCCGAATTATGAAGGATTGCGGCAAGCTGCGGGCTAATCAAACCGAAAACGCCGAGCAAAAGCAGAAGCGAATTGATTTCGATTATCATAAGGTTGTTCGCGTTGATTTTTGAAATCAGCCCCTGCCCCAAACACCTCGTGAGCGCGACATTATCAAGACCGCCCTCCGTAAGAACGATGTCCGCAGTGTCGCTCGCGATTGAGGAGCTTCCCTCGATTGCGATTCCCACGTCCGCGCAGCTCAATGCCGGAGCGTCATTTATCCCGTCACCGAGCATGATTACTTTCCCGAAAGACTTTTCTTTTTCGACAAGCGAAACTTTGTCCTCTGGAAGTGCCTGCGAGTAATAAAAATCAAGCCCAGCACTTTCCGAAATCTTTTTCGCGGCTCCCTCAGTGTCGCCAGTAATCATCACGCAGCGGCTGATTCCGGTCGCGCGGAGCTTCTGAATGACATCTCGGGCTTCCGACCGCACAGGGTCTCCAATCGCAAGGATTCCTGCAAGTTCACCGTCGTACGAAAGATACAGAAGCGACTGACCGGTCTGCAAAGATTCTTCCTGAATTTTCCTGACATTTTCATCGAACGGAATTTTTTCGTCGTCAAAAATGAAATGCGCGCTTCCGATTCTGACTTTTTTGCCGTCAAGAGTGGATGCGATTCCATGCGCGACGATGTATTCGACCTTCGTGTGGTTCTCAGGATGCAGAAGCTTTCTCTCATCCGCAAATGCGACGACAGCGCGTCCGAGCGGATGCGGAAAATGTTCCTCAAGACACGCCGCGGTCTGCAATACGAAATCCTCAGTGAAATCCTTCATCGGATAAATCTTCTCGACTACAGGATTCGCGAACGTGAGAGTTCCTGTCTTGTCGAAGATGACAGTTTTCGCCTCTGCCGCCTCCTCAAGATATTTCCCGCCCTTCACGCTGATTCCGAACGATGCAGCCTCCTTCATCGCGGAAAGGACAGCAATCGGCGCGGCAAGTTTCATGGCGCACGAATAATCGACCATGAGCGTTGACATCGTTTTTGTCAGGTTGCGGGTGAAAAGCCATGTGATTCCTGCAAGCGCAAAGTTGAGAGGGACGATTTTTTCCGCAAGAAGCTCCGAACGACGCTGAACATTCGCCTTCAGATTCTGCGAGTTGTCTATCATCTGAATGATGTTCTGCACTTTCGTGTCCTGCCCAGTGGAGCGCGTCCTAATCACAAGCTCGCCCTCGCAAAGGATTGTCCCCGCGAACACGCCGCTTCCGCATTTTTTCTCGACAGGAAGCGATTCCCCAGTGATGCTCGCCTGGTTCACCATGCCCTCGCCCTTCTCGACCGAACCGTCGCACGGAATCAGGCTTCCCTCGCGGACGATTACAAGGTCATCTTTTTTGAGCGAAGCCGCAGGAATCGTCTTTTCCTCCCCGTCCTCAAGAATGTGGACAGGCTCATCGGAAATCAGGAGCTTGTGCGCAAGATTCCCGTAAGAAGTGCGCTTTGTCACGTCCTCAATGTCCTCGCCCATCCGCAAGAGCATGGAAATCGAGCTTGCGGTGTTCGTGTTTCCTGTGAGCGCGGCAACTGTGAGCGCGGTCGCATCGAGCATCTGCGTCGAGAAAATCTTCTTCGTCTTTATGCAGACTCCGAGAGCCTCGAAAACACGCGGAATGATGTTTTTGTAAAGAAGCAAATGCCTAATCGGAAGCGGAAGGAGTTTTTTCGCAAAATGAGTTATCATCGTGTCCACGAAAATGCTCATTATGCTTTCAGTAATCGGAATCTGCGAAACTGCCTCAAGAAGTTTTTCGTCCTCAAGATATTTCGGGCCGAGTGCCTTGAAAAGATTCTCGATTTCGGACTGAGAAATAACGGAAGGATTGAACAGAATGAGATAAGAGCCGATATGTGTGTTCACGGAGATATCCGCGATTCCTTCCTGGACGGCAATCAGGCTCTGTGCGAGAACAGCCTGCCGCGGAGAAATCTCGTGCAAATCATACAGAATACTATCTCAATTATCGTATAACACTGTTCTATCTACAAGTCTAACAAAAGATAGACAAGGATAACTTTAATTTAATACGCTTCTAAAATCCGGTCAAGCGGAAAAATCTCATCCCAATGCCACGTCCAAAACCATCATCAAAGCGAAACCGAACGCGAAGCCGATTGTGCAGATGTCGGTCTTTTCGTCCCGCGTGGCCTCGGGAAGAAGTTCCTCTATGACGACATAGACCATTGCGCCGGCAGCAAAAGAAAGCAGGTACGGGAGAAACGGAAGGACGAGAGACGTGAGAAGAATCGTAATGAGAGCTGCGGCAGGCTCCACAGCCCCTGAAAGAGTTCCGTAAACGAAAGATTTGAATTTGCAGTTTCCCTCGGCTCTCAGCGGCATCGAGATAATCGCACCCTCGGGGAAATTCTGAATCGCTATTCCGATTGACAAAGCGAGCGCGTCAGCGGAAGAAATCGAACTGCCGTTCATGAAACTTGCGAACACAACGCCGACAGCCATTCCCTCAGGGATATTATGGAGCGTGACAGCTAAGACAAGCATCATCGTTCGGCTTATCTTTTCGACGGAAGATTTCGGCCCCTCTGGATTCTTTGCGACTGCGTGGAGGTGCGGCGTTATCCTGTCCAAAAAGAAAAGAAACGCAACGCCAAGCGCGAAGCCGACAAGCGCGGGAATAAACGCGAGACGACCGAGCGAATCCGACATATCCATAGAAGGAATCAGAAGCGACCAGACGGACGCTGCGACCATGACACCAGCCGCGAACCCGAGAAGCGCACGCTGAACGCTGTCATTCATCTCCCTTTTCATGAAAAAAACGCAGGACGAACCGAGAGCGGTCCCCAGAAACGGAACAAGAAGTCCCCAAAAAGTAATGCTCATAACAATGTTATATCACACTAACAACCGTCAATCCATAGCAACGCTTAGGACTCGCTTTTATTCAAGTTTGCAAAGTTCCTTTCTCAAATTTACAATGAACTAACCGAATGAAAAAAAATGGACGAAACAAAATCAACAAAAACAGGAGGAACAAATGAACAATTTCAACTTTTACGCGCCGACGAAAATCGTATTCGGAAAAGGAAGCGAGAACGAGGTCGGAAAGCTCGTGGCACAGCAGAAATGCAGGAAGGTGCTGCTGCACTACGGAAGCGGAAGCGTCAAAAAGACGGGGCTTCTCGAGCGCGTCAAAAAATCGCTTGAGGAAGTTGGCATAGACTACACGGAACTCGGCGGCGTTGTCCCGAACCCGAGGCTTTCGCTCGTGCGGAAGGGAATCGAGATTTGCAAGAAAGAGAACGTCGATTTTCTGCTCGCTGTCGGAGGCGGCTCAGTAATCGACAGCGCGAAGGCTATCGGATACGGCGCGACGAACGATTTTGACGTTTGGGAAATATTCGAGAAGAAGAATTCGCCGAAAGCGTGCCTTCCAATCGGAGTCATCCTGACGATTGCGGCAAGCGGAAGCGAGATGAGCAGCAGCGCGGTAATCACGAACGAGGACGGATGGAAAAAGCGCGGCTCGCATTCCGACCTTTGCAGGCCACGTTTCGCGATAATGAACCCGGAACTCACGATGACGCTCCCCGAATACCAGACAATGTGCGGGGCGACCGACATCCTGATGCACACTATGGAAAGGTACTTCACTAAAGGCGGCAACATGATGATTACGGACGAAATCGCGGAAGGGCTCATGCGGACGGTAATCGCGAACACGAGGATATTATTGAAGAATCCGAACGACTACGATGCGCGGGCCGAAATAATGTGGGCAGGAAGCCTTAGCCACAACGATTTGACAGGACTAGGAAACTATGGCGACGATTTTGCGACGCACAGGCTTGAGCACGAACTCGGCGGAATGTTCGACGTGGCGCACGGGGCGGGTCTTGCAGCCCTTTGGGGAACTTGGGCAAGGTATGTCGTAACAGACTGCACGGGACGGTTCAAGAAATTCGCGCTAAAAGTGTGGAATGTCAGCGTCAAAGAAACGGACAGCGACCTCGACATCGCGATGAAGGGAATCGAAGCGACCGAGGATTTCTTCCGCGAGATAAAGATGCCGACGAATTTGCGCGAGCTTGGGATAAATCCGACCGACGAGCAGATAAAGGAGCTTGCGGAAAAATGCGCGGCTGCGACAGGCGGAAAAGTCGGAAGCGCGAAAGTGCTTTTCACGGACGACATGCTGAACATTTTCGAGGCAAGCAGGTAAATACAAAAAATGTGTACATCGGACAAAATCCGTGCTAAATGTCACAAAAATAATCCATGATTAGCCATGAATCCGCCTTTAGACTATGAAAAACATAAAGGGGGCTATTTATGGCTAATGAAAAAGAAGCGAGACCGTTCGGTCTCAGAGACAAAATCGGCTATATGTTCGGGGACTGTGGCAACGATTTCTCGTTCATGTTGTGCGCGATGTTCCTGATGAAATTCTACACCGACATAATGGGCGTTCCTGCTGCGGTAATCGGCCTTATGATGATGGTAGCGAAATTCGTCGATGCGTTCACGGACGTGTTCATGGGGCAAGTCTGCGACAGAAGCCCGGTCACGAAAAAGGGAAAATTTCTTCCGTGGATTCGCCGCATGATGGCACCGGTCGCAATCTCCTGCGCGCTCATCTTCGCGTTCTGGTTCAGGAACATGCCGATGGGATTCAAAATCGGCTGGCTCTTCTTCACTTATCTTCTTTACGGCTCAGTCTGCTACACAGCAATCAACATTCCTTACGGCTCAATGGCTTCCGCAATCACCGCAGACCCGAAACAGAGAACTTCGCTCTCGACGTTCCGCGGAATCGGCGCGAAAATCGCAATCACGGGAATCGGCTCGGCACTTCCGCTTTTCGTGTTCCAGAAAGACGCTGCCGGAAAAGTCGTTTTCTCGGGCGAGCACATGTTCGCCGCTGCCGTCGTCTGCGGAATCATCGGAATCATCTCCTATTCGCTCTGCTACTTCCTTTCGACAGAGCGCGTGAAGATGAAGCAGGTCACAAAAAAGTTCGAGTTCGGCGTTTTCTTCAGGACGATTCTTTCAAGCCGCGCCCTTTTGGGAATGATTGCATGTGCGCTCGTCCTTCTTGTGACACAGAATCTTTTACAGGGAATGAACAACTACATTTACCCGAACTACTTCAAGAACCGCGAGGCAATGTCTATCGCGCAGCTCTTGGGAACTGCCACGATGCTCGTGATTTCGACATTCGCAAGCACGGTTTCGGGAAAAATCGGAAAGAAAGAATTCGCGATTGTCGGCTCTGTCATCGGCTCTGTCGCGATGTTTGCCGCATATTTTGCCCACACGCACAACTTTGTCGTCTGGATGGTGTTCATCGTGTTCGGCGAAATCGGACTTGCAAGCTTCAACCTTCTCTGCTGGGCGATGATTACGGACGTTATCGACGACATGGAAATCAAGAACGGAGAGCGCAATGACGGCTCCGTCTACGCGGTCTACTCGTTCGCAAGAAAGCTCGGACAGGCATTCAGCGCGGGTCTCACGGGATTCATGCTTTCGCTCATCGGCTACACGAAAGAAACTGCGTTCGACGAATCTGTCACGAACGGAATATACAATGCGGCAAGCCTTGCGCCGGCGGTTGCGTTTGCTGTTATGGCACTCGCTCTCTTCTTCCTGTACCCGCTCAACAGAAAGCGCGTCCTTGAGAACACTGAAAAGCTTCACGGAGCGCAGAACTAAAACTTTCAATAAGAATATCTAATTCGATTACCCAATTTCATTTCATCACGGACAATCACGGAGGAATTTATGTTGTACCCAATTATGACACCCAGCCGAATGCTTTCTGACCTCAGCGGCATCTGGAATTTCAAGCTCGACAAAAACAATACAGGATTCAGCGGAAACTGGGCTTCACGCCCACTCGAAGACTCAAGGACGATTGCTGTTCCGTCTTCATTCAACGACATTTTCGACTCGGCGGAATTCCGCGACCACTGGGGATGGGCATTCTATCAGCGGACATTCGCGATTCCTTCGTTCGTGAGGAAAACTCAGCGCGTAGTTCTCAGGTGCGACGCTGTGACGCACATTGCGAAAATCTTTGTGAACGGGAAACTCCTCTGCACTCACAAAGGCGGATTTCTTCCGTTCGAAGTCGAGCTTTCGGAAGATGAAATATGCGACGGGGAGAATATCCTTACGATTGCAGTGAACAACGAAATCGGCTACGACACGCTCCCTGTCGGAAGGAAAGGCGGAATGTTCAGCGGACGGGGCGCACCTGAAAAGCACAACGAGCCGAATTTCGACTTTTTCAACTACGCGGGAATCACACGCCCCGTCAGAATCTACACGACTCCGAAAAGCTACATAAACGACATCACGCTGAATTCTTCTGTTGAATGGAAAGACGGAGAGGCGAAAAGCGCGACTGTCGAATATTCGGTCGAAGCGAAAGGCGGAGAGGCTTCCGAAAAAAGCTGCAAGGTGATTGCGCGTGACGAATCAGGAAAAGTCGTTGCGGAAAACACAGGTCTCAGCGGAACGATTCGCATCGAGAACGTAAAGCTCTGGCAGCCGCTCAGCGCATATCTTTACAGCATCACAGTCCAGTACGGCGAGGACGAATACACGCTTCCGTACGGAATCAGGACTGTCGAAATCGAAGGTCAGAAATTCCTCATCAACAAAAAACCGTTCTATTTCAAGGGCTACGGAAAGCACGAGGACACATTCCCAGCAGGGCGCGGACTGAATCTCCCGATGAACACGAAGGACATTTCGCTTTTGAAATGGCAGGGCGCGAACAGTTTCAGGACGAGCCATTATCCGTACAGCGAGGAGATGATGCGCCAGTGCGACGCGGAAGGAATCGTCGTAATCGACGAGACACCGGCTGTCGGGCTGAATTTCAAATTCGGAGGAGGAGCTGCGTTCGGCGCGCAGGCTTTCCCGACCTACGACAGGGAAAAAGGACTCCAGACGAGGGAGCATCACGCAGACGTTATCCGAGACTGGATTTCGCGCGACAAGAATTACGCCTGCGTCGTCATGTGGAGCATCGCCAACGAGCCTGACAGCTACGACGAAGGAGCATACGACTACTTCGCGCCATTGTTTGAGCTTGCAAGGACGCTCGATGTTCAGAAACGACCTTGCACTCTCGTAAGCGCGATTGTCGGCGGAAAACCGCAGGACGACGTGAGCCTGAAACTTAGCGACGTGTTCTGCATAAACCGCTATTACGGCTGGTATTTCGGCGGGCCTGATTTGGAAGTTTCAGAGAAAATGCTTCGCGAGGAGCTTGATTTCTGGCAGACGACAGGAAAACCGCTCTTGATTACAGAATACGGGGCGGACACGGTGGCAGGATTCCACGACACCGTCAGCCAGCTCTACACGGAAGAGTACCAGGTTGATTTCTACAAGATGAACAACCGCGCGTTCGACGACTACAGCTGCGTCGTGGGCGAGCACGCATGGAACTTCGCGGACTTCGCGACGAGCCAGAGCATGATGCGCGTGAACGGCAACAAGAAGGGAATCTTCACGCGCGACAGAAAGCCGAAGATGGTTGCGCACTACTTCAAGGAGAGGTGGCACTCAATCCCGGATTTCGACTACAAATAATTTTTTGATTATGAAATATGAAAAAGGAAGGAAAACATGAAAAAGAACATGACGAAATGCATGGCAATTGCTGCCGCCATGATTTTATCGAATGCGGCATTCGCAATCGACGTTGACGCAAGGATTAACCTTGAGGGCAACATTGCGAACGGCGGCAAAGGGACGAGCACAAGGTTCATCGAGATAAACCAGCAGGAGCAGAAGAACAAGGACGCGTTCGTCTTCAACATAAAAGGCGATTATGCAGGCGGCTCGCTCAGCATGATTTGGACGTTCACTGGCGACGACCCGGACGACTCAAGTTCTACTAGCGGAGCAGCTGCGAATTCAGCCGACATCACGATAAGACGCGCAAATGTCTGGTTCAGGCCGAGAGAATGGATGAAAATCACTGTCGGAACGTTCTTCCAGCATCTGTATTACGACCAGATGAGATGGTGGCAGGATGTCTACGGGAACAAAATCGGCAAGGCGAAATGGATGAACTACCGAGAAGGAAGCGGCGTTGACTCCGACGTTTCCGGGGCAGGAATTGCGGTCGAGTTCACGCCGGTTGAAAACCTTGCAATTGAGCTTGCCGCGGCACCGGGAACTTCAAGCGGAAGCGACGACACGGCGGGCGCGTTCTGGAACTGGGACGGCGACGGCGAGGACTCGTATCTTGCATGGGGCGCGACAGCAAAATACAAGATTGGAAACGACGCATCTGTCGGAATCGCGTATGCCGACAACGGACTCGACAAATACAAGCTCCTTTCGCTCGGGTTCGACATCGGAAATCCGTTCCGCTCACCGTATTACGTTTTCGTGATGCCCCGGTTCTACTTCGGCGACGAAAAAAACAGCGAAATCGCAAATTACGGCTACAACAGGAACGGAGATGTCGAGGATTATTCGCTCACAGGAATCGCAATCGACAACATGATGAAATTCCGCCTGAACGAAAAACTGACATTGAAGGCTCGCATTCCGCTCGTAATAAGGCTCACAGGCGAGGACGACGACCCGAGCTATCTCATCTACGACATTCAGCTCGACTACAAAATCGGGGAAATGACACCGTACATCGAAATCAACAACGGAAACAGAATCTACGCACCGCTCTTGTTCGGCTCGGAAGACGGCTACACGGTCAAAGACAGCTTTGCGATGGACATCCGGCCGGGCGTGAAATTCCTCTTCGGAAAGAACTGCGAGGTGTTCACCGGCGTTGACGTGTATTTCGGGCCCGGACTCACGAAACGTGCAAGCGGGACTTCGACATTCTACAACACTGGCGCGACCGACATCGGCTGGAGAATCCCGTTCGGCGTGACGCTCTCTTTGTAAAAATCTATTTTTTGTATTTCTTCCGGTATTCGCTTGGGCTGCAGCCGGCGAATTTTCTGAATACGCGGGAAAAATAATTCATGTCATCGAAGCCGCAGGTATTGGAGATTTCCTCTATCCTGCGGCTCGTCTGCACCAAAAGCGGAAGCGCGTGATTGATTCTCGTCCGGTTTATGTATTCAGTCAGCGTGGTTCCTGTTTCTTTCGAGAACTGCGAAGAAAGATAAGATGCGTTCATGTACATTTTTTCACTGAGAACTTGCAGGGAAAGATATTCCGCATAGTGAAATTCAATGTATGTGACGCATTTTTTTATCGGCTCCGAGTAGCACTTCACGCGGTGCTCCGAAATCTGAGTGCAGTAGGACTTTATCATCTCGATCGCCAAATCAAAAAGCTGAATCTGAGTCGTGCATTCCTCGATTCTGATTGCAAAGTCACGCGAAATCTCATCGATGTAATACGGATGCACCCCGCATTTTTCCATTATCTTCCGTAGATGCGAATTCAGGACGATGGCGAAATTCTTCAGGTTGCGGATTGCGTTCGGCGTGCGCGGTTTTATTCCGAACCGGGTAATCTTTTTGTAATATGAAATCGCCGACTGCGCATCCCCCGCCTCGACTGCGCTCTGCATTGCGTTCTCAATCTCATATCTTTTTTCGATGGCGGCGGCAACTTCCTCATCAACTCCGTCCGCATCCGATTCAGAATACAGATAAGTCTCTCCGCCGGAAAAATAATGGTAGACGATGTGCATATCATCGGAATCTAAAAGCGAAGGAAAAAGAGCGCACAGAAACGACTGGAATTTGTCGCGCGAAAAAACAAGCGGAAGCTCCGCAAAGAACGAAAGCATTTTTTTCGGGACGGCAGGATTTACAGCATTATCAATAGAAGATTTCTGAATGATTGCGCTGATGTCGTTTTCTGAAAGACGCTCGAAAGTGAAAGGAGACGCGACGAAATACCGTAAGCCCCCGCCGTCATTTTTCGCCGGAAGCGGCACAATCACGGACGCAAGGCGGAAGAAATCCTCCAGAAGATAGATGTTTCCGACTTCCGAGCAATGCAAAATCGTCCAACGCCCAAGCATTCCGTAATCTTCTTTCGGGAAAAACTGATTGCGGAAACCTGAATCGAACCGCTCCAAATTTTCATACGGCGGCTCAAAAATGAATGTCTGAATGTTCTGGCTTTCAAAAAGTTTTTCTGCAAGGCGCAATGAGTTTTCCATTCGTCAATTTTATGACAATTTCCGTGCTAAAAAAAGCAAATTTTGTGCTTTACAAGGAAATGCAAAAGACGTATTATGACAATGTAACCGGTTACAAACACAAAGCATCGCGACAAAAATCTTCCGCGATTCCCCTAACCGCTTATTAACAACTGAAATAGTTCATATTTTGGAGGAACTTTTTATGGAAATGACATTGCGTTGGTACGGCTCAAAATTTGACACAGTAACACTTGAACAGATAAGACAGATTCCCGGAGTGAAAGGAGTCATCACGACTTTGTACGACACGAAGCCGGGCGAAGTCTGGAGCAGGGAGAGAATCAGGGCACTCAAGGACGAAGTTGAGGCGGCAGGACTCCACATTGCGGGAATCGAAAGCGTGAACGTCAGCGACGCGATAAAGACAGGCAGCGCGGACAGGGACAAGGACATCGAGGCATACATCGAGACTCTCAAGAATTTGGGAGAGGAAGACATCCACATGGTATGCTACAACTTCATGCCGGTGTTCGACTGGACGAGAACGGAACTCGCGCGCGTGAGAGAAGACGGCTCAACGGTGCTCGCATACACTCAGGACGCAGTTGACGCAATCAACCCGGAAGAGATGTTCAGCTCGATTTCAGGCGACATGAACGGAACTGTGATGCCGGGCTGGGAACCGGAGAGAATGGCACGCGTCAAGGAACTTTTCGCAATGTACAAGGACATCGACGAGGAGAAGCTTTTCGAGAACCTCAAGTACTTCCTCGAAAAAATCATGCCTGTCTGCGACAAATACGACATCAATATGGCAATCCACCCGGATGACCCAGCATGGAGCGTTTTCAACCTTCCACGCATCATAACGAACCAGAAGAACATCACGCGCATGATGAAGATGGTAGATAATCCGCACAACGGAGTCACATTCTGCTCTGGAAGCTACGGAACGAACCCGGAGAACAACCTACCGGAGATGATTCGTTCTCTCAAAGGCAGAATCCACTTCGCGCACGTCAGAAACCTTAGGTTCAACGCATTCCAAAGACCAGACGGAAGCGCGGTCACTTCTTGGACAGGAGAGAAAATCAAGCAGGGAAAACCTGATTTCGAGGAAGCATGCCACCTTTCTTCGGACGGAAATTTCGACATGTACGAAATCATGAAGGCACTTTACGACATCGGCTTCACAGGACCAATCCGCCCGGACCACGGACGCATGATTTGGGGCGAAAAAGCAATGCCGGGCTACGGACTCTACGACAGGGCACTCGGAGCAACATACCTCAACGGACTCTGGGAAGCAATCGAAAAGAGCCAGACAAGAAAATAACGGATTCGGCATTTCAAGATTTTACGGAGAAAAAAAATGAAACTTACTATAGAAGGATTGAAAGACAAAGACGGATGGAAGAACGCTAACGTCGAGATTCCGTCATACGATGTTGCGAAAGTTCACGAGGCGACAAAGAAAGAACCGATTTGGGTGCACTTCGGAGCAGGAAACATTTTCAGAATGTTCATCGGCGGACTGCAGGACACTCTTTTGAACAAGGGGCTTTCGGACAAGGGAATCATCGCGGTAGAGACATTCGGCTATGACATCATAGACGAAATCTACATGCCGAACGACAACCTCGTGCTCGCAGTCACCCTTAAGCCGGACGGAAACGTGGCGAAGAGAGTAATCGGCTCGCTCGCGGAAGGAATCAAGTCGATTCCGGGCGACACTACCGAATGGAAGAGAATGAAGGAAATCTTCGCGGCAAAGACTTTGCAGATGGTCAG